>JBCCYW010000006.1:0-47945 GCA_039188945.1 Patescibacteria group bacterium
CACCCCCCCGCCCCAATACGATATCACCTACTTCCAGCGGAAATACTCGCGACTGATTGTTAAGCATCACCCGTACAGCCGCCCGATTACCTCGCGACACTTTCTCCGAACCACCCCAAATTAAGTCTTCCCCTTTCTTGCCGCGCATCGACTTCACCGACTGCTCACCCAACACAAAGCGAAACGCTTCAGCCACGTTACTCTTGCCCGAACCATTAGGACCAACAATCGCCGTAATTGGCGCTGAAAATTCTAATTCCCCTTTTTTAGCAAATGACTTAAAGCCATTGATCGTTAACTCCTTAAGATGCATTAAATCAACTAACTACCACTTGAGGTGGTATTACCTAAGCAGCCACCGCCCGGACTGTACACTGCATAAGAGGCATAACCGTCACTATCTGAATAGACAGAGGAGTCACTACTGTCTGGCTGCGGACAAAAGAAACCACTTCCCGTTGGACACGACAGCGGACAACGAGCAAACTCGTCTCCTGGCTGTACTCCAGTATCCTGACTAGCTCCTTCTGCGCACCGCTCAGCTCTCAGCTTATAACTACTACCGTCCGGCGAGACCAAATACCAAAACACGCACTGATCATTTTGTGAATCTGAATAGCTCGGCAGAGAATCAATGTACTCCGGGACCAAACCACCCATCCAATCACGACAACTGATCTTGTTAGGTAAGTTAATGGTGTGATCACTCGTCGCGACAAAGGCTGTGTTGCTTACCTGACAGTTACTACCTAAACCACCAATATCAGTTGCGCTGGGTACTGGATACGCTCCATTTTGCGCTCTATAAAGCTCAAGCGCTAACTGCAACTCTTTCAACTCACTCTGCACTGCTTTATTGCGAGCATTTTCTCGCGCCTCTTCAAAGCTCGAATAGACAATGGCCACCAAGATCGAAATAATCACCAGTACCGTCAAAATCTCGATGAGAGTAAATCCCCTACTTAGATGTGATCTCATGTTCTTCTTATACTATCACCAGCTTTAAGACTCCACACAGCAACTGTTAACAGATTAGACAGAGGTCAAATTGATCGCAAATGGGTAGTGCGGCTCACTGGTGTTGCCATTGAAGTTATACCAGCCGTCGTTATTGCTTCCACTATCGGGACAAACGGTGTCTCGATTTGAATTGTCTTGATTTTCCATCTGGGTCCAAATTAAAAACTGCGTTCCACCGACTGGAGCCCCACAATCATGCGCATTGAAATAGAAGTAGAAATCCTCACTGTCTGCCCCCAGAGGATCGACAATGTCTTGCGAGACGGTTTCAAGAAAAAAAGTACTAAGTTCCGTCGTGACACTGCAAGCCCCAGAGAACGGTGCAAAATTTGCAACCCCATTTACCACCTGAATCCGTCCGCCGCCATCACACTCTGCCTGCGTCGGTAACCTTCCCTCAAGCGAGAGATACAACTCAAACACCTGAGTGATTTGGCGAAGCGTGTCTTGTCGTTTGGTGTCGCGTGCATTTTCGCGAAAAGCATTCACTGTTACTAGAATAATCGATACGAGAATGGTGATAATAGTGATTACCACAATCAACTCCACTACGGAATATCCTTTTTTATAGCCTGACGCTTTTCTAGCTACCATGGTGTCGCACAAGTTACGATCTCGGTGTAGTACTCAACCTCTCGGTCAGTATCACCTTCTGCAAACCCGCCACTCATCGCATAACTACTTGCGACATTAGCTGTATTAGTACACCCTGCTGGAGTATTGCCGGCAGTTCCACTTGGGCCTGACGGAACAAAGTTACAGGGTCTGGTACTCACATTTGTGTAGCCACAGACAGCTAGTTCGTCGAGATTCGCTAATGCGGCTTGCGTAAAATTCAGTACAACTTGGTTTTGTTCTACCGTCCTGGCGACGATAATCTTATAGGCAGTACCGTCGGTATTTGTGAGGTACGCAAAACCTGAATCTGTACCATTGAGACGAGGATCACGAGGCAAAGCGGCAATGTAGTCTGGGGCCAGACCAGTAACGTACTCTTCAGTGGCAGTACCACACGCATAATCAGTACCTGGTTCCCCAGACCAGTTAGTACCATTACAACCAGCTGGATACCGTCCGTTATCACGGCGATAATTTTCAACCGCAGCCTGCATTGCCCGTAACTTAGCCTCCCGCTCAGCGTCACGACCAACCTCTCGAGCATCATTAACCGAGAAAATACCAATACCCGCCAGTATGGAAACAATGGTAGTGACCACAAGGATCTCTACCAAGGTAAAACCCCTGCCATGCTCTTTCATTACGTCTATTGTAGCAACTAACGACTGGCTAGCGAGCGGCTTTCCACTTACCAACCTTTGTTCTCAAACGCTTTTTCGGCAGCGTCTTGCTCAGCTTCTTGTTTGGACCGTCCCTTACCTTCGGCAACTTTTTCACTCCGCAGGAATACGCCGACTGTAAACACTCGATCGTGGTCTGGGCCATCTTGTGAAAGGGTTTCGTAGGTTGGGGTCACTGATACATGTTCTTGGGACGCTTCTTGAAAACGACTTTTTGGGTCTTGCCACAGTTTCTTCTCCACAATCCGCTCAGTATGCTTAAAAAGATTATCAGCAATAAAACCAGCTGCCACGTCGTAGCCCTGATCAAGATACATGGCACCCACAAATGCTTCGAAGGTATTGGCAAGAATATACTGCCGCGCCCGACCCGTATCTTTACTCTCACCCTTAGACATTAAAAGGTATTGGTTGATATTAAGCTCAGCTGAGGCATTGGAGAGTGAGACGGTATTAACCAGCGCTGCCCGAATGGCAGTCAGCTCTCCTTCTGGTTTTTCAGGATACTTCTTAAACAAATAGTCTGTTACCACCAGCTCCAAAACGGCGTCACCCAAGAATTCGAGACGTTCATTGTGATCTTGTTTGGCTTCACGATGCTCGTTGAGATATGAACGGTGAGTCAGTGCCGTCAACAAAAGATCAGTGTCGCTAAACTGCACCTTGAGAATGTCTTGCACGGCCGCTAAATCGGCTTCTATATTTCGTTCTTCCATAATGTAAATCTATTGCTGAAAACCTAGCACACCCTAGCTGCGCTTGCCAACCAACATGGTTACCGCCTTAGTGACAATCGGGAGGATATCTTCGTAGAAGTTAAGATCGAGGATGTCAGCCACCTTAAACCACTGTGCATCATCAAGGCCACCTTTTTGTTCGAGTACTAAGTCTTTGTACTCAGCTTTAGCTAAAAAATATGATACCTGCTTGCGGATCTTACCTTCCTCGGGATGCGAGGCGACGTATTCGTTCTTACCAAGCTCAGCTTCGATGTCTATATCTAAGCCAGTCTCCGCTTTAATAGCTCGCATTGCCCCCTCTTCAATTCCTTCACTTTCTTCGATCGACCCCTTTGAGAGGGTCCAGTGTCCAAAGATATCATGTACGAGCGCGAGGTACATCTCGCCGTCATGCTCTGCGTACACGACCGCTCCAGCCAAGCGCTTAATGGGCATTTGATCAAACGGTACGTCTTTCTTCTTTTTCTTGCCCGTTTCGTCTTTACCTGGCTCACCGATCTCTTTATAGACAGCACCCAAGACACCGTTCACAAACCGACTACTGTTATCACCTCCAAACTGCTTGGCTAACTCAATCGCTTCGTTAATAGCTACTTTGGCTGGCACTTCTTTGCGATCAGCAAACAGGAGCTCGTAGAGCCCTAACCGTAAAATATTGCGATCAACTGGTGAGATGCGGTCAATTGGCCACTCGGGAGCGGCTTTGGTAATAACAAGATCGAGCTCTGATTGCTTCTGCATGATCCCGTCAAGGAGTTTTTGCATGAAAGGTAAGTCGGTTTTGTTGGGTGCAAATTCAGAAATGTTGCGCTCGAGTACGTCATGCACCTCTTTTTTTTCTATCGCATTAAGATCCCACTCGAAGAGTGATTGCAACACGATTGAGCGTGAGAGATGTCTATTTGCCATACTAATGTACTTACCTAATCTGATGTAAGATTACCATACTGTACTTCGTCGAAAGATCAGCCTATCCCCAAAAAACCTCGCCTGAAGCGAGGTTTTGGTTTATTTCTTATCGTCTTTCACCTCCTCAGGAGTCTGTTCTGAGATTTCTTCAGCTTCAGTTGGTGCTACCTGGTCTTGCTGAGCGCGGATCATATCGCGCTTGGCCTGCAGGCGAGCCTCTCGCTTTTCGCGCTGCGCTTTGAGGTCAATCACCATTCGACCTTTATAAAAGCCACATTCTAGACACATGTGGTGTGGTCGGTGCTTCGCGCCACAGTTAGAACACGTTGAAAGCGCCGGACTTTTTAGCCCGTGATGAGAACGGCGGTTAGCGGTATGTGCCCGCGTATGTCGCATTCGTACTACCATAAGTGGCCAGAACTATAGCAGAATCAGCCAAAAAGGCAAGAGAAAATGGGTCGCCCTGCCAAGGACGACCCGTTTGTTGAATCACGCAGCTTTGCGCAATGATTGTTGCCCGGCAAACACATGTTCACCATATTCACAGAGCTGTCTCACGGAAATCATGTGAGCTTCTGGAACGTCAGTGAAACCTACACCAAGCATTTGTTTATGAAGACCAGCCAAGACTTGAGCATTGAGGCCACAGCCGCAGAAAGCGATCTGAACATCTCCCTCAGGTTGCACGACAACCTGATTGTTGTGTTGCCACCGATTTGGCAGTTGGCCAATCGCTTCTTCGAACACAGCATCTCCCTCGAATATTCGCAGACCACCAAGTGTTGCGGCAATTCTTTGCCATCTTTGTTCTTCAGTCACGTAAGTTCCCTCTTTTTGTTGTGAAACCATATTGCTACATCGCAGCAATAGCCGGTAGTTTCTCACTTATGTCAAATTTTTGCAATAGGTTGTCCTGTGTTCAACTGACAAACCCTTTTTCATAATCACCTCTCTGTGAGCTTGCGTGCCGTAGCCTTTGTGAATATGAAAGGCATATGGTGCGAATGACGGCTGCGCCGCAATTCGGGTCATGTACCGGTCTCTGGTTACTTTTGCCATAATCGACGCTAAACTGATCTCAGGCTCAGTCAGATCACCCTTAATAATTGTCTGCTGCTTGTATTCTCGCTGCGCTTTGAGCGACCCATCGAGTTTTATAAATACTTCTTTTGGGTCGAGTTTGAGGCGCTTGATCGTGCGCGCCATCGCCCTGGCGATGGCGCGCACGATCCCTTCCCGATCAATCACTTTGGCACTCACCATTGCCACTGTGTAATCCAGCTCACCCGCTTTTTTTAAGTGTTTTGCCATCTCAAAAAACTCTTCTCGCTTAGCCTCAGATAGCTTCTTGCTGTCAGTCACGCCCGGCAGTTTTGACTGCCAGTCAAAACTGCCGGGCACCACAACCACTCCTACTGCAACCGGCCCAGCCAAAGGACCCCTACCGGCTTCGTCGATTCCAACGTAAGATTTTATTTGCATAACTTTACCCTAAACTGTACATTACATTCAGTTATCATGTGCTCAACACGATAAGGAGTGGTCCGATGTATTATCTTCTATCTGTTCTTCTAACTCTCACAGTGGCAGTAGTCCAAGCAATAGCAATGAGACAAAGATACGTCCATGCTGACGCAGGTTGGCGTAAGCTTCCTGAGTCACCACAGCATTACGATTTGTGGTGCAGAATATACTTGGTTCTTTCCGTGGTTTTGTTTGTCTTCTTGAGCACCGCCATAGCAGTCACTTTCCTGTCGTGACTCTTGTGAACACGTAATTTTACGAAAACTATTTAGCACCGCGCCTCCCTGAGGCGCATTTTTCTTTTTTCACTCAACACTCAAGTGAAGAATGATGGCTGGCAAATGTTGCGGAGCCGTCTGGCATGGTTTCTGCCGACCCTTTAGGCGCGGAGCGCATCGGCAGAAGCAGACGGCGAGCATAGGGCAAATCTTCGCCGGAGATTTGATCCGCGTTTGCCAGCTATCGGCCGAGCGACACGATTTGCTATAATGTTCGCATGAGCTTGTCTGCTGACTTCATTCACCTCCACGTCCACTCGATGTACTCCCTTCTGAACGCTGTCCCAACTACCAAAGAGCTGGTAAAAGCTGCCAAAGCTGATGGTCAGGACGCCCTGGCAATCACCGACGCTGGCGCCCTCTATGGTGCTATCGATTTCTACCAAGCGTGTATGAGTGAGGATATTAAACCGATTATTGGTCTCGACGCTTTTTTGGCTCCCCGCACTCGCTTTGATAAAGAACACCCCACCGACAAGCCGCGTAGTCGCCTGGTGCTTCTCGCTAAAACCTTTAAGGGCTACCAAAACCTGATTGAGCTGGTTACCCGCAGTAACATCGACGGCTTCTATCACAAACCACGATTGGACGGAGAAATTATTGAGAAACTAAAAGATGATTTGATTTGTATCATCCCGTCTTTTGCCGGTGAGGTGGCCCAAGCACTCAAAGACTCCTTGCCCGAACGAGCCGCCGAACGACTTGATTGGTACAAGGGTGTATTTGGCGATGATTGCTACCTGGAAATTTCACATCATCCAGAAATCTTTGGTCACAATGAGAACCAAGAAAAGATTAAAGCCTTAGCCAAAGAGACCAACACTCCGCTCGTCGCCGCTCACGATGTCTACTACATCAATCCCGAAGACCGCCTCGCCCGTGAGACGATGGTCAAAATCGGCACTGGTGGTGTGGTTGATACTGCGGCCGATCATGACGGCGCTGAAGACTTTTCCTTCAAAACCCAAGCACAAATGAAAGAGTGGTTTTCAGATGTGCCTGAAGCAATAGCGAATACAGTAAAGATTGCCGAGCAATGCAATGTCGAGATCACCCTCGGTATGGATGCCTGGGTGTTCCCTGACTACATTATTGAATCTGGTAAAGAACCAGACGATGAGCTGCAAGTGACTGCATATGAAGGGGTCACCTGGCGTGGTTTGTCGCTTGAGGATGAAGAAGTAAAAAAGCGCCTTGATTACGAACTCGATGTCATCAAGATGAAAGGCTATGCCAAATATTTCTTGGTGGTAGGAGATTTGCTGCGCGAAGCTCGTGAGCGCGGTATTCTAACTACCATTCGAGGTTCGGTGGCTGGCTCACTCACCACCTATGTACTCGGAATTACCAATGTAAACCCGCTCGAGTACCGTCTCCCCTTCGAACGTTTCTTAAACCCAGAACGTCCGTCTGCACCCGACATCGACATGGACTTTGCTGATAATCGCCGTGACGAAATTATTTCTTATGCGCGTGAAAAGTACGGTCATGACAAAGTCGCGCAGATTGGTACGTTTGGAACTATGATGGCCCGAGCGGCCGTGCGCGATGTGGCGCGTGCCTTGGGACACAGCTACTCGACTGGTGATCGGATTGCCAAGCTGATTCCTCTTGGTGCCCAAGGGTTTCCGATGACCATTGACCGCGCGATGAATGAAGAGCCCGACCTAGCAACTCTCTATAAAAAAGACGCTGAGAGCCGGGAAGTAATTGACCTGGCGAAGCAAATCGAAGGGCGAGTGCGACACTTGGGTGTACATGCCGCCGGAGTGGTGATCTCGCCAGTGCCACTTAATCAATACGTACCAGTCCAGATCGACTCCAAATCAGGTAAGCAGGTAACCCAGTACGAAATGCACAGCGTCGGTGAAGATGGTACCGGCTTGCTGAAGTTTGATTTCTTGGGCATTAAGAACCTAGCGATTTTGGCAGACGCGGTGAAGCGCGTGAAAAAAATTCATAACGTCGATATTGATATTGAAAACATCCCCCTTGATGATGAGAAGACCTTTGCCATGCTGGCGCGCGGTGAAACCATGGGACTCTTCCAGCTTAACGGTTCTGGTATGACGGCGTTTTTAAAGCAACTCCAGCCAAGCTCCATTCACGACATTAACGCCATGGTAGCCCTCTATCGTCCTGGACCGATGGAATCAATCCCACAGTATATTGAACGTAAGCACAACCCAGCGCTCATTACCTTTCTTGATGAACGCATGGAGACTATTCTCGATCGTTCCTACGGTATCATTACCTATCAGGATGATGTGATGATGATCTCAATCGAGCTCGCTGGGTACTCGTGGCTAGAGGCAGATAAACTCCGTAAAGCGATGGGTAAGAAGATCCCGGAAGTGATGGCGGCAGAGAAAGATAAACTGATGGAAGGTCTTCAGGCCAAAGGGATGAGTGAGCAAAAATGTGAGCAGCTGTGGAAGCTGATTGAGCCGTTTGCAGCTTACGGGTTCAACAAAGCCCACGCTGCCTCGTATGGCCGCGTCGCCTACCAAACTGCCTACATGAAGGCTAATTACCCGGTGGAATATATGTCGGCTGTTCTGACTGCTGATTCGGGTGATACGGAAAAAATTTCTGAGATTATTCATGAATGTGAACGGATGGAGATTGAGGTATTGCCACCAGATATTAATGAATCATATTCTGACTTCAGTGTTGTCCCACTGCAAAATCAAAACAGCGCCACCCGAGGTAGTCAGAACACCGCTAGACGAGGCGACGACGAGCAAGCGACTGAGTCGTATCGAGCATACGGTGAAGGAGAGGTGAAGGAGTCAACAAAGTCTAGTGGTGAATCTGGCTGGCGAGGCCGCATACGTTTTGGGCTTACCACAATTAAAAACTTTGGTGCGGGAATTGCCGAGACCATCATTGAAGAGCGAAAAGCCAGCGGTGCGTATGAATCGATGCAAGACTTCCTGTCTCGGGTGCATGATAAAAATCTCAATAAGAAATCACTCGAGGCGCTGGTGATGACTGGCGCGTTCGACATTTTTGAAGAGCGCGGCATGCTTTATGCCAATATCGATAATATGCTGGCGTACAACCGTGAACATGTGGCCGGCAAAGAGTCGAATCAAGATTCGCTCTTTGCCGGCCTGGGCGACTCCTCCGTCACCGCCCTCACTCTTGAATCCGCACCCGAAGCTACTAAGGAACAAAAGCTCACCTGGGAGAAAGACTTACTTGGTGTCTATGTTTCTGGCCATCCCCTGGAGCAATTTAAAGACGAAGTCGCCAAGCGCCCAACCATTAGCGCCATCAAAGCTGATACTCGTAACGGCATTCCAGTAGTCACTGTTGGTATGGTGGAAACCGTGCGTGAGCTTTTAACTAAAAAAGGTGACCGAATGGCGTTTGTGCAACTCGCAGATCAAAGCGACTCGATTGAAATGGTCGCTTTTCCGAACACCTACGCAGATCAAAAAGAGCTCCTGCAGCCAGGGCAATGTATTGCCGTCAAGGGTCGATTATCAATTCGTAATGATGAACCAACGATTGCAATTGAGCGAGTAAAATCTCTCAACGTACAAGAAAATACTCATGAAGAAGAGATGGTTCTAAGTAGTACGTAAAGCATGACTGAAGACCGTTATTCACAATTTGTTATAAAACAATTCAAGCACTGGAAATTGCAAATATTTGAAAATCAAGGCTACTTAGGGAGATGCATTGTTTGGTGTGACAGGGAAAATGCTCTAGAACTAACGGACGTGACTGAGGAAGAGTATTTGGAGCTATTGGAAATTATAAAGTTGTGGCAACAAGCGACAAAGGATTGTTTTGAAGCTGAATGGCACAACTATTCGTTTTTGGGAAATATCACTGCACACCTTCATGGTCATTTAGTTCCACGCTATAGTGGATCACGAACATTTGCAGGTATCACATTCACCGACGCATTATGGGGACAACGTTACCAAACAGATACTTCTTTTGTGACACCGGAACCTGTTCTTAAAAAAATCCAGAAAGAGTTAACAGATTGGTTCTAATTTGACATCATAGAATTAATTAGTAGGATTACAGAAACAGGGATTGTGGCGCTTACCAACCGCCAGAACATTCGGGAGAACCTCCCCTAACCTGTCACAATGAAGTGCAGTTTGGCATACCAAACTGAAGCTCGGTGGAACCGCGACAAGATCGTCCGAGTAGTTACGCAACATTTTGTGTACCTACTCGGACGTTTTTTTATTTACCAGTTAACAACACCCTGTCGCTTACTACAAACCTCCTCTAGACACGCGTCCTCGCCTCCAGCGGTCTCGGCGCTCTGCTCACTCGATTTTCACCCAATTGGGTGATCAAGCAAAATCGAATTGCGCAAGGTCTAGAAAAGGTTTGTAGTAACCGATTACCCTGTCGGCAACTTACTAGCTTGGCGAAGCATCCGCAACGACAATACTCGGAGCGAGGACCAGCTGAGAGAAGTTAGTAGGTTGCCGACAAAAGAACCCCATAAATCTATGAACAGACCAATCGAACACAAACGACACACGCTTGCTCATCTCTTGGCAGCAGCGGTGCTGCAAGAATACCCGCACGCCAAAGTCACCCTGGGGCCAGCCATTGATGATGGTTTTTACTATGACTTTGATTTCTCTGGTGGTGAGGCGCCTGGTGAAGATGATCTGAAGAAGCTGCAGAAGACCATGAAAAAGTTGGTCAACAAATGGACTGATTGGACCGTGGAAGAAGTGTCTGCCGAAGAAGCAAGGCAACGCTTTGCCGGTAATGAGTATAAACTTGAACTCATTGATGACATTGCTGAGAAAGGTGAAGCTATTACCCTCTACACCGTCGGTGATTTTATGGATCTGTGTCGAGGTGGTCACGCAGAGAACCCGAGCAAAGACATTGCCATGGACGCCTTTAAGCTCGATAAAATTGCTGGTGCCTATTGGCGAGGTAGTGAGAAAAACCCAATGCTTACACGCATCTATGGCATTGCGTTTGACACCAAAGAAGAGCTCGAGGCATATGAACAGCAGCGTGAAGAGGCTAAAAAGCGCGACCATCGCAAGCTCGGCAAAGAACTAGACATCTTCATGATCAATGAGGAGGTTGGTACCGGTTTACCAATGTACCTACCAGCCGGAGCCACGATTCGGCAGACCCTAGAGCGATACTGCTATCAAGAAGCGAAGAAAGCTGGCTATCAGTACGTGTACACGCCGCACATTGGTAAGTCAGACCTCTTTGCCCGTAGCGGTCATCTTGATCATTACAAAGATGGCATGTTCTCGCCAATTGATATGACCAACCTTGATGGTGAAGGAGCAGACACCGAGGGCAAGGTTGAGCAGTTCTATCTCAAACCAATGAACTGTCCGATGCACCACTATATCTATCTGAATCAGCCACGCAGCTATCGAGATCTTCCGTATCGCTTGTATGAGTATGGGACCGTCTACCGCTATGAAGATAGCGGTACACTCAGCGGTTTGATTCGAGTTCGCGGGTTTACCCAGAATGATGCCCACGTGTACTGTCGCACGACCCAACTCAAAGAAGTGATCGGAGAAGCAATCACTCGCTTCCAACAGGCATATACTGACATTGGTATTACTGACTACAAGATGCGTTTCAGCCTACCTGACTTTGAGAACGAACCGGAAAAGTTTGATGAAGAAACCCAGGAGTGGATAGACTCAGTGGCAGCTATGCGTCAGGCCTTGGATGAGCTTGGGGTTGAGTACTACGACGCCATCGGTGAAGCCGCCTTTTATGGACCAAAGATCGATATCATGACCAAGAACGTGAACGGCAAAGAAGACAGTCTGTCGACCATCCAGGTTGATTACTCGATTGCTCCGAAGTTTGGCATCACCTACACCAACGAGAACGGCGAAGACGAAGTCCCGGTCATCATTCACATGGCACTCATGGGATCGATCGATCGCTTCATGGCGTTTATGATCGAGATGACTGGTGGCCGTCTGCCGTTTTGGCTCGCGGCAACCCAGATCAAAATCCTTACAGTGAACAATGAGGAGGAGACCTTGGCGTACGTTGAGAAAGTCAGCGCGATTCTTGACGATACTGTCTTGATGGAACCGCTTCGGTACAACGAAATCCGTTACGAGGTAGATAATCGAAACGAATCACTCGGTAAGAAAATTCGCGAAGCTGAGAGCTTGAAGATTCCTATGATGCTGATTGTTGGACCAAAGGATGTTGAGGCAAACACGGTCAACGTCCGTCATGGTGGAGAAGAAAAAACCGTGTCCCTTGATGAGTTACAAGCCTATGTTCAAGGGTTGTAAGCCAGGCATCCAGGCACGAAAAAACCGGCCGCTGGCCGGTTTTTTCGTGCCTCATCTATCACTTTATGAAAGCGCCTTAACTGCTTTCATAATAGACATTTTCACTGCTTCTTCTTCGGTAGAATAGGTACCATCAAGCGCTGAAGTAAGAGCGGCAATTGCAGCTTTGAGTTGCTCGTCAGAAAACTTATTTCCTTCTCCTTCAAGTAACTGAGACACTACTACGTTCTGTGAACCATGTCGTTTTCGGTAGAGAGCATCCAGGTCAGCCGCAGCATCAGCAAGCGAGAACATCGGTCGGTTACCGATCATCTGGTACGCCGCTGTCACATTACCAGTCACGATCGCCTCAGCCAGTGAGCTTGTACCGGTTGGTACAGCTTTAGCGGCAGTTGGATCAGACTTCGCAGAAGCACCAATATACTTCTTACACAACTCCCCCATGCGAGTTTTGTTGATCACCACCCAACCATCTTCTGCTGGGAAGGTCGCTTTTGCAGCAGTAATGAGTTCTTCCATATGTGCAACTCGTTCCGCTTCACGTGGAAAGGCGCTCACAAAGTGACGAATTGCATCACTTGAGAGTAGTACCTTATGCTCATGAGCTAGATCCTCAAGAGCTGACAGGCGTGCATCACTTGATTCATCAAGCGCTACCTCCTCTGTCTCTACATAATTAGCGTAACCAATGGTTGGTGTGCCAGTCGGGAGATTACTCGGTACTGTCGGTGCTGCTACACTGGCCACAACCGGCGCTTCTGTCTCTTCAGGAGCCTCATCTCGAACAAAGAGATCAGGGTTAATTTCATGCTGCTCTCTAGTCTCTGTAGCGATTACCGGAGCAGCGGCTAACGAAAAACCTGCAATCGAATCACGGCGGATAACGAGAATGTACGTTACGAAGAGTGCCCAAGCGATCAAGAGTGCGTAGAAGATGAAGGTCAAGATTGGACCAGCCTCAAAACCAGTGTATGGCGTCGCTGCTAGCGAGATACCAGCAACTAGTGGCTGCTGGTCTCGAATCTCAATCACCGTTACATCATTTTCTACCTCCACTTCAACTCGACACTCACGATCACGACGACCACGTTCAGCAGTCAGGGTGTATTCAGTGTCACGGTCTGGACGAAGCGTGATTGATCCATCAAGGAGCTCATCTTTATCGTCACCAAGTAGATCGTCAGTTGAGATAATCACGTTGCCGCGATCGTCTTCAATGATAATGTCATTGGTTCGTGACGTCTCCCATCGGAGGGTAATTTCCTCTCCTCGAGTAATACTGGTGTCAGAGATATCAAGTTCACAACGTGGACTTGAAGAGCCCCCACCTCCGCCGCCACCGCCAGAACTGACGTCAACCGATACTGGACAGGTGATAGTATCAACACCGTCTGTCGCAGTCATCACGAAGGTCGTATCAACATCAGGACTTACTGTTTCAGATCCTGTGAGATCAGTACTGGTAAGACCACTAATTGAGAGGCTGGTAATACCGGTTGTCGTCCAATCAAGCGTGACTGACTGACCGCGGTTGATGCTCGTGTCTGAGATAGTAAAGCTGACATTTGCCGCACACGAGATCGGGGTTGGCTCGTCTTCTTCTACATCAATTGCTACCGTACAAGCATTTTGATCACCATCAAGTTGTGAAGCGGTGAGGGTAAATACCGTATCACTGGTCACATTCACAGACGTGGTTCCAGTACCATCTACTGAACCAACGATTGGTGTAATCTCAACATTGTCAGCTCGAAGGGTTTCCCAACTCAGTTCTACATCGCCCCCACCAATTGGCAGACTAGTGCGATCAGCACCGAAGGCAACACACTCAGGAACTGGGTTCGTTTCATCTTCGACCTTAAGCGTTACTTCACACGAGTCTTGCTGACCATTAGTGCCAAAGGCAGTGAGGATATAGGTAGTATCTTCTAGTGGCGTCACTGGAAGTGAACCATCTTCGTCAACCTCACCAACACCGTTGTTGATCACCACCCGGTTGGTATTAGTTGTTTCCCAGGTAAGGGTCGCTGTACCACCACGAAGGATCATCTGTGGATTTACCTCAAAGAGGTCACATGATGGAGCTGGTTCAACTGGTTCAGGATCAAGCGCTCCACAGATAGGTTGGAGGCTATTCGGTGAACTGGTGTCTGGGAAGACAGCGTGAATTCCTTGGGCACCAGTAGCAGCTTCATTGAGGACAAAGCCAGTCTGGACCTGCTCGTTTACCAGCGCTTCTCGAACTCGATCAGGAATATCTGAGTGGCTGTTGGTAGTCACCGTACCAGACGGAGTGACCAGTCCGAGCACATAACGCTCATTTGGTTGCGTTACATTTTCGCGACCAATATAACCATCCCAACCAACAAGTGTTACGTCGTATGTACCAGCCGGCACGTTTACGTCAACAATACTCGTTCGTGAATTGGCTTCATCCTGATTGCTACGGATGCGCTCATCAGCAAAATCGATAATGATGCGACCGTCTTCAGGAAGGAGTGGACAGCTTGGCGGTTCTGGGTTTTCTTTTCGTACGTGTACGTTAGCGTGACACTGTACCTGCTTGCTATAACCAGTCGCAGTAAGGGTGTATCGCTGGTCACTAAAGAGTGGGTCGGTCGTGCCTGAATCATTCAGTGCAACTGAACCAAAATCGGTAAGTGTTACCGTATCAGCATTGGTGGTAGTCCAGGTAAATGAGGCTCGATCACCTTCATCAATTGTTTGGTTTTTTGGCGTAAGTGTACATTCGGGATGCTTCGCAACTGGCGGCAGACACTGTACGTAGACTGTCGCGTTACACTTGTGCTTGCCATCAGCTGACTTAGCTTCAAGCTTGTAGGTGGTATTAACCTGTACGTTAGTGTAAGTACGTGAACCCTTGTCTCCACTTACCAATTCGCCGTTGAGGTAAATACTGTCATAACCCTTGGTATCCCAAGAAATAGTAACGCTGTTACCAACGTAAATAACCTCTGAACTAGCGCGCACTCGACAAAATCGATGTGAGACACTTTGATGGTCATTGTCTGGAATATCCAGATCAGGAATGTCTAAGTCTGGGATATCGAGACTTGGGATACCAAGGCTTGGAATGTCTAGAGTTGGTACCGTCAATGACGGAGTATCGAGACTTGGTACATCGAGTTCCTTAGGGGTTTCAAGCTCCGGCACCTCGATCGCAGCCGGCACTTCTAGCTCTGGAACTTCGAGCTCCTTTGGCTCAACTTCGGGCACCTCGATCTCTGGCGCTTCCAGTTCTGGCACATCGAGTGATGGTGTGGCAAGATCTGGAATCTCCAAACCACCTTGATTGGTGGCTTCGACTGCGTCTGGAGTAAGAATAGTGAGCTCATTGCGAGGATCATACGATCCAACCGCAAAGAGTCCTACGATAAACACTCCCAAAGCAATGGTTGGGATGAAAATGTTTTTAGTCATAGTTTTAGTAGTAATTGAGTTCATAAACTTGATACTCCCACCTACATAACGCGAGAGTAATAAAGGCTATGAAACAAAAGAGCGAGAGAACAAACGGGCCGAAGTTACGAGAACTTCCCCATCAAACGTTGCTATGTTTTATAACATTTTTATTAATTTGTCAATATTTCCACTGGCCAAGGATTTAAACGGTATGTTTCAATACTTGGTAGTGGAGGGGGCCAGAAAAGCACTGCTTTTCTGGCCCCCTCAATCTCAACACGGCTCATTCTGCGTTGACACCTGCAGTTTGGCTCGATAGACGTATGTCCGGGACTTTTCGTCATACTGGCGATACGCCAGGTCCCTAAGTCGATCGCGTCGAAGATATGGCTGCCGCATCCCCTTTTCTGTACCAGCTTTCACAGACAGAAATGGTGGGTTGGCTGACTGATACTCATCAGCTACAAAATCTTCGCGTCGATTGTTTGAAAACTCTATGAAGACGACTCCATCGTCTGGCATTGTCAGTGTAACGATGCCGAGTTTCCGATCGCCATAGAGCGGTGTCAGTTCCTGAACCGATCCATTAAACTTACCGAAGAACCGAACTCCCCGAAGCCTATGGAAGTAATAGTCTTTTCGCTTGAAGAAGCCACTTCCTATCGAGACATCATCAAAGCTGGATTCTTGGTCGTCTAAGTTCAACTCGACCAGGGTGCAACGAGTTGGGCCTTTACCATCATGAGTGAACCCGATCACCGCATAGGCTTCTTTTGGAGCCTCGCTTTGAGCGGATTCTTCCGGCGTAATCAACCGATCTCCAGAAGCAATGTCTCGTAGGACATCTCCGGCAGAAAGATCCAGTACCTGGCCACCGTATGGTGTGCCTACCTGTACCGTGCAGCCTCCTGCGATCATAAGACCGACAAAAGCGGAGGCTCTGATGATTGACATAACGTTCATTGTTCAGGCCCTCCTTTGGCCAAGTTTCAGTTTTTTGAGATTTTTGTGAAGAACTTCTTGATTCGCACTTCTTTGAGCGAATCTTCCGGAGGAATCGAACGAGGATAGTTCGGTTCCCAGCGGAAGCGCCGCTACTTTAGAGTGATCGGGTTTCGATGAGTTTTGACTCAACGATGTACCGGTCATCTTTACTCGCAAAGCTGTTACAGGTAGCGAGCGTGAGTCGTGGGCCAGTATTAGCAATTGGTACTGTTACCTCACTTGCCTTTGCCTGATAAACTCGCTCCACTCGGTAAACATATTCCATGTCTTCAGACTGAAGTCGGATCGTATCACCCCACTCAAGGTTCTGAATTCCGTTGAAGGCTTGGAAAAATTCGTTTAGCACATTTGGCAAGTAGCTGGAGTGAGCCAGTACGAAAATTGTTCCTTCGTTGGTAAACGTGGCTGAATCAGGGTGCCGTACCGCGCCAGTCAGAAGAGCTTCATCTAAATCAGCAATCGAGCGAGAGGTTGGGTTGTTAATTGGGATGGTGCGGTCAAGTCGATCAATAATGATTTGGTTTGGCAGAGCCGCCACATCTGCCGAAACAACTTCATCAAGCAATGAGACAGCTCCGGCTTCATTATGAATTCGGTCTACTGGTTCAACTGGTGTGTCTTGATTTTCAACTGGTTCTGCTTCGGCTTGGGCTTCGGCAGTAGTATCAGTTGCCTGAATGACGTCTTCGGCTGGTGCCTCGGGAATAAAATCAATTGCAAACAAAAGACCGTAACTCAGTACAAACACTCCAGCAAACACAATGAAGAACGGGCCTTTTCGTCGCCACGCAGTTTCAATAAGAATGTTTGTGTCTGGGCTGTTCATAAGTAATGATTATATATTATCACGAAATAAGGCTTTTGTCAATGGTATAGGGGCTTGTTTTGCAACGCTTTCCTCTCGAGACTATCACTTTTCGCTTGTTGACATTTAAACTTATTCATGGTAGTGTTGCGCCACTATGAATAACGCACCACAGTCACAGAAGGACGCAATTATGAAATCGCTTGCTATTGCAGGCTTTGTTGCGATCATTCTCGTTATCGCTTGGTCAGCTGTACAAGTAATTAGCTTCCTGCCAAGCGCTTTCACGTCCCTCGCCTCTTTGGCCGATGGCGTGTATGAAAACCAACCGGTCGAAATCACCTTAGTGGCAGAAGAATCTATTGTTAATGCCGACGAGCCAGTGACCGTACGTTGGTCAAACGTGTCTGCTGCCGGCACCTTTGCTCTCAGCTATGCTTGTACTGACGGCATCTCACTCAATGTAGTGAGTGAAGCTGGTAATCAGAATCTTGATTGTGATACCAATTATAATCTTGGTGACGTTCAAGAGACTACCCTGTCAGTAGAATCTGAGAAAAATCGTTTTACTGATGTTACGTACCAAATTGGATTCGTACCAGCAACTAGCGAAACCGTAACGGTTGTGTCTGAAGACGTACTGACTGTGGTTAATGCTAGTATTTCTCCTGCTCTCATTGTTGAAACTACTGACGTAAGTGATGAAGAAACTGACGAGGCTACTGCTGAAGAAGTGGTGACCGAGGAAGAGGTCGAAGCAACAGAAGAAGATACTCCAAGCACTCCCGTTGCTCCTGCTCCAGAGGTGGTAGAAGAATTTGTGTTTGAAATTCCAGTCTCTAATCCTAATGGCTTCGTTGACCTCTCTGTAACGTATCTTGGTGTTGGCCGCCTCACCAGTGGCAATGCCTTTGTGCCCGGCAGTGACATTGATAACGATAGCCGAGGCGCCTTCCAATTTGAAGTAAAGAATATTGGTACCAAGACTTCAGACGAATGGGAATTTACTGCCGAGCTACCAACTGGCGGCGAATATGACTCACCTGAGCAAGACCCACTTCGTCCTAACGAACGATCTGTCCTCACCCTCGGGTTTGACTTCCCGAACGACGACACGGGCATTGCCATGTTCCGGGTAGCGATTGATGAAGACAACGATAACAACCGCAATAACGACCGATTCGACTGGGCGGTAAATGTGGTGAACTAATACCTCATTATAAGACAAAAACAGGCCGGGCCCCTGCGGGTCCCGGCCTGTTTTGTTTTACCTACACGTCCAAGTTAGCCAATTTTGCGTTACTTTGAATAAACGACTTACGACTTGAGACATCCGTTCCCATTAAGATATCAAATACCTTATCAGCTGCTTGAGCGTCTTCGATCGTCACTTGCTTGAGAAGACGATTCTCTGGATTCATGGTGGTTTCCCACAACTCTTCTGCGTTCATCTCACCCAGTCCCTTATAGCGCTGCTGGTTGATTTTCGCTCCTTTCTTCGCCGCTGCCTCTTCGGTAGTTTCTTCAGTAACTTCCTCCCCTTCTCCTTCCTCATCCATTTCAATCACTTCACCACCCATCGCTTTAATTACTTCAGCTTTCTCTTCTTCAACATAGGCATAGCGGATATCTTTTCCTTTCTGAAGTTTATACAGTGGCGGCATCGCAATATACACATACCCACCATCTACCAATTCGCGGAAGTACCGGTAAAAGAGTGTGAGTAAGAGTGTACGAATATGGGCACCATCCACGTCAGCGTCAGTGGCAATAATGATCTTGTGGTAACGCAGCTTCGACGCATCAAACACATCACCAATCGCAGTACCCAGCGCAATCACTAAGTTCTTAATCTGCTCAGAAGCCAACATCTTATCGATGCGCGCCCGCTCGACATTGAGGATCTTTCCACGCAACGGCAAAATCGCTTGGGTTTTTCGATCCCGACCCATCTTGGCTGATCCACCAGCTGAGTCTCCCTCTACAATAAAGAGCTCTGAATCTTCCGCTTTCTTACTCTGACAATCAGCCAACTTACCGGGCAAAGACAGGCCTTCAAGTGCTCCTTTACGCAACACGGAATCCTTTGCAGCCTTGGCTGCCTTACGCGCCTTCACGGCGATAATCACTTTGTTGATGATGGCTTTGGCATCATCGGGATGTTCTTCTAGGTACGCCTGGAAGGCCTCGCCAAATACCGACTCCACTGCGCCACGCGCTTCCACTGAACCAAGCTTACCTTTGGTTTGTCCTTCAAACTGAATCTCAGGCATCTTCACCGAAACCACAGCAGTGATTCCCTCCAAGACATCATCACCGGTAAAGGCTCCTTCTTTTTCTTTAATAAAATTATTCTTCTTAGCGTAATTATTGAGCGTACGCGTGAGAGCTGTTTTGAATCCGGTAATATGCGTACCATGCTCGGGGTTATAGATGTTGTTCGCAAAGGCAGAGATGCGGGCAGAAATATCATCGACATACTGCAGCGCCACCTCAACAGCCATCACGCTCTGATCAACTTCCAACTTTTCGATGTAGAAAATATTCTTATGAATTGGCTTTTGGTACTGATTATTGAACGCCACCAAGGAACGCAAACCACCTTCAAAGTAGAAGGTCTGGTGCGGCACCTCTAGGTGCTCATCTGCCAAGTACTGCTTACCCTTAAGATCAAGGGATTTTTGTGCTTTCTCATCGAGTTCACGAGCGTCAATCACTGTAATGCGCGTTCCTTTTACCAAGTACGCTTGCTGACGAAGATGGGTCACGATTCGCTTCCACTCGTATTCGACTGTATTAAAAATGGTATCGTCCGCCTGGAACGTAATGACCGTACCCTGCATCTTAGATGCACTTACTTTCTTTACCTTTCCTTTAGCCTTACCGATGTTGTACTCCTGCATGTGATACGCTCCGTCGCGGTGTACTTCAGCAATAACGTGAGTCGAGAGCGCGTTGACGACCGACACACCAACGCCATGAAGACCACCCGACACTTTGTAACCTGACTCATCACCACCAAACTTACCGCCTGCATGCAAGGTGGTGAGAATGGTCTCCAGCGCGGACACCTTTGTCTGTTTATGTTTGTCAACGGGGATACCGCGACCATTATCAACGACACGAATGTAATTCCCTGGCAAGAGTGCCACCTCTACCCGGTCAGCAAACCCACCCATCGCTTCATCACGCGAATTATCAAAGACTTCCCAGATCAAATGATGCAAACCATCAGGACCGGTAGTACCGATATACATACCTGGGCGCTTACGAACCGGCTCAAGTCCCTCAAGGACGGCAATCGAAGTAGCGTCGTATTTATGCCCGGAAGCGGCTTTACTGCTTTTTTTTGGGACAGATTTTGCTGGTTTCTTTGTAGCCATGGATTGCTGAAATATGCTTTAAAAGTAAAGCTATTATAGCATTTTTTACGCTTGCGCGCACATCATTTTATGCTACATTTTCACTGAGATTGTAAGGAGACAACCATGGTACGCTTCAACGTCAAGTGGAGATACTATATGGTGTATTTCCGCTTTCCAGATGGTCGAATTTGGTTCTTTCGAGGACAATATCGACGCCAACCGTTCTTCACCGACTGTCGAGTAACTGACAATAAAGACTGGGTCAACGACCAAGATATGGCACGATTGTTCGAAAAAGAGCCTGACGTAACAAATGACCGCCTCTTTGATAAGAACGTCAGGTTTGATCAAAAGTTTCGTCAAAAGCTAAACATGAAACCTTTTGATGAAACAGTCTTGAGAAGTCATTTGATCGTTCCTGAGAAAATAAAAAAACTGCCGCCTGGCTAACTTCCCCGCTTACTTCATGCGGGGTTTATATTGACAAAATAAAAAAGCATGGCAATTAGAATCACTGTGTTGACGGTTGATTTGCTTCGGAAGTATGGTGTAAATATGGCAAGTTTTTAAAGGAAAGGAGAAAGCCATGCCAAAGAATGTAGCCAAAGACCCGCGCTGGAAAACGTTTGATCACAGGCCCCACAACTCCGCGACCGGCAAAAGCCCTCCAGCGAAACTACCAGCAGTTGCTCGATGACTCGAGCCTTCATCCCCGACGACGCAGAGCCACTATATGACTCAATAATCGCCGGGGATTTCTTTTGCTCTAGCGCACCTCCCAATCTTTTTTACTAACAGCTTCGTATACGCTGTCCATTATTACATTTACCTCCTCGTCAGTGAGGGTTTTTTCATAAGACTGAAATACTAGACGAAACGCAAAGCTGGTTCGACCATCTTTCGTAAATTCATCAAACAAGGTTGTCCGTACTCGTAATTCTCCAGCTGTTTCATTAAGCACAGTTTCTACTTCCTTAATCGTTGTTCCTTCATTTGTCCAAAGTGAAATGTCTCGACTCATGGCTGGATAGCTTGAAAAGGCCTGGAAGACACCATCAGAACGTTGCGTGATTGGCTCGTAGGCTTTTGGTGTATCCAAACTTTCAAGTACTGCACTTAGATTAGTTTCCGCTACCCCCTGCTCTACTCGCCATTCAAGTTGTACTCCTAGCAGTTGATGAATCGCCTCCATTGCTTCATAGAGCGGCTTGTCATCTTTTGGGGTGTAGCCGGTTGCTTTGGTGCGAACACCGAGCGCTAGCGACACATGCTCCCCTACACTATCTTCAGTTTTCATAAATACCGTCCCGATTTCAAACACCTGCACTCGAACCAACCCCAGCAGGTCGATGTGAGAAACGTTACGATCGAGGGTTTCTGAGATATTTTTTATAAGCGATGATCGAATGAAACTCTTATCACTCGCCAATGCATTTTGCAGTTGGATCTTGTCTTTCTTGCGAAATGAGGACGTGACCACCTCTGAAAAGCCCTTCTCAAGGAGCAACTGCCGCAACTGCTCACTGTAGTATTGGCGTTTGTTAAGCTCGGTGAGTTTGATAGGTTCAGGTATTACTGAAGTGATGTTCGTTAAACCATGAATCCGGCCAATTTCTTCAATGTAATCTTCTTCAATCAAGAGATCGGTGCGCTCAAATGGACCAACGGCACTAAAGCCATTTACACTCTTGGTAACAACCGCACCTAAGCGCTCAACAATGCTGATCATATCATCTTGCGAAAGTGTGAGACCGAGTAGAGCATTTACTTTTTCAGTACGCACCTCAACCTCAGGAGTCACTACAGTTTCAAGATACTCATCCACTACCCCTTCACACGTTCCCCCAGCAATATCAGCGATCAGTGTTGCGATATCAGCCTGCGCATACAGCGGTAGCTCGCGCGAAGGCTCATTCTCAAATCGCTTACTCGCGTCAATCACGATTCCTAAGCCGCGCGCTGTCTTGCGGGTGAGAACCGGATTAAAGTGTGCGGCTTCGACAATGATCTTAGTTGTGCCAGCATGCACGCCAGCGTAGCGACCACCCTTCACTCCTGCGAGACCAATTGGTGTGTTAGAAGACTGGTCAACAATCAGGAGCTCTGTACCTTTAAGTTCAAGCACTCGATCTTCATCTTTTCCACCTTCAGCCAAGAGACTTACTGTCTCTCCCGCTTTGGCTTTACGTACTGAAAATTGCCACTTCCCATCAACCTGCGGAAAGAGGTCAGCATCATACGCATGCAACGGTTGACCAATCGCCAACATCACGTAGTTCGTAGCGTCAACAATGTTATTGATCGAGCGCTGCCCAATCGCTTCTAAGCGATCTTTTAGCCACTGCGGTGACTCTTTCACCTCTACTCCAGTAATCAGTGACGCCGTAAAGCGTGGACAGTCTTGTTTGTTTTCAATCGCAACTGAAATTTTGTCTGTCGTTGGCAGTTCGGGTGTGTGAGCCAGCGGGTCGTTGTAGAGACCCTTAGAAGTAAGGGTGGCGATCTCGCGGGCAATTCCGCGGTGGCACAAACAATCACTCGAGCGATTGGGCAGCACATCGACATCAATCACCGTGTCGTCACCTACCTCTTCAACCTCATCAATTTCAAACGCATGAAAGGTAAGTAGTTCCTCAATCTCTTGTGGAGTCGGTGCACTCACACCCAAATATTCTTTTAGCCAATCGTAGGAGACTCTCATCCTATTAGAAATTAACCTTCAAACCTTGTAAAGATGCTTTATTGCTGTTTGCTGGTTTTGTCATATTGCTGTCTTAGGACCTATTATTAATTACTAACAGGACTCATATTAAAACTGGTTTACGAACCGCAAGTCACCGGTGTAGTAGTCACGCACGTCCTCAACGCCATACTTCATCACGCCCAGACGATCGATCCCCATTCCAAAGGCAAACCCAGAATACACGTCTGGATCAATTCCGGAATCTCGTAGAACGTTGGGGTGCACCATGCCAGCGCCCATGACCTCAATCCACTTTCCTACTAATTTCCCTTCGCCTTCGAGCAGTTTCATATCAACCTCTACCCCTGGTTCAACAAACGGGAAGAAGCTCGGGCGAAAACGCACTTCGGTTTTGCCACTAAAGAATTTAGAAAAGAAATGCTCCAGCGTACCCTTGAGGTGTCCGAGATGCACACCCTTATCAACGTACAGACCTTCCAACTGATAAAACTGGGCTTCATGCGTAGCGTCGGTAGCTTCATTGCGAAACGTTTTGCCAGGCACGATAATTCGCACCGGTGCTCCATGCGCTTCCATGTAGCGCGCTTGTACCGGGCTCGTGTGAGTACGAAGCACCATCGGCTCGCTCACATCTTTTGCTTTAAACCAGAATGTATCCTGCATATCCCGAGACGGATGGTCTTTGGGTACATTCAGACGATCGAAGTTGTAGTGCTCGGTTTCCGCTTCTGGACCCTCAGCAAAGACAAAGCCAATTTCAGCAAAAATCTGATTGATCTCGGCGATCATCCGGGTAATTGGGTGTTGATGTCCATGGGGTTGTTGCATAACAATGAGATAGTAGCACACTATGCTTCAGGAAGTTCGGTCAGGGCCTCTAGGTAATAGGGGCCGTCTTTTATGAAAATTTGGCCGCCATCAACTGCCACTTCAAGATCAGTACCGGCATACAGCATCTGGGTGTTTTGCCAGGCTCGATCATCGATCTCAACAATATGGACCCCGTCTTCAAGCACCATGATGACGAGATCCGAAGAACCAGGATAAAACGCAAATTGACTCACCGCTTGCCACTTCCGGTCAATTCTAATTTCCGAACGACACAAGCGTTCTTCATTGCTTAATTCATTGACTGAGCGCTCGGCCACTTCTACTGCCTCACTCAACAGCGCAACAATATGATCTCCATACAATGCGCTGGTGGATGCATTTTGTCCAAACGGAATACAAAAGTAGTATGGAATATCCTCGAGAGCGCCGGTATAGCCAGCGTACACTTCCCCGTCTTTCTCAAACAGCTTAAGATCTTCAAAGACGATACTTGAAGTTGCTAACGCAGTGGTTGTGGTAGCTTCGGATGAGAAGCGAAAGGCTTCCACCACCCCTTCAATCACCCGCCCCACTAAACCAGTAGTGGTACTGGTCGTCGCAAACAGCGATTCTATAAATTCAAATTCTGGATTCAGCAAAAACGACGATGTGGCGGTTGTTGAGGTAGCTAGCAGTGGAATAGTAGTGGAAGCCGCTTGAAATGGTAGCGATGTGCTCGCAACACCGACATACACCGCCTCACCGCTTACTGTTACATACTCAGTAATTGGTCGGACCTGAGACACCTCTGGTAAGTTGAATGAGCTCGCCTCAGTGACAATCTGGCCATGGACCGGCAGTTCCTTTACCCAGGTTTGTAATCCAGGCGCTTGCACATGCAAGCGATGCAAGCCAGGCACCAGGCTTTGAATATAGGCTGCGTTACGAAATACTCGTAAATTTTTGACCTCTTCTTCATCTAAATAAATTTCACTATTTTCAGCCTCAGCTGACACATACAATCCACCAGTAGTAGTAATGGCTGGTTGCTCGGCAAAAAAATCGTAGCGATAGCCCGTAGCATAAAACACAAACATCGGGACCCCTACCAAAAAAACCAAACAGAGTAGCCAAAAGAACCGACGTCGTCGGTTATACGAAAGTGGTTCAACTTCTGGTGAAGCAGGCATGAATTATGATTGTCTGGTTTTGGGTGTAACCCAGAAGCCCATGTACCGTCCCAGCATGAGTCTGGTCTGTGCGTCGAGACCTGGAATAGCACTGAAAATAATCATCGTGGCCGGCACAAGAATCCACTGTACCGCCATCACAATATAGCGCAACTTACTCTTTTCTTCAGGGCGTGGTGGAATAAGCGTGAGCGAAATAATCGAAGAAACTACCAAACCAAACATCGCGACAATCAAGAGATCGCGGACCAAGATGGGTAAATTATATGAGAGAACGGTCTGGTGAAACTCTTGGCTACCAAGGAAAATTGGCGCCCAGCCCAAGATAAAAAGCATGATTGGGTTTGTCACAAGCGACCAGTATCCTTCGGCTTGCTGCAAGCCCACCACAATCCGTTTCTTAAGTGAGATATTTTTGTTTTTGGTAAAGTGGTAGATGATGTAGACAAAATTCTCCACCCCGTAGGTCCAGCGACGGTGCTGTTTATAGATTTGCACTAGCGTGCGCCAGAAGGTTGGTGCTGCGTTAGCATCCATCGATACTGGATACGACATCGGGATTACATCAAACTCGCCATCGTTAGCGACCATCAGGTTCCAGTAAATACGAGAGTCCTCACTCACCATATTGCTTTGCCAGTAGCCGATTTCGTAGAGCGCTTTGAAACTTACGGCGTGTGAGGAGAAAGTGGCCATGCGTTCTGGTCGCTCTTGCTGGACCATTTCCCAGAAGGTACTACTCATGGCGACCACTCGCGAGATCGCTGGAGCGTCCCACATATTGTTATTAAAAATTGGCACCGGCTGGAACGAACTCTTCAGTGGGCGTGGGGCGGTCATGAAATGCCAGATAAGACAATTGAAATAATCGGGGTAAATAACGGTGTCGATATCAAAAATTGAAACCAACGTGTGGTTGTAGCGAATACCGTGTGGGTCGAGTATTTTGGTGCGAACTTCTTCTGCAGCATAGGCAGCATTTGATCCCTTCCCCGCCATCTCGCCTGGCACGTCCTGGGGATGGGTGGTGACTAAGAACGAGCCAAACTCCTTGGCGTACTTCTCCTTCATTTTGTTCGCAATCACTTGCGCCTCCTCCCCTGCCCGCTCTTCCGCAGCCAGCACCACAATAATACTTTTCTTATCATAGCGAGCAGCCGCGAACGACGCCAAGGTATTATCAATCACTGATTCTGGCTCTTTATAAAACGGCAAGATCACCACATGGTAGAGATGATCGTACGAGAAGCGTTCGATGAGCTGCTGCCAATCAAGGGAAATATGGTGGCGGAGTCGTTTCCAGTTGTAACGAAGGTGATACGAAAGAAAAGCGGTCTTCAAAACCCAATACAGCGCAAACGCGATCACAAAATACGCTGCGAAAAATGGAGCGTAGATTGAGAGCAGAATCACGCCAATCAGAGTTGTCCATGAAGCCAGCCCTGGCAGAATTTCAAGGAAACGGTAAAACCGGCGGTCGCTACCCGCGAGTTCGGTAGCTCGCCCGACTTTAAAATCCTCTCGCTGGGCGTATTCCAAAAGATGTGCTTTCTCCTCCATAGGTGGCCCCTACTATAGCTAAAACTGAGGAAAAATACAGCTTTAGGAACTGGATTTGCTGCTACTGGTATGATACGATTCTGATCACTTTTTGCGACGTTTTACACTGAGAAAGCGGAGTAAATTGCCACCTTAGCTCAGTTGGCTAGAGCAACGGATTTGTAACCCGTAGGTCCCCGGTTCGAGCCCGGGAGGTGGCTCAAATGAAGTTTAAAACTGATCAGTTTAAACGGTCTAGAGGTGGTTACTCTCGATTACTTCTTATTAGATGCCAAAAATGTGGTGAAGAAATTTGTCTTTATCAAAAAGACGGGCCCGGGAATCTGCGGAGAATGTATTTAGATCGCATGTACGAAACTAAAGTGCCAACCTCGAAGAAATTTCTTACGTGTTCTTGTGGTCACGTTCTAGGAATGAAAATGATCTACGAAAAAGAAAATCGACCAGCATTCAGATTATTCGTCGATTCAATTAGCAAAAAGATAGTGAAATCGAAATAACTCTACCCCTCCAAACTATCAGCTTTGCGTTTTTGTTTTTGTTTATCGGTAAGCGCGACCGCTTCTTTATGCTCAGCCAGCGCGCCAAGATTACCACTCCGAGGTGTTTCTGCCCTCGCCTGTGTAGCCTGGCGATGGTGCCAGCGCATTTTTTGCTCAAGGTACAGGTAGAGACTTTCCAACAATTTTAAGAGGCCACGAAAAAATGAACTTATCGAGTAGTACCAGGTGAACTTAATGATTCGGCGAGCTATATAATCAAACCCATGATCTACCGCTCGTCCCAACTTACCAAGTTGACGATCTAACCATCCACGTACGCCACCAAGAATCAGTCGCTTACCGCGCCGCTGCTCGTAACTAGTGAGCATCGCAAAAACCACGAAAGCGATCGTGGTTCCTACAAATGCACTGAGTGCAGAGATAACCATCGTTTCTATTTTATCGATAGACGGCTCATTGAGCCAACAGTTACATTCTCACCAAACTTCTGAACCGCACCCGTCACCATTTCACCAATTGTGGTGTCTGGGTTTTTGATGTGTGGCTGTTCAAGGAGAATTTGATCCTTAAAGTATGAACTCAGTTTACCTTCCATGATTTTCTCTTGCATCTCAGCTGGTTTATCCTTCACCTCTTCTGCAAACACTTCCTTGGCCTTTTCAATCGCTGCGTCATTAACCTCGTCACGAGAAACATACTTTGGATCGGTCGCTGCTACCTGCATTGCAATTTCTTTAGCGAGCGCTACAAACTCTTCGTTCTTCGACACGAAGTCGGTTTCACAGTTAAGCATGACCATTGCCGCCACTTCGTTAGTGTTATGAGTGTAGACACCAACCGCACCAGCTCCCAACTCTCGGTCTGATTTCTTCTCCGCTGCTTCGCTACGCTTCTTTTTTAAAATAATAAGCGCCTTTTCCATATCACCCTCAGCTTCTTCAAGGGCTTTTTTGCATTGCATGACTGAAATACCAGTCTTATCGCGCAATTCTTTGATCTGTGCAGAAGAAATCTCCATACTAAAAATAACCGTTAGTTGTTAAACATGCCCTAGGCGTTGTCTCGAGGACGGCGATAGCGGGCATTGCCACCTCGTGGAGCAACTGGCTTTGGTGTGTACTCCTTGCGACCAGCTACGTAAGCTTCCGCCAATTCGTCGATCGCCAGAGAGAGACTCGACTGAAGAGCATCATTGAGAATGACTGGGTGAGTGATCGGGCCAAGGTTTGCATCAGAACTGGTGATACCAATCACTGGAATATTTGCTTCACCGGCTTCAGTTACCGCAATTGCATCGTGGCGCGGGTCTACTACTATCATCAAATCCGGGTTCCGCTCAATTGTTTTGATACCACCGAAGTTAAAGCTGAGCTTATCAACCTCTCGATCGAACAACACTCGTTCTTTCTTGGTGTACTTACGTTCTAGCTCACCAGATTCTTTTTCGTCGTTAAGCTCTTTGAGACGGGCAATTCGCTTCTTGATCTCACCAAAGTTAGTGATCATGCCACCAATCCAACGGTTTACGACGTATGGCTGTTCTGCCTTCTCTGCAGCCTCTCGAACCAATCGTGAAGCTTCTTCTTTCGTACCTACAAAGAGTACCGTTTTGCCGTTCTTACCGGCTTCAGTAACGACTGCTTTAGCAGTCTCAATCAGTTCTGCAGTCTTTTCAAGATCAAAAATATCGTTGCCATTCTTGGTACCAAAGAGGTACGGGGCAACGGTTGGGTGTCGACGACTCTTAGAAAAGCCAAAATGCGCTCCGGCGTTGAAGAGTCGTTCAATGAGTGTATTGTCAGTATTGTTTGCCATTTCTAAATAAAAACGCCCGAAGGCTTTAGCGGCGAGATAGTACCATACCGCCTATATGATCGCAACCCCTAAAATTAATCCTGCAGTGCTTCTTCAGCTCCCTTAAGAGCGGCGAAGATATTGTCCCACTTACCAGCCATTACCTCTTCAATATTGTGCCAACTTTCCTTGATGCGGTGATCGGTAATACGATTTTGCGGGAAATTATACGTACGGATCTTTTCCGAGCGGTCACCGGTACCAATTTGCTTGCTGCGTACTTCGGCATGCTTTTTCGCCTCCTCTTCGGCATGCAGTGTTTCAAGCTTCGCGGTCAGGATACTCATGGCTTTTTCGCGGTTCTTGAGCTGCGAACGCTCCGATTCACTCCGCACTTCAACCCCGGTTGGGCGATGGACCAAGCGAACGGCAGTCTCTACTTTGTTGACATTCTGCCCACCAGCACCACCCGCTCGTGAGAATTCCATATCGATATCACCCATATCAATGTCAATTTTTGGTTTTTTACGCAACGGCAAAATTGCTACCGAGCAAGTTGAGGTGTGAATTCTTCCTTGCTTCTCAGTTACCGGGATACGCTGCACCCGGTGCACACCTGTCTCGAAGCGTAGATTCGGATACACATCTGGGTGAATAATTTCAAATACCGCTTCTTTATAACCACCCATCGGTGAACGCGATTCATTCTCAACGCTATAGCGCCAACCCTGTACTTCAGCGAACTTCAAGTAGGCATTGGCGAGCTCTTCAGCAAACAGCGAAGCTTCATCACCCCCTGCCCCAGCTCGTACCTCAAGTGCTACCCCATATGGTCGCTCCTCCTCTTCTTTTGAAGCCTCAATAATTCGATCCATCTCAGCAAACTGGACTTTGAGCTGTTCTTCAACCTCCCTCACTTCCTCAGCTGCCAATTCAGCCATATCTGGATCTTCAGCCATTACCTGGGCTTCTTCAAGCTTTTTCTGCCACTCCGAAAACTGCGACGCGAGAAACTGCGTTTTTGGATTTTCTTTAAATGTATTCAGTTTGTCTTGATCAAATTCCATACCTTAGTGTGTTCGTAGCATAACAGTTTTCTTCGCCCACCGCCCTTGAAACAGTCTCCAAGACTGTTTCAACCCTCCGAAAACTGTCACGCTACTCCCGAACCCAAAAAGCAGCGGTGGTACGCTGCTTTTTGAAGACCTCGCGGAAGCATCGATGATGCTGAGCGGAGAACTTGATTCGTGTCTGAAAAAAGGAGCGTGCCGCAGATGCGATACACCGACGTTACGCCTTTTTCTTGCGACGACTGGCTGCCGCATCCTGGCGCGCCTTGAAGCGCTCTACACGACCAGCAGTGTCCATTACCTTTTCCTGTCCAGTATAGAACGGGTGTGAGGCACTAGAGACATCAACGGTAGCGAGTGGGTACTCCTTGCCGTCTGTCCACTTGTCGGTTTCGCTTGAAGCGATGGTTGAACCAATGAGAAAACGCTCGCCAGACGAATTGTCTTTGAAGATAACGAGACGGTAGTTCTCAGGGTGAATATCTGTTTTCATACTTATTACTTCGGCGACTTACTGCCACCTACTTTTTGGGTGCGTGAACTATAGCAGAAAAGCTTGGTTTGGCAACCTAATTGCCAAGAATCTTGATCTCCTGCTCCAGGCGGGCCTTGCGGCGCATCACGCCATCGCCATAAAATTGATTCTCTGGGCGTGATGCGCCGCCCCAACCAGCGTAATAGCGCAGGGCTGCTAAGCGATCTGCAGTATAACCGCCAGTTGAACCGTTATCACGTAAGAGAAGTGCAGTAGCCAAGAACGCATCTTGGTTCACAAATGGGTTGCCTGGCACCGACTTTCCTAAGAGTGAGCGGATGGCATCTTGGTTGCGATCATACTCCCATCCATTACCACGATTTACAAAACCACCATAAATAGCCCAGGTTGAGGGAATAAATTGTGACGGCCCCATGGCGCCGCCCCAACCAATTCGTTGTCCACCACTACGGATCGGACACGACACCACTTGTCGATCGACATCAAACCCTAAGGTAGCTGCAATAGCCCGGAAGACTGGCTCGTCACGATCTGGATGCATCACCGGACGACCATCGACAAGATCATCAACGGTACATGAACCAAGGTTCGACCCATACGATGATTCTTGTTCAAGAATTGCCAAAATAAGAGCGGCTGGCACACCGGTCCGGGCGCTCGCATTTTGTGCTAGGCTCACCGCCTCAGGGAACGGAATAGCTGCTCCACCACCCAAGAGATCGAAGAGCTGAGCTCGAAGTTGCGCCGCAGTTTTCTGCTGTGATTCCAAAAGTTGTTGGTACGCTTGCTCTTGCCCTTTGGTCACATCAAGAATATCTTCTTTTACTTGCTCTTTCTGCTCAATCTCGGCCTTCTCAACTTCCTGCACTCGCTTCAGTTCCGCTTCGTCAGTCTGGCGTCCTTCCAGGGCCGCTCGTTGCTCTTGGGTATCACGTTTAATTTCTTTGAGGATATCAAGTGATTCATTAAGTGACGCTTTGATTGACTGGAAATTTTCAAAATCAGAGAAGAAGTCCGAAAAGCTTTGGTTGCTCAAAATAACCTCAGCTAGAGAAAAGTCGTCCACCTCAGCTGATTTTCGTACCAAGTTTGCCAGCGATTGCTGTTGTCGATTGAGGCGACCATCAAGCACATCAACCACCTCAACTTTCTCGTCAATCTGTTCCTGTAGCTGAGTGATCGCCACCGCTCGAGCTTGAATACCCAACTGAGCCTGACGGATTTCGCCATCAATAATATCTAAGTCACGCTCTAGTGACTGTACTTCAAGCTGCTTATCTTCAACCAACCGACGTTGGGTAAGAATCTGTCGTTCGATCTGCTCGAGTTCTCGCTCAATCCGCTCCCGACGCTGATCTTCGCTTTCTTGCGCAACCACTACAGGTAAATCAACCAGCAAGATCGCTATTAGTAACGTTACGCACAAAATCTTCTGCATGGGCATCATTATACCTAATTACGCACCCGAAATAAAAACCGGGCGGAGCCAGCTGGCCCCGCCCGGTTTTTATTTCGGGTGGAAAGAAATTACTCAGTCTTCTCAGCCTCTCCTTCTCCCTCTTCAGCCTTTCCTTTCTCTTCGGTCTCAATCGCATCCATGTCAGGCGCTTCAGCAGCAGCGGCTTCCTCAGCTTCAATATCACGGGCAGCTGAGACACTAGCGACCACATCGGCTGGATCATTATCAATCTTCACTCCCTCAGGTGCTGTAAGGTCACCCACTGTAATCTGCGAATCCTCCGCGTCCATACCAGACAGATCAACCTCGATCTGTGGCGGCAACGCACTTGGTCGACAGGTTACCGTGACGTCATTCATAATCTTGTTCACCGTAGCACCAGACTTTTCAATTGGAGCCTCTCCTTCATACGCAAGTGGCACAGTTGTGGTCATTTCTTTACCACGCTCGATGGCGTAAAAATCAGCGTGTAATACACCACCTTTGGCTGGATCAAAAGCCAAATCCTTTACCAGCACCTCGATATCTTCCTTCAGGCCAGTAAGCGTAATAATGGTTGATTCACTGGCTTCTTTATACAGCTTTTCAAACGTTTGCTTATCAAACGCAATCGCCAGAGCTTCTTGTTTTGGGCCATACACAATCGCCGGCACCTTACCAGCGTCGCGAACGGTATCTGCAGAGGCTGCGGTATCGCGTGCCTCAATAGTTAGTGACATAGTCATACGGGCAAAAGCCTACCACAGAAGGTTATTTTTTCAACCTCACTCCCCTCCACAACCCGAGAAAGCCGTCGTATAGACAGTGCTATACTTTTGGGTATATGGCACAACAATTTGATTTCGTAGCACTTGGCGACATTGTTGTCGACGCCTTTATCGAGCTCGACAAAGACTCAGCCGACGTGACACAAGACCTCGATACTGGTCGAAAAACCCTACAAATGCCCTTTGGCAGCAAACTTCCTTATCAAGACGTCACCGTAGTAAACGCCGTTGGTAATTCACCAAATGCAGCTGTTTCAGCTCATCGTTTGGGACTTGAATCGGCGTTGATTACCAATCTCGGTCACGACCGATATGGAAAAGACTGTCTCGAAGCGCTCCGCACCGAAGGTGTACACACCGACTTTGTAAAGCTACACGAAGGCAAAGAGACCAATTATCATTACGTGCTTCGGTACGGACCTGAGCGAACCATACTTATTAAACACGAGCAGTTTCCATACATATTGCCTGATTTTGAAGTCCCACCTCGCTATATCTATTTCTCATCAATTGGTGAGCATGGTCTCCCGCACCACTTTGAGATTGCGGAGTATGTAAAAGCCAATCCAGAAACGAAGCTGGTATTCCAACCTGGTACCTACCAGATTCGCCTTGGTCACGAAGCCCTCAAAGAACTCTATGAAGTGACAGAAATCTTCTTCTGTAATAAAGAGGAGGCTCAGGAAATCCTCAAGAGTGACGAGCAGCATGTACCGACCCTGATTCGTGAATTCCGTAAGCTTGGTCCAAAAATGCCGGTGATTACTGATGGGCCGCATGGCGCGTACGTGGTTGATGAGGATGATCAAGCGTGGCACATGCCAATGTACCCTGACCCAGCGCCACCTGTGGATCGAACCGGCGCAGGAGATTCATTCTCCTCAACCTTTACAGCGGCGATCGCTCTTGGTAAGACACCCGCCGAAGCGCTTTCTTGGGGACCAATCAACTCGATGAATGTGGTGCAGCACATCGGTGCGCAGAAAGGACTCCTCTCTCGGGAAGAACTACTCAAATACCTCGAAGAGCGCCCCGAAGACTACGTTGCCAAGAAGATTGACTAAATAGCACAATAAAAACCTCGGCCTAGCCGAGGTTTTTTATTGTGGGATCTTATGAATTTTTAACAGCTTCTTCAATTGCACTTATACCCATCCCGTAATGTTCAACCAATTCTTCTGGATCTCCCGATTGTCCAAACTTATCTTGAATACCAATGCGTGTAATCTTGATTGGGTGCATTCCTGAGAGATGCTCCGCTACTGCTGAACCCAAGCCTCCCGCTACTTGATGCTCTTCTACAGTCACTAACGCCTGATGATTCTTAGCGAAGTCTTCAAGCGCTTTGGTGTCGAGCGGCTTAATTGTTGGCATATGTAATACCGAGACACCAACCCCATCTTTTTCTGCCTGCTCAGCTGCTGCAATAGTGTTGTTCAAAAGTGAACCAGTCACTACTATACCAACTGTCTTTTCGTGAGCATCATCTTTCTCAAGCACTAATTCTGCTTTTCCAATTTCAAATGGTGACTCTTCAGTAGTTACAACTGGTGTCGCTGAGCGACCAAGGCGAATATAGACCGGTCCGTCGTACTTTGCTGCTGCCAAGACAGCCTTTCGTGCTTCATGGACATCAGCTGGAGCAATAACAACCATACCTGGCAGTACCCGCATAAGAGCAATATCCTCTGTCATCTGGTGTGTCGCACCATCAGGACCAACTGAGACTCCAGCGTGGGCACCGATTACTTTTACGTTTACTTGATTATACGCAATAGTGGTACGAATCTGCTCCCAGTTGCGGCCTGGGGAGAAGGCTGAGTAGGAAGCCATAAACGGAATCTTCCCCATTGCGGCCATACCTGAAGCCACTCCAGAGAGATTTTGCTCGGCTACACCGACTTGAACAAATCGGTCAGGAAACTCATTGGCAAAGAGATGTGTTTTTGTAGAGTCCGTCAGGTCAGCTGCTAACGCAACTATATTCTCATCTCGTTTTCCAGCTTCAAGCAACCCTTCACCGTAGCCATTACGATTAGGAACCTTCTCGACGTCGTCGGTGCAAATAGTTTTTGCTAAATGTGTTGCTCGTGTACTCATGATAATCCGTCTCGTTCAATTACTCCGGCGAGGGTACGCAACTTCTCTAGTGCCACCTCCTTTTGCTTATCTTTTGGAACCTGATCTTCTGGACCTTTCCCTGGTGGATTGCCGTGCCAGCGGAAATCACGCTCAAACACATCAACCCCCTTACTGGCAATCGTGTGTGCAATGATCATTGATGGCTGGCTGTATACCGCTTGCGCTTTCCCGATCGCATCGCTCACCTGACGAATGTTATGGCCATCCACTTCCTGCACATCAAAGTTAAATGATTCAAATTTTTCCTTGAGTGGTTCAAGCGGCATGACATCTTTGGTGTAGCCATCGATTTGAATGCCGTTTCGATCTACAATCACAATCAAGTTATGCAGCTTTTCTTTTCCAGCGAGCATCGCCGCCTCCCAAATCTGCCCTTCGTTAAGTTCCCCGTCTCCAGTAAGGCAATACATAAACTTCGCAGAATATGGATTATTCATGCGTTCCGCCAACGCCATACCAACTGCCTGAGAGAGACCAGATCCAAGCGGACCTGAGCTGGTTTCAATACCCGGTAACGCCGTGCGGTGCGGGTGTCCTTGCAGCCTGGTTCCAAACTTGCGCAGCGTCATCAGTTCATCAACCGGAAAATAACCAGCATGTGCCATCGTGGCATACAGCACCGGACAGATATGTCCATTGGAAAGAATAAGACGATCTCGGTCTTCCCAGTCTGGATTCTTCGGGTCGTGATGCAGCACTTTAAAGTACAGCAGCGTCAAAATATCCGCCATGCCAAGCGGGCCGGCTGTGTGACCACTCTTTGCTTCATAGAGCATCTCAATAATGCTCTGACGAATCTCATTCGCCTTAAGCTCGAGCTCAGTAACCTCCTCTGACGTCATGTAGCGCATATCGTGCCATTAGTATAGCAAGTCTTCGTCCGTGACTTAATCCACACCTGTTAGCTCAGTGCGAGTGATTGCAGTTGTAAGAACGTTGCCGCTGGATCTTCAGCTTTTGCAATCACCGAACCTGGTGCAAAACGATTGGCACCGGCCTCTTTAAGTATTGAAATTGTATCCTCTTTCACACTGCCATCAACGGCTATTTCAAGTTCTGGGTACTGCTCTCGTAGCTCCTGGATCCGGGGCACGGTACGGACATCAAAGGGTTGACCTTGTGCACCAACGACCGCAATACCCATTACTTGAACACAATCGATGTGTGGAATATACGGCTCCAACTCACGTAACGGTCGATCGTTTGTCAGAGCGATCCCAACCTTTGCACCTCGTGCTTTGATATGTGCAACCGCGTCCATGATGTGCGGAGTACTTCCGAGATGGATGGTTACTCGATCGACGTTTATATCAAGTATCGAGTCGAGGTACTGCTGTGGGTCAACAACCATACAATCAACATCAACCGCAAACTGCTCAGAAATGACCTCTAGTCGAGCCAGTGATTCCTGCACATCGCATGCTTCGGTAAACGGCCAGGAGGTTGCAGCAACAAACTGGCCGTCAACAATATCAACCTGAAATCCCGATGCGGTACCTGTAAGCGCTTCGGCTAATGAAGTTAGTTGCTCCCAAGAATGAGCCGGTAGTGAAGGCACAACAGTGATTGGCAAATCAGACATAGCTAGCGTAGATCTTTGGTAATTTTTTCAGCTTTCTTAATGCGGCGTTCGTATTTCTCATCTGGATGTTGTTCAGTATGCAGCCAGTCCCATATCACCTTAAGAGTGTCATCTTTGGAAACAAATCGAGCGCCAATCGATAGTACATTAGCGGCATTATGTTCACGTGAGAGTGAGATAACCTCGTCAGTGCCACCATAATACACGGTAGCTCGTACGTTCGGATATCGATTGGCCAGCATCGCCTCGCCTTGTCCTGAGCCACCAAAAACAACCGCTCGCTTGCTTTCTGGAGCTTTACTCACCGCCGCAGCGGCAAGCGAAATAAAATCTGGATAATCATCAAGTGGATCATGACTGCAAGCCCCATGATCATGCACTACATAGCCCTCATTTTGAAGCCACTCCTTCACACACTCCTTATGTTCAAAACCAGCGTGATCGGTCGCTACGTGAATGGTGAATGGTGATTTAGCCATGTTGGTTATTAAAGAACGTTGCAACGCTCTCTACATGCTGCACCAACGTATGAGTGAAACTTGATTCATTATCATACCAGGCCAACACTTTCACCAAGTTTCCGGCCACCACTCGGGTCGATGGCAGGTCGGCGATTGAAGCATACCGAGCGCCAATGATATCTGAAGAGACAATTGGTTCGTTGGTAGCAGCGAAGAGGTTTTTCCACTTTTCGCTCTGGGCCGCATCGGTGAGCACCTTATTGACCTCCTCAACTGTGGTATCCCGACTGGCCACAAAGGTGACATCAACAATCGAACCAATTGGCACTGGTACCCGCATCGCAATACCGTCAAATTTATCTTTCAGGTCAGTGTGAGCGAGGGTTGTGGCAATCGCTGCTCCAGTTGAGGTTGGGATAATATTCTGCGCCGCTGCCCTTCCCTTCCGAAAGTCCTTTTTAGGACCATCGACGAGCGACTGCGTGGCAGTATATGCGTGCACAGTGTTGAGAATTGCCTTATCAATACCGATGCCTTCTTTCAGGATTGCGACTAATGGACTCGTAGCATTGGTTGTACATGAAGCATTTGAACTAATAGAGCAACCCTCACCAAGCTGTTCGTCATTCACTCCCATCAGCACTGTCGCTCCTTGAATACCTACCGCCGCTGGATCGTCCTTGACTGGGCCAGTAATCACGACTCGCTTCGCTCCAGCATCGAGATGCATTTTTGATTTTTCGTAACTTGAAAAGACACCAGTCGCTTCCACGACAACATCAATGTCCATGTCGCCCCATGGTGCAGCTGCCGGGTCACGTTCACTTAAGAAAGCCACTTCTTTGCCGTTCACCATCAGTTTTCCATCTTGCACGTCGACACTAAATTGCCCACGTCCGTAGACGGTGTCGTACTTCAGAAGATACGCGAGGTTCTCAATATCTCCGAGATCATTAATCGCTACAATATCAAACGCTAGGTTGTCGACCGCCATGCGGAAAAAAGCACGACCGATTCTACCAAAACCATTAATTGCCACTCGAGCCATATATAAAACTTACTTGCTAACTGGCTTAACTATAGCGCAGATTGCGAGTCAGCAACACTACTGACTATCCTCAGTCTTGTCGCTCTTACGCCGCCTACCAAGCAGCCACAATACCATAAGGAGACTCAGGGCGAGTAAGAAATAGAAGAACCAACTACCAACCTCAATAATCCGATCGAGTAATAGCCCTTCACGTTGTGATAGACGACCTGAGACAATGTCCGCTTCCCCGGCCACGGTTCGAACTTGGCGCAGTTGGTGGTCAAATACATGCACCACTAGCTTGACTGGTCCAACAAAAGCAAAGGCTGGAACAACCGCCTCGTAAGCAGATTTATCCTTATTAATACGGAGCAAGAATGATTGCAGCACAGACCCTTCACCGTCTATAACGTCATAAATAATTGATTTGAGATGCTCCGGAACGACTTCGTAAGGCAGGCTAACGAGATATGAATCATTGCCATTAATAACAATATTCTCATCACTCAAGACAAACAACTCCGGAGGTTGCTCCAGGGACACATCGCTGGCTTGTAGTTCTAGGTACGCCGGGTCAATTGTTTCATCATCTCCTGGTGCTAGGTCTACTCCTGGCACTAAACGTTCATCGCCACTAACAGCGGCCTGGCGTACAGCCAGCACAATCGCACCCGAAGAAATATTGCCGGCTTCATCATAACTAAAAACGGTATAGTACTGTCGATCAAAATCTCTAAGCGCCGCAACATCCAAGACCTCAGTATTTCCTCCCTGATACACAAAGAAGCCGTCCTGAGGACTGTTTGGATAGAACAGGTAGTTGCGCATCACGCGGACCTCCTTAAAGTCCGGATCAAGTGGTTCGTCCCAAAAAAGTTGCACATTCTCACCTTCAACAACCGCTCGTACATTACTGACGTTAGGTGGTGGCACAGCGTCAGCTTGTCGCGACGTAGTGAATTGATCACGCGAAAGAAGTGACTCACGCCCATACTCGTTAATTCCGACTAACTCATATTCATAGGTGGTGCCCGGCTCTAAATCGGTAATTTCCGTAACGTGGTCGATCGCGTAGATATCTGTTGCTATAAAACCACTCTCAAAGTCGGTGGTTCTTCCCCACCGCAATACATACCGAAAGATGCGACTGCCCGAAAAGTCAAACGCCGCGGTTCGCAAGCTCGTTATGATATCAAGTGTTTGTAACTGTACTTGATTCGATGAAAATCGAAGTTGGCGCTCTTCTGTGGTGGTTGGGGTAGAAGTTGGCGTAATGATGGTTTCCAATGTCGTCGTTGCAACCGGCAGTGACGTTGTAGATGTATTACCAACAGCATCAAACGCATTTACCTCATAGGTATAGAGAGTATTTTCCGTTAATCCTGTATCCGAGAATGATGTCAGAGTTGTAGTAGCAATTTGTACGCTGTCGCGAAATAGTCGATAGCCTGCTAGTGAAAAGTTATCAGTCGAAGTACTCCATACCACGTCAATCTGTGAGGTCGTGATCGGTGTCGCGGAAAGAATTGTTGGTGTCGTTGGCGGCTCGGTATCACCTCCCACCAGCGTACGAATCGTAAAATCATCAGTCGCAGCTAAAGCCGCCTGAGAAATAATGAGGAAAAAAACACTTAGCAAACAAAATCTGATCATAGCGATACGGCAGTAAGCGTAGAAGTAGCTGTATAGACACCAGGCGCTAATCCAACCGAGCCACCAAGCCCTACCCGAAAGTAAATTGTCGTAGTTGCGCCACTTGGCAAGTTTGGTGAGGTGCTTTCAGCAATTGGTTTAGCTCCAATAGACAACCCATCCCAACAACGGTCAGTTGCTATGGTGCTGCCACCATTATTACAGTCAGCACCATCGTGCTGAAAATACGCAATGACATCATCACCAAACGGCGAGAAGCCAAACACCGCGTCTGTACTAACAAAGTCAAAGGTAAATGTCGGCATAGCCCCAGAACTGTCCACTGTCTCCTCACTGCCAACAGTATAAAAATCAGTTGAGGTAGCTTGGTTTATATACTCAGCGCTTATCCAGGCATCTGATCGAGAGGTTGAGGCAATCCTAAATTCGTCCATAATCCCATCAAGCGCATCTTGTGCTGAGTCGGTCCTACCTCCGACACTAGGTGATTCGTTCGATGCTAAACCCAGATTGTCACCCGTGCCATCGATACTCGCCCTTGAAACACTATTAACGAACAGATCACCACCCGCATCATTAGTATAGGAAACACAAATATGATTCCATTCATTTGTGGTAATCTCACTACCACCAGCTGGGTAACTGAGTTCTATAGTCCCATTAGCAGCAGACCTAAATTCTAAGCCCCTTCTCGTTCCACCATCAATAGAGCTCCCGCTGAACTCCAAAAGAAAATCTGAATTTGTGTTAGCAGTATCAGTACGAATAATAATTTCCTGGTCGTTACCTGTACTAAAAGTTCGATTGAAAGACCAGGTACATAGTGTGATTGCTTCATTCACATCGACGGTAGTTGGCAGTCCAATCGCATCATCAGTGCCGTCAAAATCAAGACCTTGTCCGACCTGACCACTTACCAAGTCAGCTAACACCATCGACCCAGTAGTGCTTCCATGATTAGCGTTAGCTGTACTATCGAGAATAACGCCATCGGTACTGTTTGGGTCTTCGTTGAAGTGCCATACTCCTACAAAATCATTGGTCCACACATTCTGTGCGCCAAACTGTTCATCAACAGTGTAGTCAATGGCCTCGTCATTGTCGTAATAAATATAAAATGAAGTGGTAGCTGATGAGGAGAGTGCACTGGCTTTAAAGTGTACTTCACCAGTTTCAGCTCCAGTATTACAAGATACCACCTCACGTGGTACTTCCGCATTTGAACTATCGGTTACTCGAATATCACCACAATCGTTATTCATTCGTCCCACTGCACCGGCCGGCAAATCAGCTAGATTAATATAGATAGGGAAATCAGTCAGAGTCTCATCGATCACCTCGGGCGGAATTTGTAATTCAACACGATACTCCCAAGCCGTACTATACCAATCCGCACCGCCGTAATCATCAATGACGCCTCCTTCAGGAGATTGCATTGATGGATTATTTTCAGACTCTATAGACAAGCGATATCCGGAAGGACTATCAGTCGTGACAACAACCGAGGTCGAACCATTACTAGTACCCCCCGTAAGACCACCGAGCGACGGATTCATGACAACATCTGCTGGTGTCGTCATAGACAAAAAAACCTCTTGCATTTGTTGATACCCAGCGCGCAACTGATAGGTTGAACTATCCGAAGGACCCGTGGCAATTTCTCCGACGGTCGATTCTTGGACAAAATTTGTCGATGAACTTAAGCCACCACCGATATTGATACTATCGCTCTGAATTTGATAATTACTACTGGTGCGTACCTGAGCAAACGATAACGACAAAATCGCTAGTACCAGAAGAGTACCGATGGCACTTTTGGCAGCGAGTTGTAAAAGAACATATCCTCCCATAACTATCGATCAGGTTCCTTTACGTTTAAATTCGAAGGTTCTGAAGAACGCTCTAATCAAGAAGAAAATAATAAATAGTCCACCAAACACCCCAGCGATAATCTTCCACGGCAACACCCAAAACGAAATGGTCATTTCATCAACAATATCTTCGTAGCCGCGGTTAATCTGGGCTACTGCCGTATAGCGTCCCAACAACAACTCACGATCCCAGGAGAGCTCTCGTAATCGAACTGATTGCGGTAATGCAAACCAGGGATCAAGCTCTACAAATCCAACTTCTTCGCCAAGCATATTGCTAATACGAATCTCCCCGTACGGATTAAGGTGTCGTGTACCAGTATTCTCGTACGTTAGGCCAAAGTTAATTGGTCCACTCTCATACCACAGCCTACCATCGGTAGTTTTAAAATCTTGTAACTGGGCAGCTGTCTCAACTGCACCCGGTACCGTTACAAAAAAGAGTGAGCCAATGCGGGCAATGATTGGAGAACGTGCCACCCCTTCCTCACTAGGTCGCTCACCCTTCCGAACTGTCGAAACAATAACTGAACCATAATATCCGCCAGGCTCAGCATCAGGTGGCACCGTGATGGTCACTGGGATACGGGCTCGTTCCCCTAAACCAATCTCGAATGTATTAGATGGAAATGAAATGAGATCTTTCAATGAGTATGGCCCTCGATCATCACCTAAAAGGACAACAGCCTGGCTCCCGTCAGCGGTTCCAGAAATGTCTTCAACTTCAAGAATAAATTCACGACCATCGCTAATTCGATTCGAGACTGATACTTCACGAACGACTGTCTCACCTGGCTGTATCTCCAATTCTACCTTGCCAGGACCAATCACAAAGTCACCAACTTGAATATTATTTCCAACTAATCGCTCTACTCGAAACCAGTCGTTGTTGGTTGCGACATCTTCGATAACAGTCTCATTGGCTTGTCCAGCAATGTCAGCTTCCTCGACCAGCTCCTCAGAAACTTCAGTAGTTTCAGCTTGCTCAGACTGCGAATGCGCGACCGAAGGTAGTGCATTAAGTAGCAGTAGTGCTACAAGCGCCAGTGAAATCGGATAGCGTGACGCCTGTAAAACCGCGATCATAGTGTTGTATAGGTTACCTACTGGTTATTCGCTGTCAAGGTAGCAGTCGCCGTGTAGACGTCTGAGTCAAGTGCTGGCACCGGCGCATTTGGTACATTTACCAAAAACTGGAGGGTGGTGGTAGCACCGGTTGGTGCTGAAATACCACGATCTATGACCTGGAAGTTCGCAGTTGTTGGACCGCGCCAGCAAGTATTGGCAGTGAACCCACCAGCTGGTTGGTTGCAAGATACACCGTTATCGAGGAATGAATCATCTAGGTCAGAGGTGGTACTAGCGTTTACTGTATACGCAAAAAGAGCAGCTGAGCTGGCAGTGAAGTTCAGGGTTGGCTCTCCAGTATTGCTGTAGTCACGAATGCCTTGATTGCTAGTTGAATTACCAATCATAGATGAGCCTTGATTTTCAAACGAAATCTGCATGATATAACCAGTAGCACTGTTAGTTTGTACTACCGCAAAGGTGGTACCGGTGGCGTTACCACCAGTCAAACCATTGATACTACCGTCCATAGTGACATTGGCCGCATCTACCAAGAAAGAAATTTCACCATCAATTGTCTGACTAATGGTGAATGGTCCACTCGTAACTGCGCGGCTGACTTGTGGTTCGAGAACTAAAAAGGCAAAGCTCGCGACCAAAGTTACAATCACGGCTGTAACGAAAGCGGCTCGAGCAGAGTTGATTATATGTAACTGAGTCATACCTAATACATTTAAAACACTACGGTTCTTATATAGGTACCATTATAGCGCTTTTTAGTTACCGGGTTTGTTTGTTTTCCCCATTAATCTTGATTAAATACGTTGATACATAAAGCTAAAGTGCCTGGCTCGTGTAGAGCTAGGCACTTTAGCTTTATGTATCTTGATCTTACTAAATCGAACCGCCACCACCAGCACCGCCACCACCAGCTTGATTATAGACGTTAATCTGTAGTGCATCGAGATCAACAAAACTCTCAGAAATAACCACATCAAGCACCAACGACCCATCATCGAAGTCGCTCGGCACCCAACTGCGGCCCCAGGTATCGCTTGGTCCACCCAAGGTATAGACCTGATCACTGGCGAAATTAATTGTTGGGGTCGTCTGAGGACTTGTATAGTTTACACCGTTGTTCCAGGACAGATAGACAGCGAAGGTTGCTGGACTAGCGTTATATGATCCATCAAGCTTCACTTCGATACCAACTATCTCGTTACTGACTGGAATCGAAAATCCAAAACCGCTATACGAGTGTCTTTCATCACCTGAAATAGTCGACGCATGACTACCGTCACTCTCGTAGGCCTGATCACTGTTAGAAAATTCCATATTTGGACTACCATCACTGCTCGGCTTCAAAAATTGTGGATCATCGACAATATTTTCACCATCATCGTCACCGTCATCTATCGCGTCGCCACCTCCTTGTGTACCACCAGTAGTAGTAGCTCGACCAATAATTGGATCGTCGACTCCTCCCCCTCCTCCACTCTTACTTAAACGATTATGTTGAATGTCATCTACTTCTCCAAAGAAGTCGTGTGTACCATCACTATCAATTGCCGTAATATTGTCTGGCCAGAGGTCGAGCACTAACGCAGCGTCTTTTACTGGTGCATTCCAGTCAGCCACGACCAGGTAATTCTGCGACGTAGTCGAGAGGAAATCAGCGCTGAAAGTAATTGAACCTAATTGTTCAGCGATTACCAATGCTCCAACGCCGCCAATCTCTGGTTCACTGGCGTCGTATTCGCCATCGCTATCAAGGTCACGGTACAGACGGATATTTGAAAAATCAGTTGGATCAATATCAGTGACACCCGATACTCCGATTACAAGCTCAGTGACCGTAGCGTTACCACTGTTCGGCGTAATCTTAAAACCAAAGAGCGGTTCGTTGGTCTTGTTTTGGAAGTCAAACGCATTATTAACCTGCGTATCGTCATGATCAGAGATGGTGGATGAGCCAACAGGTGGAATGAAATTAACAGAATAGAAATCAGTTGTGGTTGATTGATTCAAATGCTCAGCACCGATCCAACCACTGCTGCGAGTAGTGTTTGCTAGACGTACTTCATCGACCTCACCCTCATAAATCGCAGTCCCATTTCCGCGAGCAATATTCCATGGAACGGTATTGCCTAGATTGTATGGCTTAGATCCAACGTTACGACTGGTAGTAAGCGAAGCAACAGCGCCATCAATATACACCTCAGTGTCAGAAGACCCTTCTCGAGTTAAAACTGTATGACGCCATGTGTCGTTCGCTACTTCAGCGGTAGTATATTCAAACATTCGATTAAACTCATTTTGAACTGTGAAATATACAAAATTCTTTCCACTAAGCAGAGAACCAAAACTATTACTGCTGCCAATACCCATACTCCATTGAACAAACTGTCCAGAATTTTCTCGCTTAGAAACGGCAAACCCTGCCTGATTACTGTCTGGTGGCCTAATCCAGGCTGAGGTAGTGAAATCACTGGTTCCCACCCGGTTATCAACCGTATCGGCAATACTGATGTAATCAAACGAACCATCAAAGTCTTGGGCGGTTCCTAGCTGCCCGGAAACATCAGAAGCACTGGTCATCGAGACACCAGTACCATCATGTGAAAAAGCAGTAGAGTCTAAATAACCACCAGTATCGCTATTACCTTCCTCGTTAAGGTGATATACCCCGACATAACCATTCGTCCAGACGTTTTCGGCCCCATATGGATCAGTCACACCATAATCACCCGTGGTTGTGCCGTTGTAATACACTCTGAAAACAGTATCAACTGAGCTAGAAATAAAGTTAGCTTTGAAGTGCAATTCGCCCGTCTCTAGTGTCGAGGAGGCTGTCACCAATTCTCTTGGCAACTCAACCGGAGAACCATCGTTAGTGGTAACACGAATATCAGTACCGACCACACTCGCTCCAGCCGGGGTCGTAGACCAAAAATCACTTGAGAGGTCAGCCAGGTCTATATAGACCGGAAAATCAGTTAGGTCTTCATCAATGTTATCACTCTCAATTCTAATCGTGTCATACGTAGTCCAATCAGTACTATTCCAAAATGGTGCAGCTGCCGTAATGAAAGTCCAATTAGTGTTGTTGCCACTATCTTCTCCGTTGGTGACGGTAATATTTTGCACCGCGTAATTATCTCGCACATCAACCATTACAACATCCACCTGCGTACCAGGCACATCCCAGATGGTCTGGGTGCCGGTAGCTGAAGAACGAATGAAAATTGGTTCATTCACGTTGCCACGCAAATCAATGTTTTGGAACGTGTTCGTGGCATTCGCTAGGAAACGAGCCGAGCTTGAAGCTTGCATCGTGAAGGTACCGGTCGTAGAGGCTGGCGCGCCAAAGATCACCGATTGCGACGTCGTACCATTCGAGCCGGTATTGGAAATTGTCAGGTCGTTGAAAGCCGCCGCTCCAGTCATGGTACCGGTCGCGGTTTGCGGTTGGGCAGCGATAGCGTACTGATCCACATCGCCATCGGTCAAACCAACAATGTAAGCATTAGTACCATCTTGACTAAAGAACACATCCTGCGGATCAGTTTCTTCACTGCTAACACGAAACGATCCAATGAAATCTCTGGTCGTAATATCCCACGGTGTCGTGAGGTCATACGTGTAAATAGCTTGGTTTGCGCTACCAATCATATACATTCGCGAGCCGTCTGGCGCAAAGTCAATTCCCTGAGCAGAGCCATCTTCAGTCGATACTGTCTCGGTAGTGGCAAGCGAGGCGGTCGTAATATCCCACGGCGTCGTAAGGTCATACACCCTAATAGTGGTACTAAAGACCACAAACAATTGTCTTCCATCTGGAGTAAAGCGCAGTCCTTGTTGTCCACCGCCCGTAATAAATGTAGCGCTTGCCTCAGAACCAGCAATATCCCACGACGAAGTCAAACTGTAGGCTCTGATCGTATTTGAATTGTTGTCCGCCGTGAAATACATCATGCCGTCGGGACGAAATGCCACGTCTTGCGCACCGTTAAGACCGGTCGGACTAATGTTTGTATCGAGCGTAGCCGAAGTAACATCCCATGGTGTACTTAGATCGTACTGATAGAGCAGGTTGCTGGTGTTTCTTATAATATGCATGACCGTGCCATCAGGCTTGAACGAGACGCCAATTGGCAGGCTGAAGAGGTTGAGATTACCAACCGCCTCAGTACTACTCGAGAGCACCCACCCTTCACCCGGGCCAAAGATAGTTTCAGAGTTACTAGAGAAGCTAGCGGTGCCGAGATTGGTATAATCTCCTTGTATAGACAGGTCACCAGCAAAGACAGCTGTCGACGTAGCCGTGCTACTACTCATAAACAAGATATGCAGGGCACCTTCAGCTGTGTCACCACTAGAAGTAGCTTCATCACTTTCAGCTCCTACCGCTAGGTCAGTGACACCGTCACCGTTGAGGTCGCCGAGGTTGGCGAGGGCAGCACCAAAAGCATCACTGCTATCCAGTCCACTTGGTCCGCCGTTTTCGTTGTCAGAGATTTTGACGGTGGAATCAACCGTGCCGTCACTGTTCATGAAGAGGATGAAGAGGGCGCCTTCACTACTATCACCACCGGAAGTCGCTTCGTCAAATCGTGCCCCCACCGCTAGATCAGTCACGCCGTCACCGTTGAGGTCGCCGAGGTTGGCGACAGCGGAGCCGAAGCTGTCAGAACTATCGAGACCGGATGGTCCGCCGTTTTCAGAATCGGAAATCTTGACGGTGGAGTCGACGGTACCGTCGCTGTTCATAAAGAGGATGTAGAGGGCGCCTTCAAAAGCATTACCACCAGAAGTCGCTTCGTCAAATCGTGCCCCCACCGCTAGATCAGTCACGCCGTCACCGTTGAGGTCGCCGAGGTTGGTAACTGCAGTACCAAACTCATCACTGCTATCCAGTCCACTTGGTCCGCCGTTTTCGTTGTCAGAGATTTTGACGGTGGAGTCGACGGTGCCATCACTGTTCATGAAGAGGATGAAGAGGGCGCCCTCACTACTATCACCACCGGACGTAGCTTCGTCAAATCGTGCCCCCACCGCTAGATCAGTCACGCCGTCACCGTTGAGGTCGCCGATAGTAGCGACTGAAATACCAAATCTGTCAAAACCATCC
>JBCCYW010000007.1:0-38314 GCA_039188945.1 Patescibacteria group bacterium
CGCGCTGTGTTGTGGTGTTGGTTTTTTTAAAACCCCCACCCATGGGGGGGCCTCCTTGTGGGGGGGGGGGGGCGGCTGTTTGAAAAAAACCATCTCCCCCCCCCCCGCCTCAAAGCAGAAGGAATTACCGTTGTCGCCATCGAACAAGCCCCTCAAGCTGCCGCTCTCAACGACTACACGCTACCAGAAAATGTTGCATACATATTTGGTAACGAAGTGGATGGTGTTCAGCCCAGTGCTCTCAATGAGTGTGATCAAGTCGTTGAAATTCCTATGCAGGGACAAAAAGAATCACTCAATGTTTCAGTTACGGTGGGAATTGTCTTATTCCACTAAGTGTTGCAACTCTTCCTTTACCACCTTTGCGTCACTCCATTCAGTCCTGGTGTTGTTTGGTCCCATGATGTAGGGGTCGGTGCCTTTACCTGAAATCAGTACGTAGCCGCCCTCGGGAGTTTTTTCAATTGCAGCTCGAATGGCCACTCGTCGATCCATGATGATTTCAAGTTTATCTTTGTTCTCAACGCCTTTCGCCATATCGTCGACAATCTTTCGCGGGTCTTCATCATACGGATCTTCGTTGGTCAGAATAATCTGATCACAGTAACGCTCTGCAATCTGCGCCATTTCTGGTCGCTTCCAGGTATCGCGTCCCCCACCGGTGTTACCAAGCACACATACTTTCGGTACATCTTTAAAGGCCTGGTAGAGCTTTTCGAGGGAGTCGGGTGTGTGAGCGTAATCGACAATGGCGGTGACCGCTTTACGGGCGTCTCGAGGTGCAGCAATATGTTCTACACGACCTCGGACGGGAGGTAAGTCTCGCAGGGCTTTATTAATCGTTTCAAGAGAAATACCTAACTCTCGGGTGAGCGTAATCGCCGCCAGTACATTGTAGACATTGAAAAGACCAACCAGTGGTACGCGGATTGTGGTATCACCAAACACCAAACTCACACCATCTTTATGCAGTGAATGAAGTGATAAATCTTTGAGGGAATAGCTGAGCTTGGTCTCAACCTCAAAATTCAAGAAGTCTTGCCCATGTTCATCATCAATATTAGATACCAGTATCCGCGGTCGCTTGGGTGAGTCTGCCACTGCTTGGGCGATCGCGAGCTTAGCTTTTTTATAGTTATCAAACGAACCATGTGATTCGATATGTTCCGGAGTGAGGTTGGTGAATACCAACGCATCTATCGCCAAAAACTTATGTCGAAACTGTTTTGCTCCCTCTGAGGTCATCTCCACGATGGCGTGAGAACAGCCAGCATCTACGGCGTGACGGAGAAACTTTTGTACAAAGAAGCGACCGGGCATGGTCATCTTGAATAAGTTCCGTTCCACCCGCTCTCCGACCTTGAATTGGATGGTCGAGAGGGAGGCGACTCGCTTGCCTTCGGCTTCCAAGATCGCTGTAATGAGCTCGGTTACAGTCGACTTACCTTTGGTGCCAGTGACGGCGATTACTGTTATGTCTTTGGAAGGATTTTTATAGAGAAGGTTACCAGCTAAGGCAAGGAGATAGTGATAGCTCGGTTGAAAAAAACGGAATACCGGCCCCGGAATCAGTTTCTTAGCGTAGTACAGCAATTCAGTCATAATATGAAAAGTATAGAGAAAAAGCGCTGCCCACGCCATTATTTTCTGGTTAGACCACGGTGTCTCAATTACTCAATACTTTCAAAGCTGTTCGCACAGCTTCATTGGTAGTGGCTACTTCAGCAGGGAGGTTTTGTACAGCTTTTCGGGCGTCTCGCTCGGGGTATCCAAGCGATATGAGGGCGTCGATAGCATCGGCGTGGTGTGAGGTAGTTGGTACGACGGCTGAGGCGTCTGCGCCTACTGCACCCAGGTCAGCGAACTTATCTTTGAGCTCATGCACAATCTTCTCAGCGGTCTTCTTGCCAATGCCAGACATCTTGGAGAGATAGCTCGCATCATCGTTGGCGACCGCTTGCTTGAGGAGCTCAATATCGGCCTGGGCCAAAATCTGCATGGCAGATTTTGGCCCCACCTTCGGCAACGTCAGTAAGAGTTCAAAAATCTCCAGTTCATCTCGGGTAGCAAACCCATAGAGATCAAGCGCGGTTTCGCGCACAGCCAAGTAGGTCCAGAGTGTGACTTCATCGTTCAAGGTGTAGTCACCTCCATTTCGAACTGCGACCAGATAACCCACTCCTTGCACAGAGACCACCAATGACGCTGGATCAACTTGCTCTACCGTCCCGGACAAACTGCGAATCATAATGGCAGTATACCAAAAATCAGAAATAGCCAGTAAACATTGACTTTTTCGTTTATTACTGTATTATCTTAGGACTCGGATGGCCTTGTCCGAGTACCACAACCAGAAGGAGATGGCTATGCGTAGAGCATTAGCGAAACTCCCTCTTATCGGTGTGTTGTGTGTAACAGCTGCAGCAACAGCCGGATGCACGTCGGGGGTAGGAGCAATCCAACCCCCAAGCAACAGCGCACCAACTTCAATGGAGTATCCCTGGCTTACGCCAGTGGACACTGTTGAAGTGTAAATGAGGGGAGGCGAGCGCTTTGGCGCTCGCCGACAACAACAAAGGGTGGGCGTGGATAGGCTAAAGGCGAAGGCGATCGGGCGGCGGTACAAATTGAATTCATTCGCCGCCCGATTTCTCCCTTGACAAAAAAGTTCTTTTAGATCAAAATCAGATTAGTTCAGAGATGTGGAGAAGAAGCTTTGCTGAGCTTCTTCTAAATCAAGGCCGGTCGGGTGCGCTAAGCATCCGACCATACCTTCCACCTCCAAGCCTACGCAACGTGCGTAGGCATTTTTTATTTTGGCACCGGCTCCTGTCTATACTAAAATGGAGTCGCATGTTGCAAGCGTTTATTCTCACCCATATAGAATTATTCGAACTCGGATATCGAATTTTATTCTTTGGTTCATTAGGTTACTTGGTCACTGAATATCTTCTAGTGCCACTCTATCGCGAGTATGTTCGGAAGTGAAATTCAGCAATCTAAAGTATTAAAGTGGGCCCTGGGGGCTCTCATTTTCCAATATTTTATCAACTTCTACTGGTGGGCCACTAGCACCGTTGGTACCTTGGAAAGTGTGCGTCAGTTTACGTACGTCTGTCCCCGATTCTTTCAACAATGTCAGGAGCTCTACTTTCTAGATACGCTCCCGTATGGCTACTCCCAGACAACCTTCTATCTATTTTTACTTGGTCTCTTGGCCTATATTGTCTACCTCATGCAGCAGGGTCGCTGGCAGTTGGCGACGATTGTTACAGTCATTCCGTTTGTTTGGCATACCTTAAATGTATTTATATTGACTGGGGTTAGGGATGGAAACTATCAGTACTACGTATTTATTTTTGGATTTACCTTGTTGTTTCTACAACATAAGGAGTTTTTCTTAAAATTATTTGTTGTCTTTTTCTACTTTCTTTCTACCGTCGCCAAAACCCACCCAGGCTGGATTGCTGGTACATATTTTTCTACCTTAGAGTTGGGATTGCCATTAGTGCCAGATGCCCTTATTCCCGTAGCGACTAATGTGGTGATTATGATGGAGATGGTAGGTGCGTGGTTTTTACTGTCTCGTAATCTGCTTTACCAACGACTTGCCTTATTCTTTTTTATCTTCTTTCATTTATACTCCAGCATTTTGGTCGGTTGGCATTATCCATCGATAGTGCTCCCCATGGTACTACTATTGTTTGGTCCACTCTATCGATACACTGTTCCACCAATTGACCGAGCAGCCATAACCGGCTGGCTCGTTGCGGCTCTGCTGCTCTGTATGCAGTTTATTCCGGTCATGATTCCGGGAGATGAGAAGTTGACATTGGAGGGTAACAAATATGGCCTGTATATGTTTGAAGCTAATCACCAGTGTCAGTCTGAGGTGGTTGTTACCTACCATAATGACTCGACTCTGATTCTGAATAATGATTCAAATAACGCTCCACACCGATGTGATCCATATGATTATTGGTTTGATATTACCCGACAGCTGTGTGAAGGTGACTCACTCGTCAAAACCGTACAATGGCGCTTCGACCACTCAATTAATGGTGAACCATTTTTACGTATTGTTGATGAAACTAATATTTGTGAACGAGAATACAAACCATTTTCCCGTAATGAGTGGATTAAAAGTCATGAAGATAACCCAGAGGTGATCGGTCCAGCTCCCAAAAACGTCTATTATTAAAAAGAAGAACGCGCGGAGGTGAATCCGCGCGTCAGATGTCCCTTTGCTAGGACCAGGTACAGGTTTTGGAGACCGAGGTCGTCTGTTGGTCACCTGGACGACGTCCAACCCAGTTGACGTCACATGTACCATCGTTTTTCACTGTGACAGTGACTTCAGGCCAGTTGCCGTCAGCTGGTCCGCGCCAGAATTTGCCGTTCCATTCGTAACCGGGCAGACCCATGGTGAAGGTGTCCCCATCGATGACAATGTTGGTTCCGTCCCAGGATTTCTGATCCGTGTAGGCGGCGGCATCACCGTTTTTTGTGACCGTGAACGATTCTCCAGATTTGAAAACTCCACTGATCGTGAAGCTTTCCGGGATGTCAACTGGCGTTTCCGGTTGCACTGATGTCGTTTGCAACGTCGGTTTCGGTTGCGGCACGGGCGCTTCTGCAGTCGTGGTTGAGCTGGTGTTCACCGTCGGTTCACCGTCGGTTTGGCAACCCGCTACAAGCATGCCCATGACGATTGCGGTCGTAAAAAATCCGATTTTCATCTTTTGTTCCTCTTCTTGTCAATTTATCCAACAAGGGGAACACCCCCTTATCCACCGATACTTATAGCATAGATTACTACTGTAGTCAATAGCAGTCTCGACTAGAAAAATCGTCGTGAATAAGTCACCCAATCGTAGATAGTGTCACCAATGAAGCTTGGTACTACTTGTCCCAGATACCCAAGCAGTCGCCACGGTTGTTTCATCTGCTTGGCGATCATCATGGTGGCTTGCCATTTGGTGAGCTCATTGTTAGTTTCGGTATGCACGACAATTGATCGGAACGGCCGGACGAGGTGTCGACTATCATTTCCTAAGGCTGCTACGGCTTCTTGGCTATTGAGGTCGACGAATGTCATCGCTCCAGGCTGAGAATGAATTTCAGCAAATCGACGGCAGTAGTTGCAAAAGGTACAGTTACCGTCGTAGTAAATCGTAATCATGATTCTTGTTCACGCTTTAGACAAATAATTTGGTTTGCATATGTGGGTAGGAAGTAGCGGTTGGTAGCAGCGTTATACACCAAATGGTTGGTAATACGTTCTGTCGCCTGGAAATAGCTAAGCTGCTCACCGGTCTCAGGATCGAGCTCATGCAGTCGAGCGGCATTGGTACCAAGGTAGAGTCGGTCGTTGATTGCTGCTACCCGGCTAAAGATTCTTGTATCATCGACATTTTTTTCAAACTGCAGTGAAAAATCATCAAGGTTAATGGCTCGCAGGTGCTTATCAGCTGAAGCGAAGTACACACGGCCATTGTAGATAGTGGGAGTGTGCCTCACTTCGAACCGACATTTGTAATGGTGTACTAGGTAACCAGTTTTGCGATCGACGATATATAAAAATCCATCTTGCGAACCAAAGATAATCAGATCACGTTTCGGGTCGTACGCAAACGACTCTTTAATATCGCCGCCACTATAGCCACCATCTCGTTCCGCTACATAATCAGCTCCCCCAAAGGTAGTAAAACTCCAAAGCTGCACTCCGGTGGTTGCGTCATATAAACGAACCACACCGTCGTTACTGCCGATGACCACTTGCTGTTGTTCTGTAATATAGAGAGGGCTGGAATGGGTGAGAGCTGGATGTGAATAATCTGCCCATACTCGTTCTCCGGTAGCGAGATTGAGAGCAACAATACCGCCGCGCTTTCTGATGAGTCCAAACTCAAGACCAATAAAAACTATTCCAAGATCAGCAGCGACACATGGAGAAGAGCCGACCCAATCAGCTTCCATAAATCGCCATACAATCTCACCGGTTTCTTTATTAAGACAATAAACATTACCGTCGTAAGCGCCGAAGATGACGGTGTTTTGGTGGAGTGCTGGGCTTGAAAAAACAGCTTTTTTAGCTCGGGTTGAGCCGATAGTGAACTCCCAAGCAACCGAGCCATCAGATTGATCAAGAGCCCTAAACGCTTGGTCGTCAGCCCCTACATATATGTGTTTCTCATCAAGTACTGGCTGAGATTTGGGCACCACATATAATAGTGAAGGTTTAGCTCCTGAGAATACCCATTCAGCGGTGAATGGCATTGGAGTTGGGCAAGGGGTCATAGCCACTAAATTGTGTATATTGTCTCCTAGTACAGCTGAGAAATCATCAAGCTCAAACAGTGACTGCACAGTAATGCCTCGGCGGGTAAAGCGATCATAGTACTCCTGGTCCCGGTACCGCAGAATCGACCATACTGTATCGACGTTGTAGCCCAATTCATCAAGCACCATCAGCTGACGCCAAAAGGTATTACCACGGTTCATGGTGTCATCCACTAAGAGTATTGGAATATCTTTAAGGATCGTCCCCTCAACCATTTTCAGTAAGTCAGTTTTCTTGCGTGACTTACGAATGAAAAAAGCGTTGATGTCAGTATGTCCCTTGGCGTACAGTTTGTTCATCAGGGTAGTTGCTAAGGGAATCCCCGCTACCTCGAGGGTGCCAATTTGAAATGGATACTGATCAACAAACTGCTCGCAAAATAAATTTGCTACCGTATCAGCGACTTCACCGCTCAGTAGTACTCGACGAAAATCAAACAGCCAGGTTTCTGGGTCATCACTAATACCAATTTGTTCTTCAGTGTTTAGTACAAACACCTCCTCAGCAATGAGTTGTTTAAGCCATTGGGTTTTTTTCATATCGTTTCGGTTGAGTGGTAGCACTAAGATCGACAAAGGCAGTTGTTTTCCCTCGCTCAGTTCGAGGAATACTCGAAACTTTGTCTATCGTAACACTTACCCCCGTTCCCAACACTTGACGTATGCTGTCAGAAATCATTGTCGTTATTTGGCTTTCGAAGTGCGATAAGGGAACAAGTAGTATACGCAGTTCGGTGTCACTAGTTTTTTGAAATTGGTATCGCTCAATTTGGTTGATGAGTGGAGTCATTATTCGATTGACGGTATTGTTCGATAGATTCCCACTCGGAAATCGCAATGACATTGACCTACCCGTGATCGTAAATCGTAAGGTTGGTTCAAGGGTAGTCACGATTGCTCGATCACCAGTTTCATAACGGATAAATGGATGTACGTAGTTCGCCAAATTGGTCACAATCACTCGACCTTCTTCACCAACACGGCAGGGCCTATTTTTATCATCAATAATCTCAATAATGGCACTTTCGTGGTAAGGAATAAGTTCGTTACCACCCACTGTTTCACTAGCAATTGACCAATAACACTCTTCTAGACCGTATCGGCTAATAGTTGTGCCACTAAAGACAGATTCAATAAACTCTCGTTGTTCTGGATGAAGTCTTTCACCGTTTAATAAAATGTAAGGGATAGTAATTGGTGTTTTGATATGGTCAGCTACATAATGAGCAATCTCCATCACAAAACTGGCATAGAAACTAATAATTTCAGGTTCGAAATCGAACAGCATTTGAACGGTCTTTTCCGGTCCCTCACTTTGTGAATGAGGGGGCACGAGAATTTGATTAGGTGCATCAGGCATGATGCGGTGGGTGTTTTGCATGCGGCGCATTTGTTTAATACTTGCCATGGTACGACCTTCCCACAATAATGGCCGCCACAATTTGTTAGTATGATAAAGATCATGAATGGAGGGTATGCCAGCTCCGTATGGCGCACAGAAGAAGTGAAGTGGTTCACCAGTTGTACCACTTGTACCGCTGCGGTAGCGGTAAGCATAATCTGGTAAACCAGTTACGGTTACTGGTAGAGAACTTTGTTGTAGCGTTTGCCGATCTGTTACTGGTAGTGTGCTCAGTTGTTCTCGAGTAAATGTGTTAGTAGAAATTGATTGGAATACATGCTCGTAGTAAGGGGAGTGAGTGGTGGCATGTCTGAGAAGATTTCGAAGATTTTTTTGTTGCCAATTTGCTAGTCCTGAAGGTGCTATAGCAGAGTAGCGTTGCCACGTTTTAAATCGTCTGGTTTCTAACCATGGTTGCAGTGTTGGCAACCAGGGTTTTGTATACATTCCCGCCATATCCATAGTTGAACTATAGTATACTGAAGTAACGTTTGAAACTAACGCGCACTTTATATTTATGGACAACGAACCATTGGAACCAATCGTTGAAGAGGCGAAAAGTAATCACTCAACTATCGTTGTAGCTGTATTAGTAGCGCTATTGATTGTTGTTAGTTTGGCATGGCTATTTGTCTTTAATGCTAACTCTCCAGAGAACCCTGATCTTACCTTGCCACCTGAAATAATCGTACCCACAGAAGGAGTGATGCTCATGAGTGATGCTGGTACTGCTGAAGGCCGTTCTGTTATTAAGGGATATGACGTTGGTAACGAGCGAGTGATTTCTTTGGAAGCATACGACGATGGTGTTACCTACCAACGGTTTCCAGTTCACATGGAAGGGAGTCTGGCCGATGCCACTATAGCGTATCTTGGAGCTCCGTATGATCCAACGAGCGGCTTTTACTACCCTTATTCAGAGTACCTGGATCTCCATATTGCGTCCCCGTCTGGTACTACTGTGGTCGAATTGCCTGATCTAGCCGAGATGCGTGACTTACAATACTCAGAAGCAGCCGATTTATTTGCCTTTAGTGCGATTGATGAAACCCTTAGCGAAGAAGAGTTTGATCGGGAAAACCTTAATCATTGGGGAATTTACATTATGGAGCGCGATGGAAATCCGCGCATGGTTGCACAAGGAGTTTCACCAAAGTGGAGTGCGTCAGGAGATCAGCTATTACATCTCCGTTCAGATGGTCTCTATAGTTATGATGTATCGACGGAACTGTTAGATGCCGTACTCATCGATGCTAATTGGGTGGTTCAATATCGAGATGTGTTCGCAATGACTGACGATCAGGTTCATATAGTTATCAGTGACATTGGTTTTGGTGGTTTTCATATTCACACACAATCAAATACTCGACCTGACCTATACTATTACCAGGGATTCACGCCGATGCGTGAGGGAACAATTCCGAAGGAATTGCTAATGGTGCCCGGTAATCAATCATTTGTGATCTACAAAGATTCTGATTTGTCTAATGAAAATAGTGGTGCTCTCTACGAACTCGATATCCGTGCTCAAACCCATCGCCCGTTTCCAAACGGGGTAGTGGCTGGCGATTTCGCCACGCTGAGTGACTGGATTGACTAAGAGTGTGGCACAGCGTTGATTACAGCAGATGACGATTTAGGCTAGTTGGTTATAATGTATGTACTATGACTTCATCACTTTCATTCCCTCACCCATTGAGCATTATCGCTCTTAGGTGGCGTGAGATCCTTCTTACTTCAACCGCTCTTATTCTAGCTTTCGCTACTGACGTTTCATTAGTAGGGAGCTTCATACCCTTTTTCTTCATTGCTTCAGACAGTTGTGGTGGCGGTGGTGGCGGTGGTGGCGGTGCTGATGGTGATTCTGGAAGTGATACGGGTGGTAGTGGTTCGTCTTCATGTGGCACTTGTGCATCTGGCGATGCAGATGCTGGAGGAGGTAGTTCGACACCCTACCTATATATAAAAGAGAGAGGTACCTGGAAAATGCTTAATGATGTTATGGTTGGTAATCCCACTTCTTATTTCAAGGACCGTTCTCAAGCTGACCTTCATTTCAAGGCTGGCATGGTTGGCGCTGATAACTACCCAGTAGCGCTTTCATCTGAGCACCAGCAGGCTGGTGCTGTGAAAATGATGCTGAAGGAAATTGAGCCAGAAGAATCGTTTCTCCAACAACTCACTGTGCGTAGTCTGGTGGTCCCTTCTGGTTACGAACCATTACAGGGTTGGGATCACGAGACAATTCATGTAGTTAGTTCTACAGAGCGTAAACCAGCCACGGCAGTTATTCTGAACAACACAGAAGATATTACTAAGAAGCTGAATGCAACGGCTGTATCTGAACATGATACAGCTAAATCTGCTACCTTGCGCCTTAATAAGGGAGATACATTAACTTTTTCAGTCAATCGTGAACAGGGCGGGGCTCTTATAGTGAGTTCATTTTGGCGGGACTGGGTGGCTGGTTTGGATGGTGACGCAATTCATGGATTAGCGACTAAGGTTCGTTCAGTACCGTTCTTCCAGCGTGTCTCGACAAAAGTAGCCATGGCAGTTTCAATGATTGCTGGGATTTTCTTTGGAGGTACTAGTGTAAGTACCCAGACATTTCACGTTCCAGATAGTGAAACCCTTTCTTTAATCAAAAAAATGAACACCCCAATTGCTCATGCAGATACTCCGCATAGTAGTGGTGGCGGTGGTGATAGTAACTGTCTTGTCGTCTCTTATAAGAGCCCCGAACATGGTTTATGGGTGCATATTGCCACCATTCAACCCCGGGCCTATTTACCGACAGACCTAGTGGTCGCTTTACCTGAAGCGGCTTATGATCAAAAAGGTCAGGCTTCAATTATGATCGAAGCTACACGTCCCCACTATATTGCAGGTATTTCTACGGCTCCACAATCAGCTATCACAAAAGAGGTTGAATCTACTGAAGAAAAGGTTATTGGCAGACAGTATAGAGCTGGAGACATTATTGCTAATGAGAAGGGCGCTGATACAACTGAACAACTCCATCTCATTGCTGGCGATCGTTACGAGTTTACTGCGGCAGTTCGGAAAGATGCTACCCATGTGGTCTTAAAAGCGCACGGCTACTACACTCCACTGAGTAAAGAAGGTGAGCAGACGGCTGGAGATTGGCGTGCTGAGCTCGATAAGCGGGAGATGGCACTGATGGAGAGTATCTACGGTTAAAATAAAAAGCCCGCGCAGCGGGCTTTTCGTTTCTTCTGAGAAATTAAAACACTCTACGGAGTGCGACACTTCCCTTTGGGTTGCCTGGTGTATCGAACGCTTTGTTTTCCAGATCCCATTTTCCAGCTCCACGCCAGATGAGACGATGGGCTTGGTTTTGGTAAGCTTCATTTAACCATTCGGCCACCCCGTCATTGAACTCAACGCCAGTGTAGGCTTGGACTACACCTCCATGTTTTCTGCCAAACTTTCTCCAGTACTCGAAGTCAATTCGTTTCTTTTTATCATCGATCCGAAGTACCTTTACCATGAAAACGTGGGGGAGCAACTCTCCAGTTTTTTCTTCAGCACGGGTGCCGATATGTCTGAAAGAGCCAAGTCGTGGGTCCTTTGTTATGTCAACGGTGGCGCCGTATCGGACGGCGGCCCCATTGATTTCATTTGCGGAAACACCATATCGAATCGTAGATTTCGAACCAACAGTTTTTAGTGGTTGGGCCGTTTCGCAAGCAGCGACAAGAGTCCCCGCCAGCAAAAGAGAGATGAGTTTTACCAGCGGTTTCATACTGGTCTCCTTGTTTGGTTGATTTGAACGTCTAACAATATTAGACACCACTTTTATATATAAGCAATATTGCTAAATAATAGTAATGTGGTGCAATAAATCATTCTTATGCTAGGCTAAAGCGCATTATGAGTTATCGGTATAGTCACCTGCTACCAACTATAGCCAGGCAGTTCCCGGTGGTGTCTCTCCAACAACACATCCATGACTCGCTAGCTATAGCCAGTGGGCCTTTTACATCTGCACGGTGGTGGCGACTTTGGCTGAGAAAGCTGCTGCTCATAGCTGCCCGGAGTGTTGAAGCTCTTACCGGTCGAACCCTCTACGTCGAAGACACCCTAGGAGCATTGCGAGCCTTTCGACCGGAAACACGCTCTTTTTTGGCGTGGTGTGATCAAAATGGATATTTACGTCAGTGGGAATACAACCTGCTTCGTCCGTTCTATCCGAAAATCTGTACGCTTAATCTCTCTGCTACAAAGTTTAGTTCTCCCAGCGGCCGAAAGTTTCCATTTTACGGCACTGTTGGTAGCGGTGGTGGACTTACGCTTGAGCAGGCAGTGCAAACTTCTTTGGGGGAGTTTGTAGAGCGATGGTCGGTAGCTGATTGGCGTTCTGAAAACGATCTTCGCACAGGTACCTATCAGAAACTGATTAATGATGGGGCTATTGACCCACAACGTCTCATGATCTACACCCAGGATCAAGATCCCTCAGCAGCCCTACAAGAAGAAACTATGTTGTCTTGGGTTTCTGGCACCAATGCTTTGACTAAACAGCGGGTGTTGTTGCCTGCGGCGGGTCAGTATTTGTTTTTTAATCGAGAACACCCACACGAACCAGTATTTCGCGAGTCAAATACCAATGGCACTGCTGCGCATGTAAATACCACAAAAGCTTCTTTATCAGCCACTTTGGAATTGGTTGAGCGAGATGCGTTTCTGCGGATGTGGTATCAGAAACAGATTCCTGAGCAGCTTCCCCTTACTACAGTGCAATCGCTAGCGCCACACCTAAAAACCATTCTCGAAGAGCTTGCAGTTTGTGGAGTGACAACGCAATTTATTGATATTTCAACCGACCTCAAGTTACCTGTTTTGGCACTTGTTACCACCACTAAACAAGGACCATACGGTGTGCGTGTGCATGTCGCGTGCGGTCTTAACCCAGCCAGCTTGTTTGAGCAACTTGTGGTTGATGCGCTGAAGAGTCTTCATGCCCAGCAGAGTCAGGTCCATCAAGAAACTAAAGAACAACTGCTTCGTGAGTATCATTCTGGCTCGGTATTACGATCAATTGAAGATCGATCGCGTTTGTGGAATCTGCATGAGATGGCAACTGAGGTAGCTTGGTTGACTACCGGTCCGCAGTACACGCAACGGGAATTTCTTAGTCGGCACGAAAACGCTTTTGGCGTAGGGAAAACAAATACTCAAGCTCAGTATGCGTTTGTCTTAGAGCGCTTTCGGCAAGCCGAGTGCTCGTTATATCTTATTGGCATGACCGGTCCGATTGCTCGACGGGCTGGACTTCAGGTGGTGCGTGCGGTTTCCCCCGAACTCATCCCAATGTTCTTTAATGAACAAAAACCCCCCCGTAACTGTCGACGTTTTACTCATAATGAGGCTGGTCAAGAGGTGCAGCACAACGCGACTCCGCACCCATTTGTATAAATTATGAATCCTTTTTTTAGTTTTTTCCATTCTGCGTCCGAACCGCTGGCTCTTACGCTGCCAGCTGGCAAAAAAAGGGGTAAACGTTATGAAGGTGCCGATGTAATAAATTTACCAGTAGCCGAGCCGATCACAGTCTCATTTGAGCAAGTACTTACAAAACGAGAATCGCAACCAGATTTTGATAGTTCTGAGATAGATCTCCAGGGTCTGAGCACTTTGTTGTATTGGTCGGTCGGTCAATTGGGTGAGCGTGATAATCTTCAAAATCCTGGCACAAAAAAGCCTCATCGGACTCATCCTTCTGGGGGAGGTTTGTTTCCGCTTGAAATCTACATAGCAGTTGGTCTGATGAATGATTTGTCATGCGGTTGGTATCATTACCGACCTGACTTACATGTTCTTGAAACAGTACGTCTTATAAGCATTGAAGCTATGACCACTAGCAAGCGACGGTTCGCTCCGGAACAATTAAATGCAGCCCCTATCCATTTATGTATTTCAATGATGGCCGAACGGGTCGTACCAGTGTACCGAACACTGGCGTACCAAAATGTGCTGCTTGAAGCAGGGCATATCGGACAAAATATCTCACTTATTGCTAGCGCGCTTGATGTTGCTTGTGCACCGATTGGTCTCGCGGAAACTGAAACTAGTACTCAACTACAGTTAGATCAATACAACGAGACAGTGATATATAAATTTGCTCTCGGTCGAATCAACACATAAAACGTGGAATGCTATCATAATCTGGTGAAACAACTGCACATTCTTATTGTAGTAATTGCGATCGCTGTCCTGAGCGTCCTGGCTTGGTATGAGACCAGTTTTGAAGTTAGTAAAGCAACTACAGCTACTGTTTCGTTACCCCCAGAATTAGCAGATGCTTCTTCTTTTGAACTTGGACAATATTACTTTAACCACGATGATGATCCAGCTCTGCCTTATGATCTTTATTTAGCCCGGCGCTACTACAATAAAGCTCTGCGAGAAGATCCGGTTGGAAACGATCTCACGTGGTATCAATTGGGTCGGATTGATTTTTTGGAGGGGAAGTTTGACACTGCGCTCTACAAGTTTGATAAGCAACTCGAATACTTCGGAGACTCGGTGCCAAATGTACATTACATGATTGGCTTAACTTACGGTTATAAAGCTCGTCAGTCTGGTGATGTTGCAGATTGGGAGCGAGGCGCCGAAGGGTTTCTACGGTATATAGAGTTCGATCCGGAAGCACCGTGGGCGCGTGTTGATTTGACGTGGATTTATTTTGCGCAAGGAAAATATGACGAGATGCTTGAGCCATTGGAGGTTGGTTTAAGATTTACTCCTAATAATCCGTGGCTCTTAAATATGTATGGGCTAGCACTTTTGAATACTGGTGACACTTTGGGTGCTCGAAACAATTTTCTACTAGCGGCTGAAGAGGCAAGAGAGCTTACCCCGGAAGATTGGGGAAATTCGTACCCAGGCAATCATCCTGACAGTTGGGCGCGCGGTTTGGCGGAGTTTCAAACTGCCATAGAAAAAAATATTGCTCTCACAGAAGCTGGTAACTAAATTTGTGCACAGTAGCATTCAGCTTCTGAAAACTGTGTCATAATAAACAGTAATGGAGTCCATTGTCGGACTAATAACCCAAGTTGCTCTCGTTGCTAGCGGCATTGCTAGCGGTTTGGCTGGTGTTGGAGAATCAACTACTTCAGTCCCAACAACGGAGAGTAATTCTGTGGAGCTGGGGATCGTTGAGCTCTCGCCGCGCGGCGAAGCAGGGGGTTTTGCGATGCCGGCTAGTGGTAGCAGCGCTCCACCTCCCCGCCCAGACTTAACAGTCACTAACCCAGCAATTAGTGCTACCCGCCAAGTTGGCACCGCCATTACATTTTCTGCTACGGTCTTTAATACCGGTACGGCAGCTAGTGGAGGTTCTCATGTTCGGTTTAGGGTCCAAACTGTTGGGGGATCAGGGGTTGCTAATCTAGACGTTGGTGTTAGTGGCTTGGCTATTAATGGCAATCAAGCTCGCAGTACCAGTTGGACACCAACGTCTCCGGGTACCTATCGTGTCCGAGCTGAAACTGATGTCTTTGGGGCTGTTACCGAATCAAATGAAGGCAACAATATTACAGCTTGGAGTAACTTTACCGTCACTGGTGTACCAAGTGCGCCAACAACACTGAATGTTTCTTGTCGAGCAAATGCTGCAGCCACGATCGACGCAAACTGGAATACACCAGCAAATACGACCTACTTTGCTGTCCGTATTAATGATCGAGTTGATGGTTGGAGTGGTGTATGTAACCCAGCTGGATCAAGTAATGATTATTGTGCAGATACTGGTGCTACTAGTATTGCTTGGGGTATTACCCCGAATGTTCAAACTGATGTATGGGTACATGCGTGTAATGGTGCTGGTTGTTCCCCGGATTCAATTTCTAGGAGTATCACCTGTGGTGCTGATCTAAGAGTAGATACACAAAGGATTAATGGTGCGACAAGTGGTAGTTTCTTGATTGATTCTCCAGTTGATCTAAGCGCCCGTTTCTTAAATGTTGGTAATTCCCGCGTAACATCTGGATATCACGTTGGTTTTGATATCCTTGATGCAGCTGGAACCACGGTAGTTGAAAGTATTAGCACACAATCTATTGGCGCTGGTCCTGGAGCTCCAGGTGGATGGATACAGTCTAATGCTGACGGGGGTAATGGCAATTCAAATACCACCCGTACGATTTCTTGGACCCCAACTGCTGTTGGCAATTACCAAATTCGTGCCGATACTGATGTCCTCGATATTTTGGGAGCAGGCCTAGGTCAATCTGTAGAGACTGACGAAAATAATAATCAATCAGGCACCATTGGGTTTACTGTGTTTGCACCAACACCAGTTGTTACTATTGATGCTACACCGAACCCAATTGGTGAAGGAAGTACTGCTGATATTACCTGGACCTCAACTGGCTATGTTGATTCTTGTACTGCTAGTAATGGTGATAGCGGATGGAGTGGCTCGCTCGGTACTTCAGGCGGAACGTATACAACCGAAGTGTTGACGTCCGATACGCTTTATCAAATTTCTTGTACTGGACCTGGCGGTACCACCGTTCAGGACGTGACCGTAAGTGTTATTCAACGTCCAGAAGCAAATCTACAGGTATGTCGATGGGACGGCAGCTCAGCGACCGATTGTCAGGGTGATGGTGGAGAATTACTGATTGCGGAAGGTGATGATATTCGAGTCAGTTGGGATGGAGGCAGCGAACCTTCGACGGTATGTGTCGCAACAAGTGGCAAAGATTTTTCTACTGCGAACGCTCGGTCAGGTGATGACGTTATTACGAGCCTCGTTGGCTCAGATTCACCAGAAGTGTATGGGGTAGAGTGTAGCAACATTGCCGGTACGGTTGCCGAATCTGCAACAGTGCGAATTGGTCAAGCATGTACACCGTATGAAGGTTTGTCTGCTCCTGAGCTGGTACGAGCGGGTGACCAGTTCACCGTTACCTGGCAAAAGCCAGTTGATATTGCCAATTGTACCCTCCAGGGCGGTACGCTCAATGAAGTGCTTAGTGAAGTATCACCATCACCCGATCAATGTGTCGTTGTTAGCGAAGGTCCAATTTCAGTTGAGAATCGAACTACCTTTAACGTCGAATGTGACTATCCAGTCAGCCCAGATATTGCCACGGTCAACGTAGTTCCGCGAATTGAAGAAATCTAGAACTCATACATATTTAAAAGCGCAACCCAGGAGGGTTGCGCTTTTAGGTGGTCTACGGTATAGTCTCGTGACTTACATTTATAGATATGCCAATTACTGTTGGAGCCAAAAAAGCACATCGTTCATCGCTCAAAAAGCGCGTGTTTAACATTCGTCGTAAAACGGTGATGAGTGATGTCGTGAAAGACATTCGCAAGCTGATTGCCGCTGGTAAGCCTGAAGACGCAAAGGCTAAGCTGCCAGAAGCGTACAAAGCAATTGATAAAGCTGCTAAGCGCGGTGTCATCAAAGAAAACACCGCTGCTCGAAAGAAATCTCGACTGGTCGCAGCCATCAAACGAGGTAAGTAGAGAAAAGAAGAAACCCGCGCACATCACATGGCGCGGGCTTTTCGTTTTTTTAAGGGGTAATATCCCTCCATCGTGTGAATGTGAAACTGTACAGTCTGTGAAGAGAGGCATTGAACTTTCGCACTTTGCCGTCCTGTTCTGGCTTGAATGTAAGAGTTGCACCGATTCCACCCCTCTTCATCTTAATGGAATATTCACGCACCTCTTTGCAAGACCAACTGAAACGTCCACGATCATCTGGATCGGCCCAAATCGCAACCCACCCAGTTCCCTCACTGTTCTGTAGCTGTTCAGGGTTATAGCCAATCGCTAGTGGTTTACTTTTCACGATCGTTCCAGCTTCGTCAAACTGAGCTGTAGCCTCACCAGTTACAATTTGAGTCATACCACCTTCGGTATAGCAACGAGGGGCATCTGTAGTCGGACTGAATGTTTCCGGGTTGATTGACTGCTGTTGAGGCACTGCACAACTCGTCACAAGTAAGCTGAAGAGCGCTATTATTGAAGTTCTTATGAGAGGTCGTTTCATCGTTTCCTCCATTCCTCTTCTGTGTTGTCTAGTTTTATTAAACCAGCGTCACCAGACTATTCAATAGTGGCAAATTAAATAGTAATAAATCTCCACTATCGTCAATAGGAGTCTTTTAAACTCGTTAATATATGGTATGATCCTGCCACCAAACGAGATGCTCTCGTAGTTTAATGGATAAAACATCGGTTTGCGGTACCGACGCTCCAGGTTCGACTCCTGGCGAGAGCACAAAAGAAAACACCCTCATCGGGGGTGTTTTCTTTTGTGCTCGAGCAGAACTGTCCGGGAGACAGTTCGCCAGGAGTCGAATGGCAGAGCCGGGTTCCCTTCGGGCCAGTGAGCCGGGTTCCGCGGCACCTGCTAATTTGTGAGAATATCGAAACAAATTAGATTGGTGACCGTCAGGATGACTCTAAACAAGAGTAATTAAAACCCTAAAAATTCCAACAGCTTATAAAAGAAAGGTTCTTCAATATGCTCCTCCTCAAGTCGTTCTTTAATAATGTCATCAATATCGTCAATATACTCTTCCGGAAGCGGGAGAATAATAAGGGGCATGAAAGTTCGCTTTGAGCGGGCAAGTAGAATTGGGCCGGTTGGACTATCTTCATCAATATAATATGCCTCAAGGCTTGAATATGGATATAGTTGATCATCGACTCGGACCCCTCGCACTGTCACTGCAAACGGGATAATCCGAGGCTTTCGGGCTGCTTGAAGAGACGCTACACCTCCCGCTAACCCGAGTACAAACGCAAAGAGTATATTGCCAAAGAAGAGGGCGGCCAGTACCATTGCGATCGTTACAATCCCAAGCGCCCAAAACCAGTCACTATTTTTCTCAATGTGCTGGTGTTCGGGGGCTTCCCAGGTAATTGCGCGCGGTGTGCCTTCCATTAAAAAAATTGTAGCATAGCAAGGCTTTCTTAGTAGGGTAGAAGTGGATGGGTAGGTGTCGGTAAATACTGAAAGCCATCACAACTTTACTATATGCTAGTAAACGGAATAAACTCAGTCACTCCTTCACGGTCATAGTGCAAACCGTCTGCCGTGTGATCAAATAAACCGTTCAGATTATTGCCTGCTGGATCCTCAAGGCGAGTATTAACTTGAAGACGATACTCGCCAGCTTCCCACGAGGCAGCAGGAGTAAAGCGCCAGATAGTTTCTTGATTGGTAATCATGATCGTTCCCGGCACGACCACATCTTCAGCCGTGGTCACCGTCAGTCTTTGTTGTAGGGAGAGGTAGTCGAGCGGTTCGGGGAAAGTTACTTCTAACGCTGCTTTGGATCCGACGGCGACTGCTGATAATTCCCACCGGGAAAGATCGGGAGTGTTCAAATCAGCGTCAGTGACAGTGAAAGCTTTCTCATACATTTCAGGCATCGGCTGATGAAATGTATTCTCAAGCCCAGCAACTACTAATGTATATGTTTTTCCAGGTACTAGAGCTCGTCCGAGGGTTTCGTGCGCAACTAAACCAGTTTTCACCCTGGCTGGATCGACAATAAGCGTCAGTTGTGTTTGTTCATGATTCCATAGCTCCTGGACATTGTTGAAGAAAACATGCGGCACTTCTGTGCCTGACTGATCAAGTAATTGGATACGTTCCAGGTTACCTACAGTTTTCATTGGTTCAGAAAACTGAACATAGAGCCGCAGAAGATTGGCTGGAAGCACGTCGCTAGTGGGGTACACCGCAGTGACCTGGGGACCGGTAGCAGTGTTTGCGTGCGGTTCTAAATTGCCATAGAGCAACCAACCCAACAAAATAAAGAGTATGACTAATCCAGCAGGCTTGTACCAGCTGATGTGATGGCCCGGCATAGCTTGCTTGTTTAGCGACCAAGTGCCTCTGAGGTCAGATTAGGATAACCCTCCATTTGCTTGACCATATCGTGGTATTGCTTGGTACCAGCTTGCTCTTCTGGGTATCGGTAGTCAGGGAAATCATATTCTGAGATGAAGTCACTCAGGCGCAAAAAAGTGCCAGTAAGCTCAGATACTAGGTCAACACCACCTGTATCAATGTCACGACGAATCATGGCTAGCATTTGCGGATTTTGAACATCCATGTGCATGACGTTGGCGGTTGGAATTTCTTGAATTCCTTCGAGACCAGAAGCAAACATGGCTCGTTCCCCGGCCATACCAGGACCAGCTGCGCCCGCTACGACAGATTCATAGGGGATCATACTGCCGCCACGATTTTTGTTCAGCACCACCAGACTTTTGCTGGTTGAGCCATCAAAACCTTGTGTCTCAACCATCAGCATGTCAATCGGCGTATTGCCGTACCCTAGCTCCGCGATAGTCTTACCAGTTATATCGGCTCCCTCAGTAATATCTCCAGTTGGAATAGTCACTAGTGGAGTGCACGTATAACTAGCAAGTAAGGTTGATGCACCATTGAATTCATCAAAGAGCATGGTGCGAATCGGGGCACGGGTTTCGTTTTGGGTATGGACCGCGTGATAAATCTCTAAGCTGTTTATGGCAGTTTGGGTACCATCAAACGGATAGGGGATTTTGCGAAGCGTTGATGCAAATTCACTATTGCTCAGACCAGCGACGTAGATGAAGCCTTCATTATAATCGATATCAGTAATTGAGAGCGCACTAGCGGGCGTCTCATTCCAGAAAAGTGGTTCGTCTAAAGCGGGATCGGTCAAGGTAACGCTCGTGCTGTTTGTTTCGGTTACTTCAAGGAATCGAATCGCTGTCGTTATCGGATTCACGATCGCAATGGCCGCCGGAGCCCCCGGCTGGTGGCCAATTTTAACTGCCACATATACCTCCTGACTGACAGGATGTACCTTCATGTCATTAATCAACACGTCTCTTGCACTAACGCCGAGTACCTCTGCTAGTTGTGAGTCGAAACCTTCGAGATTATACGGGATTGGATCGGTCAGTTCGGTTGCTTCTGTTTCAACGGCAGTAACACTGGCTCCAACACTATCACCAATAAACAGCACATGCTCAGGACCAAATGCTAGGACCGAGGCACCCGGTAGCTGATAGTTTGTATCAATTGTTGTTTTGACTGGTCCTGCAGGATCAGTCGACGATGTTTCTTCAGCCATGAAATAAGCTCCAAAACCAAGTACTACCGCTAACAATCCAATTACAATATACTGTTTCATATCTACATATACTTATGTTATTTGTGTAATGCTGCGGTGAATTCATCAACTTTAGCTAGCAGCTCTGCTCGCTTTTCTTCATTAGTAAGCTGACCAGCCGTAAAGTTTTCTGGGAAAAGGGGTAAAGAGAAATTTGCTATCACAGTACCACCAAAGTGTGGAAAGGCCTCAACTGCAGTTTGTAGAACGTTCGCTCCACCGCGCTTTCCTGGAGAAGTGGCTAGTAGCAGCATTGGTTTATCCTGCCATACGTTCATGTTAATTCGTGATAACCAATCGAACATATTTTTGAAGGCGGTCGTATAAGAGCCGTTATATTCGGCTAACGAAAGTACAATCCCATCAGTTTCGCTAATCAGGTCCCATAGGGCGGTAGCGTTTTCGTGGATTCCATCTGCTTTTTCAATGTCTGGACTATAGAGGGGTAGTGGGTAATCATTCAAATCCAACAGGGTAATATCTGCGTTTTTGACCATATGAGCAGCGAATGTGGCTAATTGTTTGTTGATTGAGGTCGTGCTATTGCTACCTCCGAATGCTAGAAGTTTCATACCATGGAACTGAAATGATTAACTTTTAAAGTCTATGTTTAGAGTATATACTCTGGTATCGAATCAACAACTACGTACTTTAAAGTACTGTACACACTTATAAGTAACTAGTGATATACATGAAAAACGAAACAGAAAACCCAATTCATAGTTCTACGCGGATTCTTTGCGGTCGATGGAAACCAATTATTATGTGGCACTTGCATCAAGACACTTTTCGATTCGGTGAATTACGTCGGGCTATCCCTGCCGCATCACAGAAAATGCTCACGCAGCAGCTCAGAGAACTCGAACATGATGGGCTAGTACATCGAAAGGTATACACCCAAGTACCACCTAAGGTTGAGTATTCACTAACGACATACGGTCATGGTGCTATGCCAATCCTTGACTCACTTTATGTCTGGGGAAAGCATCATCAACAATCATCACCTACCTTTCCCCCAGAACTAAAATTCGAGTGCCATGAGTGTTCGTAAAGAAACAATGCAGAATATCCTTACGTATCTACTCTATGGAGTAGCAATGTGCACCGTCACACTTGTTCCGTGGGTAGTGCTAGAAGAATTTGTTAACCGCATTCCGGGCGCTAACTCGCTGGTGAGTTACCTGGAGACATCAGATATGCCCATGGTGCTAGCCGTTGGGCTGACCACCTTGGGTATTGTTGTTGTGTTAGTACTTGTAGGGTATGTAGCGAAAGAATATCTCTGGAAGTATCTGAGCCGGCTGCCGTTATTTACTCGATTTACAAATAGTGTTGATCGAATGAGTAAGCAGCTCAATAATACTGACCCAGAAAATCGCGAGCGTGTCGTCTGGATAGCCTGGCCTTCTGAAACGGTGCAAACTCTAGGAGTCATTACTGAAGCTGATGATACAGAGTCTGAGTGGTTAACGGTGATTATATTTTCTACCTCTGGCCAGCTCACCAACGGGTTACTACGTCGGGTTAAAGTCGACCAGGTCACGTATCCTCACTGGACTATCGATGAAGCGCTTGAGTTTGTGCTGACGGCTGCAGAATAGTTTTTACTTTTTTTGGCTAAATACGAGGTTCCTGTAGGGAGTGGGATTTACCCCTACGCTTCAGCTTCGGGGCATAAACCTCGAATTCCACCTCTTCACAAGGTGAAGAAAAATCACTGAATTTTATATTCAGTGATTTTCCTCCATGCGGAGGGAGTGGGATTTACCCTTATGCTATCGCTCCAGGGCATAAACTTCTCATCACACTCAGATATAAATAAATCGGTCCGGAAAGAATCCGGACCGATTTATTCATGCGGAGGGAGTGGGATTCGAACCCACGGACCCCGTAAAGAGTCTTCGGTTTTCAAGACCGACGCCTTCGACCACTCAGCCATCCCTCCATATATTTGATTGGTGCGGCAAATGGTACCAAAAATGGCCACTAAGTCCAGTGTGCTATGCTTAGCCGATGCGGCATCTAGGAATTGATTATGGTACGAAACGAGTTGGCTTGGCGCTGTCTGATGAATCAGGCACCATGGCATTTCCAGCGGTTGTCTTGGAGAATAATAATGAGTTGGTCAAAGCCGTTGCGCAGGTCATTGAAGACGAGAGTGTCGAAGCGGTAGTGATTGGTCACTCAAAAAATCTCGATGGTGAAGACAATAAAGTCCAGGCTGGAGTCGAAGCATTCATGCAAGAACTAACCTTACAGGTTCCGATTCCAATTCACCTTGAACCAGAATTTTATTCAACCCAAGAAGCAATTCGTTTTCAGGGTCGCACGAAAGATACCGACGCAGCAGCAGCCGCCGTAATTTTAAATAGTTATTTACTCAAGCAACACTAGTATGGAGATGATTTCGTATGACGATTTTGCCAAACTTGATATCAAACTTGGCACCATCACTACCGTAGAGGTGGTCGAAGATGCAGATAAGCTTTTAAAACTGACGGTCGACGTGGGTGAAGCTTCACCAAGACAGATTGTCTCAGGTATTCGAATGTTTTTTGATGATCCGCAGTCGTTAGTGGGGAAGCAATGTCCGTTTTTGGTAAATCTTGAACCGAGAACCATTCGTGGGTTAGAGAGCCAGGGGATGATTTTGGCCGGTGGCGACGAGGCATCTTTCGCGCTACTACATCCTATGAAAGAGGTACCAGCTGGAACTAAGATCAACTAGTGAGTAAACCAATTAGCCAACAAGCCACCGTACATATAGAAGAAACTGCCAGCCGGGCGGCGACATTTCTGCGTTCACGCTATGGTCTATGGTCGGTGGTTTTTATTTCTTTTATCGAATCTGCTCTCATCGTGCCAGTGGTTACCGATCCGGTGCTGGTTGCCTACATTTTGGCTGAGCGTGCCAAAGCAGTACAAGCCGTGTTTGCAACCACCGCAGCTTCAGTGGTCGGCGGTATGGCAGCGTATTTCATGGCGCTGGGATTTTATGAATTCTTAGTTACCACTATGCTCAGTCCGGGCTTGGTGACTGAATTGACATCAATGACACATCTTCTGGAAGATGGAGTATTTGTCCTGACTTTGATTGGCGCCTTTACGCCGATTCCTTATACAATTGTCGCATTAGCAGTTGGGTTTGCGGGAGCGAATTTTTGGCTCTTTCTACTGGCGTCATTAATTGGTCGAGGTCTTCGCTACACCATCGTTGGCTGGGTGACGTATCGATTTGGTGATCATGCCCTCGCGATTGCACGCCGACAGATTCTCCTGGTGACTATAATTGGTATCGTGCTCGGAGCTTTATTGGTGTGGCTAAAGCTTACGCTGTAAGAGGCTGTCTGGTGTAGTCTAAAGAGATGACCGCAGCATCGGAGACATCCATTAAATGGCTTCGCTCAAAGTATGCCGAGTGGATTTTGGCAGGCATTGCGTTTTCTGAGTCAATGTTTGCTCCGATTCTGATCGATCCATTTTTAGTAGCGCTCATTATTGCCCAGCGTGAACTCTGGAAGCGATACATTCTCGTTTCGGTGATTGCCTCGGTGATCGGTGGTATCGCTGGATATTTAGTTGGAATATATTTTTTTGATCTTATTGGCAATTCAATGCTACAAACATTTGGCCTTGAGCAACGATTTAATTCAGTCGCGGAAGGTATTAATCAAAGTGATTTTGTATTTGTACTCTTAGGCGCCTTTACGCCGATTCCTTATAAGCTGGTTGCCTTAGCGAGTGGCTTTTTACAAATCAATATCGTGACCTTTATTATCGCGTCTATTTTTGGTCGGTTCTTCAGGCTTGGTCTGGTTGGGTTTGCGGCTTACGCAGTGGGACCAAAGGCCCTACCGGTCATGCAGCGCAACCTTCATCTCATCGCAGCGATTGCGGCTGTCTTATTTGCTATCTACATTATTTCCCGCGTTATGTAAGTGTGGGTTGACCCTATTAGTGAGCTGCATTCATCGTATAATGATAGGGACATGTCGGTCTTTTCGAATGTTACGAAGCTTATCCCGCCGCCGGCGTATATCACCATGCCCAGTGTTGGCGTGGATATTTCTGATACGTCACTTAAGTATGTGCAGTTTGATGTTTCGGCGCGTGAGAAAGGGTATGAGCTTAATCGCTGGGGTGACCTTGATATTCCCAACGGTACTTTAAAGCGCGGGGAAGTGAAAGATAAAGGTAAACTGACTGACGTTTTGAAAGAAGTGCGCTCAATTATTTCCTCACCCTACGTCAGAGTGTCTTTGCCGGAAGAACGCGCCTATCTGTTTGAGACTGAGATCAAACGGGGTATTCCCTTTAAAGAAATTAGAGGTTTGTTGGAATTTCGTCTGGAAGAAAACGTACCAATCTCTCCCCGTGATGCATTTTTTGATTACGAAATTATCGACGATTCCAGTGAGCGCATGGTGCGAGTGGCAGTAGCGGCCTACTCTCGCGATACGATCATGAATTATTACGAGTCATGTACCAAGGCAGGATTAGTACCGGTTTCGTTTGAGGTTGAAGCGCAGGCGATTGCTCGGGCAGCCTTGCCGGAGAACGACCCAGCCGCACATATCATTGTTGATTTTGGTAAAACCAGAACCGGGGTGGGAATCGTATATCGTGGTACGCTCATGTACACTTCGACGATTGATTTTGGGGGCAATGAGCTATCCAGTGTCTTGCGCCGCGAACTTGGCGACACCCCAGAAGCAGAACTGACCAAAATCAAAAACACCCAAGGCCTGATTAAGGGAGTCGAAAACACCCAGGTGTATGACGCACTTATCAGTACGGTGTCAGTGATCAAGGATGAGTTAGCGACCAGAATCCAGTACTGGCACACCCGCGACTACAAACGTTCAGAACGACGTATTCAATCAGTCATTCTGTGTGGCGGAAGTGCCAATTTAAAAGGCTTACCTGAATATCTTTCTGAAACACTGGGTATTCGCACCGTGCGGGCCAACGTATGGCAGAATGCGTTTGACATCAACACCACCATCCCACCGATTGGTCGACGATACTCATTTGGGTATGCCACCGCGGTTGGTCTAGCGCTAAAAAACACCGTCTAGCTATGATTAATCTTATCCCTCCACACGCCCGACGTCAGGTTGTCACTGAGTATTGGCTGCGGGTTGTATCAGTCTGGTTGTTTTTGTTAAGTGCTGGACTTTTGATCGTGTCAGTGTTGAATGTACCGCTCTATGTATTGGTTGACCAACAAAAAGCTGCCTACGCCGAATCATCACAAGTTGCTGCGACCACCAAGGCACAGCTCGAGGCAAATAACGCCATTATCACCAATGCTAATAATATTGCCCGCCTACTCGCTCGGGGCAGTGATCCGACACCGTTTAGTACCTACCTCAATCAGCTCGAAGCCCTGGCTCCAGCTGGCATTACCTTGAGTCGCATCTACCTTGATCGGCAGGATCCTGAGATGGCCGGAGAGATTCGACTGCAAGGAGTTTCAGCTACCCGTCAAGATTTAGCCCAGTATCGGTCAAGCATTGAAGATAGTGAACAATTTGTGTCAGCAGAACTACCAATCTCGAATCTGGCTAAAAACCAAGACATTTTGTTTTCGATTACTATTGTTCCTGACATAAGTAACATGCCAACCTCATGATCACCAGAAAGACAAAAAGTATCGGGGTAGTTGCTATTCTGTTTTTTCTTGGTTCAGCCGCCGCCTTTTCGTTCGCGGCATACGAAATCTATCAGTTGGGCACTTCGCTTGAGGAGGAAGTGAATTTAGTTGCCAATAACGAAGCGTTACGGCGACAAGCGACCGAGAGTAACCAACTGGTCGAGCAGACTGAAGCTGAGCGAAATCAACTCGCTAACTTTATCCTTACCGAAGACGAAACCATCAACTTCCTCGCAGAAATCGAGCGAGTTGCCTTTGAGCGCGGGGTTCGCCTCCAGACCACGTCACTTAACTTAGTTGAACGCAGCGGTACTGATTTTGATTCGCTTGAAGCCTCGTTTTCATTTTCTGGCTCTGATCGACAAGTCCGAGAAATTGTTTCCATGTTTGAAACCATTCCCTATGAAAATGTAATTACCACAATGGAACTTAGCTTTAACCAGGGACAGGTAAGTGGCACGCTTGAATTAATCCTTAGCATTGCTTCGTATGATTGAGAAAAAAGACATCATTAAAATGGCAAGACATGTCTTGAAGCGTGCTCGGGGTCGGCGTGATCATCAAATCATGCACCCAGAGCGAGAGTGGCTCGTTGGTTTGTTAGGATTCGTGGTGGTAGTTGGTGTCGGTTCGTATTGGGTGTGGCAACAATTTGAGCGCTACAGTAATCTTGATCCAGTTGGTGGCGAATCAGCGGTTGTGTCAGTGGCGTATCGAGGTGAAATTGTTCAAGCAGCGATTGATCGGTTTGGTGAAAAGACTGATATGTATGAAGGATTAGTCGGGGCTCAAATTGATACAAGTGTTGAAGAATTGATACAAGTGGAAACTACCGAGACTGTGGTGACCGATGAGCGAGCCACTTCAACTGAGTCTGCGACGCAAGAAAGTGATAGCGAGCTTGCCGAGTCATCAGCAGAAATAACTGAGGAACCTGCTACAGAAGATGAACAAAGTGAGACAGAAGAGCCAGATCCTGTAGTTGAATCAGTTGATGAAGTTGAGCTTACAGATGACGAAGAGGAGACAGATAGCGAACCAGAAGGGGAGATTGAGTTGCAGTTTTAGACTGACAGGAGAATAGCTCGCAGTGCAGCTATCGCAGGCACTGCTCGTTTTGGTTTTTGTAGTTAGATAACCACAAAATGTTTCCCAAATATTTTGTGCCTTAGGTGAACCGGCCAGGAGTCGATTATTTCCTGAAGGGAAATACATCGCTCACGACCCTGGCTCGCTATCGCTGTGCCTTTCGATTCCGTGGACCAAAAGAAAAAACTGGAAATGAATCCAGCTTTTTCTTTCGGTGCCCCAGCGCATACCACTTCTCGAAGGAGGGGTATTATCACTGAGACCGATATCGGTGCCCTTGAGCGGGATAAGAGCCGAACCAGTCACGATATCAAAGAGAAGAATAAGGCTGAAAAATTGTTCAAGTTATTGAATTAATTTAATAAATTTGCTTTATTGTATATGGATTTGTCTCCAGCAAGCAGAACCCCGACTCGGTGGTCGGGGGATGCTGTCTGGAGGTAAAAGATGGAATTTGATTCACGCAAGTTGACCAGCAGGATTCTGGGCCCACAGTTCGAGGCAATGCTTGCAGCAGCACTGCCGCAGCATGGTGTCACCTCAAACTGCACCTTGCGACTCGAATGGGAGATTTCAATCGAGGGCGAGGCAGAGACGAGGTTTCTGTTCCGGCGGGAGATCGATCTGGCGACAATCGAGATTACCGACCCGATGTCGATCCCTGTCGTCCTTGAGTTCCTCGATAACGGATGCGGGGAAACACGGAGTGATCTGAATGAGATCGTTGCGTTTTGGGGTCGTCGGTGTCTGGGAGAAACCGCCTCTTCCCGGAGGTTGACTATTACCACTCGTCTCTACCGCATCGGCGCACATGGCGATCATCTCGTTGCCCCGGCTGAAGAACCTTACGGCTCGACGTTTCAAGTCTCTGACTTTCTCATAGAAGCCAGGGCTGCATAGGCGAGTACGCCATGACAATCACCCGTCCCTCTCTGGGGCGGGTGTTTCTTTTTGATACAGTATCTCTATGACCGAAGACGAACATATCAAGCGACACCTAGAAATCGCACAGCGCGTCTTCGAACGTCAGCTGATTGAGGGAAAGCTTGATGAAATCAAAACCAAGGAAGACTAAAGTTCGGCCTCCTGGGAGGGGTTTTCAAACGTCGAATTTGAGTAGCTATAAAATACGGCTTAGAAGCTGTGCTTAGCTGTCTAGCAGTCAAAATATAATGATGTGCCCCTTGATTTATTTAGATGGAACCAGATTGAGGAAGAATTGAGAGGTTGGTTGGATTTGAAAGAGGCTATTGAGGCTTAAATATGGTGTTATACTCATGCATATGAGTGAGATACCAGAATGTTTTTATCGAGTAAGTGCCAAGGCACTGGTTTTAAATGAGACCAGAGATAAGTTTTTAATTTGTGAAGAGGAAAGTGGCGTCTGGGAGCTTCCAGGAGGAGGATTAGACTGGGGCACAACTCCACAAGAGGATATTCCTCGTGAAGTTGATGAAGAGATGGGGTTAGTGGTTACTAAAGTCGCTGACCGTCCGTCTTATTTCATTACAGACCAAACTTTAAACAAGGGGCTTTGGATTGTGAACGTAATATATGAGACAGAATTCGAGAATTTGGATTTCACACCTTCAGACGAGTGTGTAAATATAAAATTTGTTAACAAGGAAGACATAGTTTCGATGAACGTTTTTCCAACAATAAAGAAGCTGGCTGAGATGTTTGAACCAGAAAATCACTCAAGATAATTGGTTCCAACAGACCAAAATATTTCTCAAAATTCTGACACCAATTTTCAAAAACTTGGAACCACAAAACCATCCCTAAAAATAGGGATGGTTTTGTTTTAAAAATCAAATTTTCTACTTTGGTGCCCCCGGGAGGAATCGAACCCCCATCTAAAGCTTAGAAGTCTCCTGTTTTATCCATTAAACTACAGGGGCAAAATTTGCCTGGGAGGCAAATTTTGTTGAGTGCAAAGCGCACTCAAACAATCATGAAAGCAATCTACTCACTAACATTTTTGTTGAGTGCAATACTAACCTCGAAAGACATTCAAGGCAATCTGCCTACTAAAATATGAAAATAAAAAAGCCGGTCGAACCGGAATTGTAGAAGAGAAAGAGCGGCCGTTGAGAGATCATTTATATGCAAAAAGTTGCTATGGGTGAAAATGTCTCTGTGGGTCGCTCTACGTAGTTTTTTGTTTCTTTATTCTGCGGCTATATTTGCTGCATTCATTTTTTTGCAAAACTGTAACGTTTTGCGAGCGTCAGGTGGTAGTTCGACGAGGTGGCCACTCGTAACTTGCTCGATCAGCTCGGCAGCTTCTGTGCCGAGGCCATAAGCATAGCGTGGTACCGGGCATAGTCCGCCATCAGCCATACTAGCTCCTTTCTGGTGCGCTTGGCACCTATCTGCAAAATACTCCCACCACGAATGTAGGTCAAGTCAAATTGTGCACAATGAAAAAGTCACCTCTTCCGTCGAAACGGAAGAGGTGCTTCAGTTTTATTGCGAAGCTGGCGTCAGCGGGGAACATATTCATCCCACCTCTTCACTTCACCGCGAAGAGCGATGTAGACACCATGCGGTAGACACTGTGCTGCTGCCACCGCCATACCGAGGTTGAAGTCGGCATCCGAGTCCCTGAACTTCTCGGGCTGCATCGCACCGGTAAGGACGATAGTTTTACCTTCGATGTCAGAAAGGGTTTCTGCAGTGAGGTGGATTGTGTCGGTGCCATGCGTAAGGATGGCTTTTTCCTCGCCACTCTCGTCGACATAATTACGAATCGCCGCACGATCTTCGTCTGTCATGTCGCGGCTGTCTTTTTTCATAACCGTATCTTCTGACCAGCTGTAGGCCAGGTTGGCACGGCCGATGACAGAAAGATAGGCGGCGTCACCAATTTCAAACGCATAGCCGTGGTTGTCTTCGCCCGACGGATAACACTTGTCGATGGTCCCGCCGATTTGGAGGAAAATAATGTCCACTACGATTCTCCTGTGAGTGTTGAACTTATTGGCCACAAGAGGCCTCGATATCCGACTCGAACAATATAATGTAAATACTGATAAGTAAAGTTTTTGTGCGAGAGACTTGGCTACTGTGGTCACGAATCACTAAGTATATTAATGTCCTGCGGACTCAATCTACTAAGTGTTCTCGACCCCGGCTCAGCCGTTTTTCTTCCTAGGGCAGGGGAGAAAAACATGCTTCCGCCTCGCACAACTAGAAAACAGCCCGCAGGGGCTGTTTTCTTTAACGTTGTGCGCGAAGAGAGACTTGAACTCCCGACCTTCTCGGTGTAAACGAGCTGCTCTACCAACTGAGCTATTCGCGCATCTATTTGGTCGCACTATAGTACCGATTTTCCAAAAAAATTCAATCCTGTATACTCATGACCGATGATTGAAATGCTCTGCGTAGTTTCGGGTAAGGTCCAAGCGGTTCGCTATCGTGACTATGTGTTGGGTGCTGCCACTGACCTTGGCGTTGTCGGTTGGGTACGGAATGAGCCCGATGGTACGGTGAGTGTCTGTGCGCAAGGTGAACCAGACACCCTGAAGGAGATGGTAGAGTATTTGAACGAAGGTTCACTTCTCTCTGAAGTCGAGTCAGTGACGGTAGAATGGCGTTCAGTTAAAGAAACCTTTCATGATTTTTCAATGTTGCATTAATGTATGAGTGAACAATCACAGGCTAATTCGAAGTTACCTAGTTGTCTTGGTTTTATCATGGACGGTAATCGTCGGTGGGCGAACAGTCAGGGGCTCGATGTTGTGAAAGGACACGAGCATGGTCATGAGGTGTTTGTCGAGTGTGGGCGCTGGCTTCGGGATAACCAGATCAGGCATGCGGTGTTTTACGCGTTTTCAACCGAAAACTGGAATCGGCCGCAGCGTGAAGTTGATTATTTGATGAACCTGATTAGCGAGATGCTCGCAAAAATGGACGAGAAAATTGATGAAGAAGGAGTGCGGGTCCGTATTGTTGGCCGTTGGAGTGATTTTTCGGAGAAACTGCAGGCGCAGTTTGCAGAGCTAGAAGAGAAAAGTAAGAAGTATGATGAAGGTACTACCGTTTGGATTGCCCTTTCCTATGGAGGTCGGGCAGAAATTGTGGCGGCTGTTAATCAAGCGATCGCTGCTGGAAAAGAACTCACCGAAGCAAATTTTGAAGCTTTGTTATGGTCCGCCGAACTACCAGAGCCAGATATGATCGTGCGCACTAGCGGCGAACATCGCTTGTCAGGGTTTATGACTTGGAAAGGGGTGTACAGTGAACTGCATTTTATTGATAAACATTGGCCAGCTCTGACAAGAGCAGATTTCGATGCTATCCTCGAAGAATATGGAACCCGAGAACGCCGTCGCGGAACCTAGTGAGATTACGGTTCTCTTTGAAACCGATGCAGTGGTGGTGATTAATAAACCATCTGGTTTGATGGTGCATGAAGATGGGATAAGTGATGAGGCGACCGTGGTTGACTGGCTGTTGGAACGTTCACCTGAAGTACGCGGGGTAGGTGAGGAAGGTCATTCACCAAAAGGGCAGCTCTTAGAGCGCTCGGGAGTAGTGCATCGCCTCGATCGAGAAACTTCTGGGGTACTTATATTGGCAAAGACACAAGACGCCCATCAGCACCTTAAGGCTCAGTTTCACGATCGTCTGGCCAAAAAAGAGTATCGGGCCTTTGTGTATGGGCGGATGAATGAATCGTGGGGCACCATTGATCGGCCAATTGGCCGGAGCGCGAGTGATTTTCGGAAGCGCTCCGCACAGCGTGGAGCTAAGGGTGCGTTGCGAGATGCGCTCACCAATTGGGAAACTATTGGCATAGGGGAATACCAAGGCGAATCTTTTTCATATATACGATTACTCCCGCAGACGGGTCGCACGCACCAATTACGCGTGCACATGAAAGCTGTTGATCGACCGATCGTGGGTGATGAGCTGTATGCTGGAAAGCGGTTGGAGCAATCAAACAACCTGGAACTGACTCGCTTGGCACTCCATGCCCATATGTTAGAAATCGTTCTTCCCGGTGGTGAGGAGGAGCGGCTTATCGCTCCGGTACCAATTACCTTTGAAATTGCGGCCGAGAGGATTGCGGAAGGAGAGTAGCTATGCTACATTAGGGCACGTTTTTTAACGCTACAAATAGATTTCAAGACTATGTCAACAGCATTAGCAGGAGTGGCAATTTCGCCCGTCAATATGGTGGACCGCAAGGCTTTGGGAATCAAGGCCGGTGATACCGTGCGTGTCCACCAAAAAATCCAGGATAAAGGTAAGACCCGTATCCAGGTATTTGAAGGTATCGTACTCTCACGCAAGCATGGTGATGAGCCAGGAGCGACCTTTACGGTACGTAAGGTGGCGAGTGGTGTTGGTGTTGAGAAGATTTACCCCCTCTACTCACCGAACATCGACAAGATTGAGATCGTTCGTCGAGCAAAGGTGCGCCGAGCGAAGCTCTACTACATTCGTGAGAAGGTAGCACGTGAGATTAAGCGCCAGATGCGCCGCATGAGTTTTGTGAATCTTGCTTCAGAATCTGAAGCCGAAGCAGCACAGCGAAAGGCTGAAGAGGAAGCTAAGGCAGCAGAAGAGGCCGAAAAGAAAGCGGCTGAAGAAAAAGCCGAAGAGGTAAAGGAAGAGGAGTCAGCAGCAGCCGAGGCAGCGAAAACTGAAGAGGCAAAAGTCGAGGAAGAAACTACTGAAGAAGTAACAGAGGAAACTCCAGGCGCCGAAGAAAAAGCCGGGGAATCAGAAACTACAGAAGAGCCTGCTGAAGAAAAAGCCGAAGAGGTAAAGGAAGAGGAGTCAGCTGAAGAGAAAGAAGAAGAGAAGAAATCATAAACAAAAGCCCGGCGCCACGGCGCCGGGCTTTTGTTTATCTAACAACTTCATTTGCTCTCGCAAGATTCAGTTGAGGGAAGTTTATGAATTATCATTCACAAACATTCTCCCAGAATGTTTGTGTCCACGACTGGAGTTGAACCAGCACGAGCAAATGCTCACTACCCCCTCAAGGTAGCGCGTCTACCAATTCCGCCACGTGGACATCTTCTTGAGGTCGCGCCATTATGCCTGAACCAGGAGGTGAATTCAACCCAATTTGCTATACTGCAGCCGCATGAAAGAATCTGTATCAACCAGGGTAATACTAAGTATGAATAAATCAATCGCGGCTTTTTTTATTGTGCTCATGTTTGGCACGGCCAGTCTTCCGAATATCTCTCATGCTCAATCGTTGTCGATTGCAGAGCGAAACGCGCTCATCATGCAGATCAATGAGTTGATTTTACAAATTAATGAGCTACAAGCTCTTTTGGCAGCTCGACAAACAACTGGTGTGTCGGAGGACGACATTGCTCCATCAATGCCAGATGATCCCTACGACACTGTTTTCTACAGTGATGAGGTTGAAGCAATCTACAAAGTTGAGCGGGGTGAGTTGGTCTCTGAAGCCGGAACGGGCGTTAGAATTGTCGACCTGATCCTGTTTGACATTATGGTCGACACAATTGGTGAAATGAACGTCCGAGAGTACATTGATGAGTTTCGAGTATTTGACGATGAGGCCAGAGACATCGGTGCTTTTGTGGAAATTAAAGTTGGTACAGATGAATGGATCGTGGGAGTTAATCGTGATACCTACGAGCAATACAATCAACGGTATGCCAATCAGGTTCGAGAGATCTACGAGGACCTCTACATTCACGAATACGCGCATATTTTGGCCTACTATAACGACGACTTCACCGACGACTTCACCGACGAGTTTTGGTCGAGTGAAGACTTTCGTCATTCAGATGAAGCGCGAGAGCTGAGCGGAGATGAGCGGTTTGACTTGCTTGAAGCATATTACGAAGACAAGGAAGATGAATTTGTGACTGACTACGCAACTATCTTGCCAGATGAAGATGTTGCTGAAACGTTTGTAGAATATGTATTGCTCGATCGGTTGCCAACCGGAGATGATATCGTTGATGAGAAAATTCGCTTCTTCGATGACTACACTGTGTTCATCGATGCTCGAGATGAAATTCGGGATAATCTCAATTTGTAATAAGGGGTAGGAAAGTGTGTATTAGATAGCGAAACGAGCAGATCGATCACTCGTTTCTCTGAACTTTGCAAAGCTTGATACTTACAACTAATCACACAAACTACACACATGAAGAAATTATTTATTCCCGTAGCGGCCTTTGCGATCACTGCCACGAGCTTGAGCGCTTACTCCAGCGACATCTTTGAGAAGATCAACATCGATCTTTCGAGTGATGAAATTGCTGCCCTGGAAACGGCACACGAACTCCGAAAAGAAGGCGATCGAGATGGTGCGATCGAGGTCCTTGAAGACGCTGGCCTTGGACGAGAAGATCTCCAAGAGATCCGACAAGCGGTTCGAGAATACCGTCAGGAGGTGCGCGCTGAGGTCCGCGAAGCAGTCGAGAATGAGGACTACGATGACTTTATCGATGCTGCCGCAGGCACCAAGCTCGGTGAGGCGATTGAGTCTGAATCTGATTTTGAGTTGCTGCTTGAGGCTAAAGAGCTCCGCGATGCTGGTGATAAAGAAGGAGCAAAAGCCATCATGGAGGAGCTGGGCATTGAACGTCCAGGCAAGCATAAGCATGGCTGGCGTGGTGGAAGCGAACGTGGTGAGCGCTTTCAGCAATAGAGACTCACAGATTGCTCTACGAGAAACCATCAGTCTTCCTGGCTGGTGGTTTTGTAATAAAGGGGGTATAAGTGTGTATTACTTCACATCTAGATATCATGGGCGATCTGACCGACGAGGCGATTGTAGAACAAGTACAACGAGGCGACCAAGAGGCCTTCGGGCTTTTGATTGAGCGTTATGAAGGCAAGCTCAAAGGCTACGGCCGCCGCTTCAGCAGCAGTGGTGAAGATATCGAAGACGTCGTGCAAGAAGTGTTTATCAAGGTGTACACCAACCTACAGAGCTTTGATATCGATCGACGATTCTCGCCTTGGATTTATCGCATTGCTCACAACACCTACGTCAATATGTTACGTAAACAGCAGCGCGCCGGGCTACCATTTTTTGATGCCGATACGCTGTTCCCACAACCAGTCGCCCCGGAGACTGCAGACGATGCAGCGATTCATCGTGAGCTCAGCGAACAGATGGGAGAAAGTCTGCATGAGTTAGATCCAAAATACAAAGATCCGCTCGTATTATTTTTCTACGAAGAATTGAGTTATCAAGATATTAGCGAAGTGCTGAAAATACCGGTGACGACCGTGGGGGTGCGCATTAATCGAGCCAAGGAAAAATTGAAACAACATTATCAAGCTAAAACTGAAACAGTATGACCAAAAAAGACATGCAAAACCTCAAAGAAAAACTACTCTATCGGATTGAGTCGGGAGAGATGTGCATGAAACCAAAATGGCATTTTATGCTGAAGTCGGTGCTTGCGGTTGCTGGTGCCCTTCTGGCGTTTGTTGGTTTGGTCTATCTCATTAGCTTGATTGTATTTGTGCTTCGTCTTACCGGAATCGCGTTTGTGCCAGAGTTTGGCTCTGCCGGACTCCTTAAATTCTTTTTGGCTGCTCCGTGGTTATTGATTCTCCTAGCCATTATTTTTGTTATTACCCTGGAGGTCTTGGTGCAGCGCTTTGCCTTTGCGTATCAAAAACCACTCTTATACTCACTAATTGGAGTGATTGTGATTTCCTTAGTTAGCGGCTACCTCTTTTCGAAAACCCCCGCTCACCAGCTGATGCTAGAGATGGCTCGCAATAAGCAGGCTCCTCTCCTTGGGTCGGTGTATCGTAACTACGATGAGCAACTGATGGCTGATTTACATTTTGGTACTGTGACGGAAGTCAAAGATGACCAGTTTAGCGTTACCACCAATCAAGGAGAAACCCTGGAAATCGAAATGAACGAGCGCACCCGACACAGCGACGCTCTGAATATCAGACCGGGTACCGAGCTCATAATTTTTGGTGATCGTGATGGCAGAGCGGTACGGGCCAAAGGGGTTAAGGAGTTGCCCGAAGATGTTCGCACCATTTTGCGACAAAATCGTCAGCCGGGTGGGGTGCAGGGATTACGAGTGCCACAGCGCCAACTCCGAGAGCTGCCTACCAGACAGCCAGCTATTTAACACATGTCAAAATCCACCCTGCATCTCGATCTTCATCCCATCGCAAAACGAGGTGATCTTCTCGAGATCGCCTTGGAAGAGTTGTTTATTGAAGCAGCTAAGAAGCGAGCCAGACGAGCAGAAATTATTCCCGGTAAGGGAACGGGGCAGTTAATGAAACGAGTGAAGCGGTTTTTACTGCAAAAACATATTAAACAGCAATATAAGCGCATTGAAATTGATGCTAGCAATCACGGTCGTCTGTTTGTTCACTTTCGGTAATTTAAGGAAGCGATGAGAGAAATTGCTTCGCTTTTTCTTCGTAAAAAGCTTTCTTCTCAGGAGCCATTTTTTCGAGGAGCTTTGGCATCATAGAGAGTCGATGGTTACTAAGAAAGAACTTTGAGTGGGTGGCAATAAAATGCCAGTATAGTGATGTCCAAACATTCTCCCATTCACCCTTGTTGTAATCAGACATTTTCTTAATGTAGTTGCTGCCACTTATATAAGGTTTGGTGGCAAAACTACCTCCATCGGCGAACTGGCTCATGCCATAGACATTGGGCACCATGACCCAATCGTAGGCATCAACGTACATCCCCATGAACCAACGATACACTTCGTTGGGATCAATCTGGCAAAGCAACATGGAATTACCCATGACCATGAGTCGTTCAATGTGGTGAGTGTAGCCAAAGGAGAGAGCAGTTTGGGTGACATGATCAACCGGGTCGATACCGGTTTCTCCCGTCCAAAAGTTCTCAGGCAGCTTCTTGGTGTGCTTGAAAAAGTTACTACTGCGCATTGAGCGACCATCAACTTCATAGCTGGCTCGGATAAATTCCCGCCAGCCAAGAATCTGTCGCACAAACCCTTCTAGTGAATTGATTGGGGTGTCGTGTTTTTTGGCATACGAAAGGGTGGTATCGAGCACTTCTTTAGGAGTGAGCAATCCAACGTTTATGAGAGGGGAGAGGGTTGAGTGCCAAAGCCGAGTTGCTTTGGTAGTCATCGCGTCTTCGAAGGTACCGAAATTATGGAACCGGAGGCGCAAAAATTCCTGAAGGAATGTTTGCGCCTCCTCATGCGTATACGGCAGCCAGCATCCAGCTTCACCATATTGCTCAGCTGGGACTTGCTCGGCCCAAGCTACAGCCTCAGTGATATCAGTAGTTTCTTGAAGTTGGATATCTTCAGGTAATTCAATGTCTTTTGGTAATTTTTGTCGATTATCTTCATCAAAACTCCACTTGCCGCCAGTTGGTTCACCATCAGCTTCTACTAAAATCTGCCGGTCTTTTCGCAGCTGTTTATAGAAACTGGCCATGAAGCGTTTGCTCTTTATGAATCGCTTACTCGCTTCTGCTTTTTCTAGAATGAATAAAGGGGATTCGTACCGGATTCGCTCAAGACCACTTTCCCCAATAACTGTTTCCAGATAATCGTCGGTGGTATCAACCACATTGATTGTTTGAATGCCATCTGTCTTGAGCCGCTTAAAAACATTTTCGGTGGTTGGGTACTCGAGAATACTGAGGCGGGTGTCATGAGTGCACGCCAC
>JBCCYW010000008.1:0-32924 GCA_039188945.1 Patescibacteria group bacterium
CACATAGATAAAAACCCGCCGTTCTAGCCTCATTTCAAGCCCTATTATTACTATTGACACAATAAACATAAAAGGGTATAAAAAAGACATGCGTCATATTGCATATACAACCGAATCACGTTCGTGGCCGCACAATTTCTTTATTGCGTGCTTCGAAGCGAAACAACCAGTCATGACTGGGTTCGCTCTCGTGACTCAACTTTTGTATAGGCAATATGCTTTGATTTCGTAATCTCTCCACCCGTTTTGTGTGACTGAAGCAGCTTGCCTATCGGCAAGCTGCTTTCGTTCTTTACCTGGGCACTCGTGCCCAAAATCTACAACGTTCTTCGACATCAAAAGGAAGGAAACCTAGATGAAACGATTAGCCTTCGACAGAAACCTACTGTTCATTTGGCATACGCTGATGAACAAGGAGGCCAGACAGGCAAGTATGAGGACACTCTTACTGGTTGTGCTGGGAGCAGCTGCCGGCACAGCAGCGCCCTATGCAATCGGCCTGGTGATTGATGGTGCTACCGCGCGGGATGTAGCAGCTCTCAGCTACGGTTTGACGAGCTACTTCAGCCTCTACACAACCACTCAAGTACTAAGCTACTACCGAATGCGCGTACGCGAGACCATCTTCCGCAACTGCTACTGGCATATGCCAGCGAGCATGACCGAACTCTTCTATCGTCGCCCCATGGGCATGCTGATCTCTGAAGACAGTGAGATTGATGGTGGAGGTATCGAGAGCCTGAAGGACAAAGTGTGGAACGTGATTCTCAATTACTCCTTCAACATCGTCCCCAACTATTCTATGGTGGTATTCGCTATCGTGGCGTGTACGTGGGCTAACTGGCTCGTCGGTCTTGCAGCGATCTTGTTTGTAACCTTCGACACCGTTCTTGCACGCAAACAAAACAAGTTCGTCATGGAAACCATGGGGCCGATCGATGATCGGTTCCGGGCCTGGAACCGTCGGGTGCGGGAATGGTGGAACGCCACCCCACTGGTGAAAAGCAACGGGGTGGAGAAGCGTGTCATCAGCCAAGTGGAAGATGACGTACAACCAGTACTGAATGACGACTACCGAGTTTGGCATGACTACTTGCCGGCGCAACTTACCAAGCGTCGCCTTGGTGGCATGCTCTTTGCCGCACCAGTCTATACCTACTGTGGCTTTGAGGTTGTCTCAGGGCGGATGGGGATCGAGGTATACACCCTCGTATTCTTCTCCTTCGAGCGCATCATCATAGCTCTGCAAGAGATCAGTGACGCCATGTGGAATGTGCAACGAGACTTGGTGAGCATCAATCGTTACCGTGAGATCCTCACTCGGGAAATGCCATTCCTGCACGATCGAGGCATCACGTTTGATGAGCCAACCGTGAGCGTGAACTTTGACCATGTGTCGCTCACACACGGAAAAGGCGGAATTCGTCGGGCGATTCTGCGAGATGTATCGTTTACGATCGAATCCGGTGAACGCGTCGCGCTCATTGGGCCAAGCGGTGCTGGTAAGACTCAAATTACTAATCTAATCCTGCGAGCATTCGATCCAACAAACGGGACAGTGCGCATCAATGACCATGATTTGCGAGACGTATCGCTTGAAACCTTCACTCGCTTTGTGGGCCTTGTGCCACAGCAGATGACAGTGTTTGAAGGGACAGTACGTGAAAATGTAGCGTTCGGCGTGTCCCATCTGCAACTTACTGAACAGCGCCCTGAAGATGATCAGAAGATTGCTAGGGCACTGCAGAAGGCTGGACTTGATTTCGAGGGTAGGTTAACCGACGGTCTTGAGACGAAGGTCGGCTACCGTGGCATGCGACTCTCGGGCGGGCAACAGCAACGACTGGTGATCGCCCAAGCGCACTTTAAGGAACCTCGCTTGGTTATCGCTGACGAGGCAACCTCGGCACTTGATTCTGTCTCAGAAGCAAAAGTGCTCGAACACCTATATGAGTCACTACCTAAAGAAACGACTGTGCTCATGATTGCGCACCGTCTCTCTTCGCTTACGCGTTGCTCGAAGATTATCTTCGTTCGTCCGCTTGAGTCTTGTAGTGTTGATCAAACTCAAGTCACTGTACATCGTTCGATGCGCGAGCTGTATCAGTCAGACCCCATTTTTCAAGAAATGGCCGATGCGCAGGGCTTTGTGCCTCAGCGTGAGTGTGCGTAAGCAGTCGGGCGGCCAGAAGATCGCCGCCTGACACCCAACCAAATCTAGTGGGAGGGACAGAATGGATCGGTACGAAATGAACTACTGCACTAAACCAGACCAAAAAGGAGACTGGTCATGACTAAAAAAAGCGACAAACCCGCTTGGTGGAGTGAAGAAGCTGGCTTCTTCGGTCCAGAGTATCTTCGTCAGTATGAAGGAACAATTCTAAGTGAAGAAAAAACAACTCAACAAGTCGAGTTTATCAGGGACACTCTCAATACCAGAACTGCCTGGCGCTTGGGTATTTCACCACTGAAAATACTCGATGTTCCCTGTGGACATGGTCGACATTGCATTGAGCTAGCACTGAAAGGTGACTACGCCGTAACTGGCTATGAGCTCAATCAATTCTTCATAGAACAGGCGAAGGCAGCTGCTACAGCAGCGGAAGTGCGTGGTTTTGATTCACAAACTGGATATGGTGAGGAAGACCAACTGCAGCGACTTCGCTTTGTGCACGGAGACATGCGTGAACTTCCATATGAGGAAGAATTCCATGTCGCACTTAATCTGTTTACAGCCATGGGTTATTTCGAAGATGACCGCGAGGACGAGAAGTTCTTCAATGCTGTTTTTAGATCCCTCAAACCTGGTGGAGTATTCTTGGTTGACTACCTCAATCGTGATCGGCTGATGCGTAACTTTAGCTCCAATGACTATCGTCGTCTACCTGACGAAACCGTGGTTCTTACAGAAAGAGCCTACGACCCACTAAAAGGAACAATGTACGACTTCCGGCAAATCCTTTGGGGAGGAAGGGAGATCTCGTCCATCCGCAGCTCGGTACGCTTCTATGCACCACACGAACTTGTGGCAATGGCAGCACGTTCTGGCTTCAGCTTTTTGGAGGCTTGGGGCGACTTCGATACAAGCTGTAGACTCACTATGGATTCACCAAGAGCTATCTTGTTGTTCCAAAAGCCTTCCTAAAAATGAGCAACAGGGCCCTGGCGCATCAATGTATGCGGCGGGGTTTTTCTTATCCAAAACAACGTCTCTTAATTTCTTCTGCAGCCTCAAATCGTTTCGTTCGATCGGTTTCTTCTACAAACTGTTCAATCAAAGCAAGGTGCCCCGGATCTTTTTCCGCAATCTCTTCAAGTGCTAGGTAGATTGGTTTTGGAAATGAATCATGAATCGCCCAGTACCAGTAGTTGGTAATGCGAGCGTAAAAATCTGAAGCGTATCGCTCGAAGATCAGCGGTTGATCAAGCGTGTCTCGCATTCCGTCAACTCGCCCCTTCATCCAGAGTCGGTGATTATAATCATCAGTCTCACTCCAACCGGCCGGTTGGCTGTAGTGCTCCTTGGCCCTAGCTACTAACTCAGCCCCCTCACCATTTTCGTCATACACCAACCGTCCAAACTGTAATTTCACCCCAAATTCATCTTCTATATTTTTGATAGGTAACTGGTGGTGGGTAAACTCTATATTTTGATCATTCCAAATCAAACGCCCGTTCTTGGGAAGCTCTCGAGCGTCATCATACAAAAGAAAAAAATCCCAATCGCTATGTGGCCGCTCACGCCCAACAGCTCTTGAGCCATGAATAATGATCGACAACGGATTAAACTGCTCACGCATGTGTTCAACAATTTGCTGTTCCATACGTTGCCAGTATAGCAAGAGAGAAGGTTTTCAGACCTATGCTATAGTGTTCCACGCCTATGAGTGACACCTCCTCCCCAGCCTACATCGACGGACTCAACGATCCTCAGAAGGAAGCGGTGCTGCACACTCGTGGACCACTGATGGTCTTGGCCGGCGCCGGCTCGGGCAAGACCCGAGTGATTACCCATCGCATCGTGCACCTCATTCACGAGGGTGTGACACCGCACAACATCCTGGCGGTAACCTTCACCAACAAAGCCGCCAACGAAATGCGCGAGCGCGCTCGCGCCCTCATCAATCAATATCCCCCTGCCCACCGGGCGAGTATCGATAGTCTGCCAGTAGTTACCACGTTCCATTCCTTGGGGGTGCGACTGTTGCGAGAGTGGCATGAAACACTGGGGATCCGCCGGCACTTTGTGATTTACGACCGCAGCGACAGTGTGCGAGCTATAAAACAAGCGCTTGAGAAAGCCGACTACTCGCCGAAGCAATTTGAACCTCGGAAAATTCTCTCCATGATCAGCCGCGCTAAGGGTGACGTGCTCTCACGCAGTGCGTTTCATGACAAGGCTTCAAGCTACCCTGAGCGAGTCGCCGCTGAGGTGTGGGAACACTATGAGGACATCATGAAGCAAGATCATGCCTTGGACTTTGATGACCTCTTGGTGAAAACCCTCGACCTTCTGCGCAACCATCCGCCAGTTCTTGAGCAACTCCAGCAGCGCTATCAGTACATTCACGTCGATGAATACCAGGACACTAACAAAGTGCAGTTCGCAATCGCCAAAGCCCTAGCTGGAAAACATCAAAACATCTGCGTGGTAGGGGACATTGACCAAAATATCTACTCCTGGCGTGGGGCTGACATCGCGAACGTGATGCAATTTGAAACACAGTTTCCAGGCGCAACCACCATTCTCCTTGAAGAGAATTATCGTTCCACCCAAACCATCATCGCGGCGAGTAACGACATCATCAAGAAAAACCAAAACCGGGTTGAGAAAAATGTCTTCACCCAAAACGCTGAGGGTGAACCGCTGGTGCTGTACGCAGCGATGACCGGCATTGATGAAGCCGAACATATCGCGATGACCGCGCAGTCACTGATTAACGATGGTGCAGCACCTTCGAGTATCGCGGTGCTGTACCGGACCAACTTCCAATCACGAGTGCTCGAGGAAGCGTTTCTACAATTTGAAATTCCGTATCAACTCCTTGGGACTAAGTTCTTTGAACGAAAAGAAGTGAAGGATGTGCTGGCGTACCTGCGACTCGCGATGAACCCGGGCTCAACGGCCGACCTGGCACGCATCGCCAACGTACCAACCCGCGGCATTGGGAAGGTGACCGTACTCAAGCTGATTGAAGGAAAGCGCGAGGAGATTAAAGGAGCGACATTACAAAAAGTTGAACGCTTCGATGAAATCATGATCGACATTGCCGACCATGCGCGCACCAACCCAATTTCCAAAACCTTGAAGTTCATCATGAAGCGTACTGGCATCGAAACTGATTTCAAAAAAGACGGTACCGAGGAAGCACTCTCTAGGCTTGAGAACCTTCGCGAGCTGGTGACCCTGGCAACTCGCTACGATGAACTAGACCCAGAAGAGGGAGTCGAAGCACTCATCGAGAATGCCGCCCTCCAAAGTGACCAGGATGAAATCAAGAGCAAGGAAGAGCAGGACGCGGTGCGACTGATGACGGTGCATGCTGCCAAAGGTTTGGAGTTTCCGTATGTGTTTATCGCTGGTCTTGAGGAAGGATTATTTCCCCATGAGCGCCTCGATGACGCTGGTGTTGACCATGAAGAAGAACGACGACTCTTTTATGTTGCGCTGACCCGCGCGGAGAAAAAAGTCTTCTTAAGCTACGCGCATATGCGCACCATCTTTGGTAGTCAGCGCGTTAATATTCCATCTTCGTTCCTTGATGATATTTCAACCGACCATGTGGAGCTCCATGGCAAACAAGAGCGGGGAGGAAACAGCGGTTACGAGACCACGATTTTCCTTGATTAATTTTTTTGAACGCGTACAGTACCGGCAGAAAGAAACCTACGCTGGAGGTTACATTGCGTACACTTATAACTATCAACTCATTGGGCTTGAAAAACCGCGAGGTCTTCGTTGCTCACGCCAACGGCAACTGGGGACCAGAAACAGGCCCTAACAATCCGGTAGGGGATTTCAGCGACCATCGCATGCTGATCAGAAAAGGCAATCAAGATCTAATGGATATCGATGGCGCAGCATTTCTTGCTGCAGGTGAAGAATTCAAAATCATTGTTCCTGTCATGGACGTAAGGCAGGCGCAGACAATCATTGCTCAACGGGAACGTCATCGAGTGTTCAGAAATCTACGGACTGACGGCGTGCCCTTTGACTTCGACGAAACCACAAAGTGTCTTTGGTTACTGGCTCCTAATTTCCCAGTCGTGAAACAGGGCCAATGGAACCAAAACAACATTTTCCAGTGAATATGACTCTCCCTGGACAAGGCGCGCTGCGGTGCGCCTTTTGCTTTTATTATTACTCCGGGAAACTCGCTCAGAGAATAGCGACTATACCTGGGAGGGTTTGGCTGGGGCAGGTAAGGAGCGTATGAATCGAGCGAGGTTCCCGGAGTCTAAGTAAACTTGATTGATTATCGCAAATGAGTATGCTGTCGAAGTGAGTAGAGCATTTCAACACAAGAAAAGTTTAGGGCAACACTTTTTAAATAGTGGTGTAGTGCCAGGATGGTTGTGTGACGCCGGCACCATATCTGGTGCCGGCGAGGTGGTGCTCGAAATCGGACCGGGTACCGGGGCACTGACGAAAGAACTCCTCAAGCGCGGCGCGCAGGTGGTGGCCGTAGAGGCTGACCCGCGTGCCATCGAATTGCTCAAGGAAACCTTTGCGTCGGAAATCATCTCTGGTCAACTGCGAGTTGAGCAGGGGGATATGCGAGAGCTCTCCGCCGAAAACGTCGCGAAGATCTTCGATCTTCGCGACCACGAATATAAACTTATCGCCAATATCCCATACTACCTCTCGGGCCTACTTTTCCGCACTTTCCTCGAAACCTCAATCCAACCCTCTGACTTGGTATTTTTGGTGCAAAAAGAAGTGGCTGAGCGTATTGCTCGCGATTCAAAAGAATCACTCCTCTCACTTTCAGTTAAAATCTTTGGCGAGCCTGCATACATAAGAACAGTAGGAAAGGGCCACTTTACGCCGCCCCCAGCAGTGGATTCAGCGATTATTGCTATCCACAACCTTACCCACAGCTCTCTCTCTGAAACTGAACTAGCCTTATTTTTCAAGCTCATTCACCTTGGCTTTGGCCAACGTCGCAAACAGCTGGTGGGGAACCTCAGCAGTGAATTCCCACGCGAAACAGTGCAAAAATCCCTAGAAAAACTAGGGCTCGAGCCAACCATCCGCGCCGAAGACCTCTCAATTGAGCAATGGATTGAGCTTACCCACAGTCTTTCAACACTACATACAGACTAAGCCAGTACTTACAAACAGACTTTTCCGAACGCAAAGTCCACCCTTGGTATACTTATATATATGAATGGGATGCCCAATCCGAAAGTTATGGGTGCCTTTGTGATTGGGCTGGCTCTTGTCTTTGGGTCATTTGTGCTCTCAAACTTCGGCGCACCGTCTACGCTCAAACCCCAACCAGCCACCGAGCAGACCCCACCGCGCGTTGCCATTGCCGTAAAAGACACCAACAATAACGGTATTGAAGACTGGAAAGAGACGTTGGTAGCCAGTGATCCTATTGTTATTGAAGAAAATACGAATACCGACTACGTACCACCAGAAACTTTAACTGGCCAATTTGGGATTCAATTTTATAAAGATTTTGTCAGGGCACGCGGTTTTGGTGAATTTGGCGCCTCAGACGAAGAAGTGGTGGGGAATTCAGTAGCAACAGCTCTACGCGAAGCAGAGGATCAATTCTACACCGAAGCAGACCTCATTATTATCCCCGACTCAGTTTCCGCCTACGAGTTATATGGCAATACCATTGGTCAAATTATTAGTGATAATAATGTGCCAAATGTTGGTGAGCCATCAACAGTCCTCCAGCAAGCGCTTAATGCCCAAGATGAAACACAACTAGAAGACATCGAGAAACTGCGCACTATGTACCTGGCCCTTCGTGATCAATATCTCAATACTCCAGTACCTGAATACTTTGTGCCCGCTCATTTGATCCTTATCAATGCCTTTAATGCTCTCTATAACGACATGGAGGGATTTCTTGTAGCGTTTGACGACCCTCTCTATGCACTACTACGGGTTAAACGGTATCAAGATGATGTAGTAGGATTAAAAAATGGCATGGAGATCATGGCAGTAGCGCTTGATCAGTCTTCTGATGAATTTATCATCGAGCTAGACGATCCAGCAGTTATCTTCTTCGCTTTTATACCAGATGGCTATGTTCGCTAACTCAACCAAAACCTTTTTTGCTAAGTGGCTGATCGCTTGTTCGATTGTGCTGGGATTATTTACCCCAATCGTACATGAGCAAGCCGCACCAAAGGCCGAAGCGATCGCTTGTTCCAACTGCTACACCATTGCCCAAGGTGCTCTGGCCTATGTTGAGCAAGCAGTCAGTGCAATTCAATCTACCGTAACCGCAGTCGCGGCGGGTAACCTACAAATTAAGGAATATGTGCTTGATGGTATTGCCTGGAATCTCGCCAAACTCGTCATTCAGCAGATGACCGCCAGTATTGTCGACTGGATCAACAGTGGTTTCCAAGGTGAACCAGCTTTTGTTCAAGACCTCGACAAATTTTTGCTTGATATTGGTGACAAAGTGGCTGGTGAATTTATTAGAGGTTCACGCTTAAGTGTCTTATGTAGTCCATTTGAACTCGACATTCGAATCGCGCTTGATATCAATGTCCGTCAAAACGATCTCAATGATCAAGTGCCAGTATGTACACTGACAGATGTCGTTGGTAACGTGGAAGGCTTTTTGGATGGCACGTTTGCTGAAGGTGGCTGGGAAGGCTGGTTCGAGCTCACTTCACAGCCACAAAACACTCCGTATGGTGCCTACCTCGCCGCCGAAGTGGAATTGAGTGAGATTGTCATCAAGTCACAAAGTGGGCAGCAGGAACAATTAAGTTTTGGTGACGGTTTCCTCGCCAAGACAGTATGTGACGAAGACGATTGTATTGTATCTACCCCGGGGAAGATTCTTCAGGAGGCAACTACCTTCACCCTCAGTACCGGCGAACGATCGTTGATTGAGGCTGATGAGTTTAATGAAATTATCGCTGCTCTGCTAGGTCAGCTAGCGCAGCAAGCAATCACGGGAGCAAATGGCTTACTAGGATTGGGCAGTAACCCAAGTGCAAGCTACAGCCAATACCAAACTGGTTACACTAGTGCTTTGGCGAATGATATAGCGGCCGGACAAGAATTTGGCAACAACCAATTTGGAGAAGTGCTGGCACAACTTAATCCAATTGTGACCTTCTGGAATAATGTGTTGGCTCGTGAGGAAGACTTTCAGGTCCAAATCGATGCTGCTAATGACGAATTTGACAGTTGTTTCAATGTCACCACCACGAGCCTCAACACCTTCGTGAGTCGAGCCAACAATCAGCTTAACGTGCTCGAACCTTCGATTGTGATCATTCAAGGTTTTGAAGCGCAATTTAATGCAGCCCTAGCGGCTGGTGACAACGAAGCAGCGCAACAAATTATCGTCGATTTCCAAGATTTACTCGTATCGCAAGGGCTGTATCAAACGATTGCAGACGCACCACGGTTGCAGATCCAAACTCGACCAGACTTTGATACCGCTGCCAGCCAATTGCAAACACAAATTAATCAACGAGTTAATACGTGTGAAGAAAATTCGTCTGGATCAGGTGGCAATAGAAGTGCCGGATCAGAACGATAGCGACTTATGATGAGCAACATACTGACACGAAAATATACCCAAAACAATACCGCGGCTGTAGCTGCTGGGTTTGTGGTGGTGACGGTTCTGTTACTTATCTTGATGCTACCTGACATAACTCTAGCCAGTCAAGTAGAGGAAAATACTGCTGATGATGAAGGTGGTGGCATTCTTACCAGCGCATTCAGTGGTCTGGCTAGCCTGCTCTACGAGTTTGTCGTATCAGTATTTGGCTTTATTGCCGGCGCAGCCGGCATGATTCTTAACTACGCCATTTTCCTCTTTACGGTTGGTTTTGGCAGTTTGTATATCAATTCAGGGTTAGGCTTTGCAATTGATAATCTGTGGGCCCTGGTGCGTGATGTATTTAATCTCACCTTTATTTTCGGCCTCGTGTACATTGGCCTTCGTCTAATTCTTGACGCAGAAGACAGCCGCGCCCGTTCCGCTCTCATCAACCTGATCATGGCTGCATTATTGGTGAATTTCAGCCTGTTCTTTACCAAATTTATCATCGATGCCTCAAATGTTTTGACTGAACAAATTGTAACTGGTTTTGGAGCAACCCAAGAGGTCACACAAATAACACTTGGTAACGCCACGATTGTGGTACGCGATATTTCTGGAGTATTTGTTGAGTTGATGGACCTTACCAGTATTTATGGTATTAACTCACAGCAACTCGTTGATATTGACGCTGGTGGTAAATGGGCACTCATATTTGTCACTATGATCGTTCTTCTAATCGCTGCATTTGTGTTTTTTGCGGGCGGCATCTTACTGATTAGCCGTTTTATCGCCCTTAATATCTATCTTGTTCTTTCGCCACTCATGTTCTTGGGTTGGGTATTTCCAAATCTAAATTCGTTCTCCTCGCAATGGTGGAGTGGCTTCTTACGTAGCGCGTTTATCGCTCCTGCCTACATATTCATGTTATATCTCTCGGCCAAAGTGGTTGAGAGCTTCGGCCTGATTGTGCAAAACAGCAACGGTTTAACGGCTCCAATTACCCAAGGTGCTGACGCAATTTCACTTTTCACCATTATCCCGTACTTCATTGTAATCGCAGGTTTTCTTTTGGGTTCAGTGGTAGTCGCGCAGCGAATGGGTGTGGCTGGCGCTAATGCCTCAGTAGCCATATCAAAAAAAGTGGTTGGTCGGGCGAGTGCTGGGGTTGCTGCCCGAGTAGGACGAAATACACTTGGTTGGGCTGGAGAGCGGGCAGCAAACAATCAGCGTCGGCTTGATTTAGCTGCTCAATCTGGTGCTTCTGGGTGGATCGCGCGTCGGCAACTAGATCTAGCTAGAGGCGCAGCTGGAGCGAGTTTTGATGCTCGCAATACCCAAGCGGGTCAAAGTCTCGGTCTCGAGAAAGGGAAAAAGGGTGGCTACTCTGCGGTTGTTAAAGATGCACAAAAACGAGATGAGGCATTTGCGAAGTCTCTTGGTGAGGTGAGTGAAGATGACTTCCGAGTTCAGCAGCGTATCCAGGATGAGAAGCGAATTAAAAATGAGATTCAAAATCTCAAAGATCAGAAAGCAAAACTTGATGACAATGACAAGGATGGAAAAGTAGAAAAAGATAAACAGATACGTGAAAAAGAGGGTGAACTGAAAAAAGCAACTGAAAAAATTGAGAGTGAGAAGCGACGTCGTCAGATTGGTAGCACCTTCTCAAAGGAAGAAGTCGCATTGCAAGTTAAAGCTGCTAAAGATTCATTCGATAAACAGAAGAAACTGGAAGCAGCAGCCTGGGATGATTTTTATAGCACTAAAGTTAAAAGCGAACGAGAATCAATTAAAGCTAGGATTGAAACAATTAAAGAGGAGCGCAAGAAAGCCAAGGATGAATTTGATCGCATCTCTCGGGAAGGCTCTGAAGTTGATGGCTACGCACAAGTGGTTGATGCTGAATCTACTCTTGGTAAATTAGCCTCAACGTTTAGCGGTCGAACCTGGTATGAAAGCAAGCAATCTGCAGACAATATTCGCAAGAAGTTTACTAAGCAAGCTAAAAAGACTAAGGAAGAGAAAATGAATGATTCAGTTATTGACGCTGTTAAAGAAAGTGGTAAAAAAGATGATGGATAGCCTATGGACCCAATCACCCAACAACTGAAACAAAGATACCAAGAACTACCAAGTTCTATACAATCAGTTATTGATAATAATGAGTTACGGACCATTGTGAACGAGGTGGCTCAAGCTGAATCTCTTGATGAAGAAACCGCTATTGCTATTGAGAACGAGGTGGCTCTTGTGATGTTGTTACTAACACCAGCTGATGAACTGGCGAGTAATTTAGTAGAGCACGTTGAACTCGAACCCGATGTTGCTGAATCAGTTGTAATCGCTATGAATGCCACCGTTTTAGCTCAAGTTACTGAAGAACTTGAACTTGAAAACAAGAAACAGCCAGCTAGTCAAGAGCAATCCGAGCTGCAGTCAGAAATCACCGAAACCGAAGCGGCTATTGAAACTCTCCCTACTATCAGAACAATGGAATCAGACCAAGCCGCTGCGCAGTGGGAAACTGGAGAAGATAACACACCAGTACATACTTCGAGTCAGGAACACATCTTTGGACAGCGACCAGTCTTGGGTGACACACCAGCGTATGAGACCGACCCCGCACCAACCCCTCGTTGGGATAGTGAAAAGCCGTAGAGGACATCGCCCACAAGTTATGGGTGTATACTATGGTTATGCGTCCCGTTAGAAATCGCGGACACATAGGAGTAATGGTAAAAAAAACCTGGTCGAAACAATGTATATCAATCATCTAACCAGTGACGAAGACATGGATGTGTCTGCGTCCTATTTCTAACGGGATGAGATTTGAGGTGCCGCAGTTTATCGATATTGAAAACAAGATCTTCGGACCCCTTACCTGGCGTCAGTTTGTCTGGCTTGGTGGTGGGGTTGGTTTGGCAGTTGTTTTATTCCTCACCACTCCCTTTCTAGTGTTTGCACTCTTGGGTGTGCCAATCGCCATTTTAGGAGCCGCTCTCTCATTTTATCCAGTTAATAATCGACCTTTTTCATTCTTCTTGGAAGCTTTCTATTCGTACACCGTCGGTGCAAAACAATATCAATGGCGGCAAAAACAAATCGGTGTGTATACTCAAACAATCGACCGCGGCCAGTCTGCCCAACAACCTCATACCGAGATCCGACCACCACAACCCAAAGACCAGTCAGCTGGAGTGGTATCATTGGCTCGACGGCTCGAGTTAGAAGCAATGCAAAAAGCCGAGTAAGTTATGGCAAACACATCACCCCCAACCCAAGATTTTGTAGCGGTGCGAGATATTCGCGATGGAGTAGTGATTTTAAAATCAGGCCAAATGTGTTCAGTATTGTTGGCTTCTTCTATCAACTTTGCCCTCAAGTCACTCGATGAGCAACGAGCCATTTTGCAGCAATTTCAAACCTTCATTAACACCCTCGATTTTTCTCTCCAGATTTATGTGCAATCGCGACAGTTAAATATAGAGCCCTACCTCACTCAGTTAGCAGCCCGTGAGAATGAGCAGTACAACGACCTCATGCGTATTCAGCTTCGAGAATACATGGATTTTATTCGCACCTTTATGAATGAAGTAGATGTGATGAGTAAAAACTTTTTTGTCATCATTCCGTATTCTCCTGGTACTACTGATATCAAATCGGGTCTTTCGAGCATTTTTAGCAAGAAACCAAAGTTGGTCATTGATGATACAAAATTTGAGGAACACCGCATTCAGCTTGAACAACGAGTAGCAATTGTGGAGCAAGGACTCAACCGAGTCGGTGTCCGTACGGTCCCACTTAAAAACGATGAGTTGGTCGAATTGTATTATCATATTTTTAATCCGGGTGAAATTGCTAACGCACCACCACAACGATCATAACTATGGGTTTATTTGATTTTCTACAAAACAATACCGCCAAGCCACAACCAGCAGACAGCACCATCACTGACAATTTAATGACGCTTGAAGATGTGATTGCACCTAATGGTGTCCGTATTAATCCAAAAAGTATCAATATCAGTGGGACCCTAGCTCGTGTCTTCTTTACCGTTTCCTACCCACGCTACCTCAACGATGGTTGGCTGGAGCCTGTCCTCAACCTTGAGCAAGAGATGGATATTAGTATCTTTGTTCACCCCATCAATACTGCGGACACCCTTAAAAAATTTCAAAAACAAGTAGCAGAAGTCCAGAGTCAGATGAACATCAAAGCAGAGCGTGGTGAGGTACGCGACCCACAGCTTGAAGCGGCCTATCGTAACCTCGAAGACTTACGTGATAAGCTTCAGCAATCTGAAGAGAAGTTATTTAGCGTTGGTTTATACTTTGCTGTCTACGGAGAAAATGAAGAAGCACTAAACAAAGCTGAATCAGAAATTAAAGGTATTCTTGACGCTCGTTTGGTATACCTAAAGCCAGCCTTATTCGAACAAGAAGCTGGTATTAAAAGTATGTTTCCAACCGCTTCTGATAATTTGTTGGTGCATAAGAAATTTAACTCATCACCGCTTTCAAGCTTTTTTCCTTTCACCTCATTTGACCTCACCTCTGACACCGGAATCCTCTATGGTATCAATCGCCACAACTCGAGCCTGGTATTGTTTGATCGCTACTCTCTCACCAACTATAACTCCGTTACGTTTGCTACCTCTGGAGCTGGTAAGTCGTATACGACAAAGCTAGAAATCTTGCGTTCGTTGATGTTTGGTACCGAAGTCATCGTGATTGACCCAGAACGCGAATATGAGTATTTAGCTGAATCAACTGGTGGACGGTTCTTTAATATTTCACTTTCTTCCCAGCACCACATTAATCCATTCGACCTCCCGCCGCCGGGTGATGATGAAGAGCCAGGTGATGTCTTGCGCACACACATTATCGAACTAGTCGGCCTGTTTCGACTCATGCTCGGTGGGTTGTCTCCGGAAGAAGAAACAATAGTTGATCAAGCGATTCATGAAACCTACGCGTTAAAAGACATTACTGGTGACACTGACTTTCGAGAGCTTGATCCACCGCTACTGTCTGACTTTGAAATGGTACTCGCTGGTATGGAGGGAAGTGCTTCGCTCATTTCTCGTTTACAAAAATACACTTCTGGAACCTGGTCAGGCTTCATGAATGAGCCAACTAACGTCGACATCACTCAGAAGTTTGTGGTATTTAGCTTGCGCGATATGGAGGATGAGTTAAAGACTATCGCCATGTACATTATCACCAACTATATCTGGAGCTCGATCCGTCGTCGTCTCGCTAAACGACTTCTCGTAATTGATGAAGCGTGGTGGATGATGAAATCTGAAGATACCGCTTCGTTCTTGTTTAGCCTCGCCAAACGCGGTCGCAAATATTACTTGGGTCTTTCTACGATTACCCAGGATGTCGATGACTTTTTGCGCTCTCCGTACGGCGTACCGATGATTACCAACTCTTCGTTACAACTACTGATGAAACAGTCGCCAACAGCAATTGATAACATCCAACGAACGTTTAACTTAACTGATGAAGAAAAGTATCTCTTACTTGAGTCAGGAGTTGGTGAAGGGATCTTTTTTGCTGGCCTGAAGCATGTTGCGATTAAGGTCATCGCTTCCTATACTGAAGACCAAATTATCACCTCTGACCCGTCGCAAATCCTCCAGATTCGCAAAGCCCGTGAAGAGTTGCAAGCAGCCAACGTGTAGTATACTGGGCCTATAATGAACGATGTTACGAACGTGCAACGACACGGTCGGGATCGTCCGACGGTGTCGGATGATTTTACTAAGACCCAAACAAGACGAACAACGGCCCAGCGACTCAAAACAGGAGCTCAGCAAGCGACTGGTGCTTCCATGCGGGCGGCTGGCGCAACAAACGAGCAACTTGGCCGCACCATAGCACAGGCTGGTGAACGAGTGGGAAGCACCCAGCTTCGTCAAGCAGGGAGTCGGGTGCAAGCCGCCGGCCGTACTACCCGTCGCGCGGGAAGCGTCGTACAAAAAGCTAGGGGCCGAACCAGTCCAGCTCGATCCTTACGAATTAACGCCCTAACGTACACAATTTGGGGAATAGGGATGACGTTTTGGTTCGCCCAAATAATGTTGGCACTACTATCGTTAGTAGGGCTAGGATTCATGGCTGCTTTTAATGGCAGTTGGGTGCAATCGATCGTTAATTTCTTTACTGAAAATCTCTTTGCAATATCACTTGATGCTTCATTGTTGTTTTTACCTGGCTACCTGGCAGTACTGGCCATTGGTTGGATTACCCTAGCTATCGCCTCGTTTATGTATAAAATTGCAGGTTTTGAACCCCTCGGCGGCACTCACGCTACCCTCAAATATGTAACGTTTTTGTGTGCGATGACTATGTACGCCTTACCATTAGCTAATATATTCCCTTGGTTTATCCTCTTTACCCTTATAGTGTGGTGGTATCCTCGCTAATACCCAGTCTTAGCTAAGAATAAGTATTGATTTGATACTATATAAGTATGCGACGAGTACTCGTAGTCTTGTTTTTAGGGGTGATTTCAACTGGTATTGCCCAGGCTCAGTTTGGTGGTTTGATTGAAACGAGTTTAACGATTGAGTTAAGTAGTGTCAGCCCTGAGCCAAACCAAACGATAACCGCGAGTATAAACGATTATGCGATCGGTATCGTCCCAGCGAGTATCCGTTGGTATATCAACGGACAATTACAGACTAGTGCGCAAAATGAACGCGAACTTGCATTTACCACCGGACCCATCGGTAGCGTTACCACTCTTAGTGTGGAGCTGGAAACCGTCAATGGTCAGGTGGTAAGCGCTGGGCGTGATGTACGCCCGAGTCGGATCGACATCATTATGGAACCACTTACCTTTGTACCAGATTTTTACCAAGGAGCAGCCCTACCTTCTAAAGGAAGTGCTATCAAGTTCACCGCCATTTCCTTCACTGGCAGTCAGAATGAGGACCCCACTAATTTAATCTACACCTGGAAAGTAAACGGTAATTTGATTGGTACTGGTGGTATTCGTGGGCGGTCAAGTATTGTGGTTGATGACATCCCTATCCGCGTTGCTCCAGACGTTCAAGTGACAGTTGCCAGGTTGAGCGGGGAAGTGATTGGTCGCGGCAAAATGGATATCCCTCTCACCGACCCTGAAATACTCTTTTACCCAGTCAGTACCCTTAACGACATTACCCCCATTGAACTAGCCTCTCCAGCCCGAATGTTGGGTCAGGAACTAACTGTACGAGCTCAGCCCTATTATTTAAGTCTTGATACTCTCACCGCTCCCAATAGCGTCGAGTGGCGGCTTGATAATCAACCCCTCTCATCAACCCTTGGTGATACCTATGAAGTAACGTTGAGTCGACAAGGTTTTGGCGGCTCAAGCCGGTTGCAGATCGAGATCCAAGATCGCTCGAATTTTAGTCAGCGCGCTTCAGATAGCTTCGTATTTACCTATTAGTATGAAAAAACAATATTTCATCATTGCTGGAGTCATTGTAATCACGCTACTACTTGCGATCTGGGGTTATTTGATGATCTTTGGAACACCACAATCGGCTGATGATATCTTTACTGACTTTGGTTTTATTCCTGCTGATGATCCAACTATCAGTACTCCGCCACCGCCAGAACCAGTAACTCCAGAACCGGAACCAGTTGTTGACGTACCGCAAGAGAGGGCTCAGCTCGCCCAACTAACTACCCGGGCTGTTGCCGGCTATCGTAGCTTGGCTACCGCCAGCAACACCATTTACTACGCTGAGTTAGGGACTGGTCATATTTATAGTATTGACCTCGAAACCGGTGAAGAAAGTGAAGTTTCTAAAACAACCATTCCCCAAGCGCACGATGTGCACTTTTCTCTTGATGGAGCAACAATTGTTGCGCGTTCGCGCTATGGTATTTCAAGTGATGTGATTCTAGGCCGGATAAGTAGTACTACTCCAGAGGTTGAAACCACTAGCCTGAATCAAATTCTCAACACGACTATCTCTGATTACACGGTTAGCGAGAACAACGAGTTGTTGTATGTGGTACGAGGTGAGAGCTCTGCCAGTGGTAGTAGCTTAGATCTGGAAACGCTTCGTCAACAAACTCTGTTTACAGTTCCGTTTAGTAGTGCGGTGGTTCACTGGGGAAGTACTGCGACCGCCGATCATTACGTGAGTACCCGACCAGCCAAAGAACTGCCGGGAACGCTGTATCGGGTATTAGAAAATGGAAACTTGGAACTCTTAGACATTCGTGGCAATGGACTTACTGCATTATTTGCTGAAAATATTGTTTTATATAACACATTTAACAATGGTGTTTATGAGGGCTATATTTATGACCCAAATATCGATGTCACTATACAAAGTCCCTTAGCAGCTTTACCAGAAAAATGCTCCTTTACTATTAACCCTCAGTTTGTCATCTGTGGTGGTATATCAGGCTACTCCTCAAATTTACCCAACGATTGGTATCAAGGGGTGACTAAGTTTAGTGACAGTTTATGGCAACTAAATATTATTGCAGGCAATGCAATTGAAATAATAAATTTAGAAAATACCTCCGGTCGAAGTATCGATGTTATAGATCTTACTTTAAGTAGTAACGCTGAATCCACTTACTTTATGAACAAAAACGATAATACTCTTTGGGCCTATGTTTTTTAGAATTTTTTTACTCATCTTTACCATAAGTCCGGTTGTCGTAATGGCTCAAGTAGAACCCCTGGTAGGGATTCCAGGCGTCACTACGGACAATAATGGTGTTACCAACGTAACCTCGTATGTAAATGCTCTGTACGTACTCGCAATTAGCGTCGCTGGTCTCTTAGCAGTAATTAAAATTGTGATTGCTGGCGCAAAGTATGTGCTATCTGATATCGTCACCACCAAACAAGATGCGATTAAAGATATCCGAGGCGCTTTAGTTGGTTTGTTGATTGTACTAGCAGCGGTACTCATCCTTTTCACCATCAACCCCCGTCTCTTGGAATTTAATGTGATTTTTAGTCCCGTAAATACGCAACCAGCCGCTCCAACCACAAATTCAGGATCTAATGTTACAGGCCCGACTTCTTGCCCATCAGGACAAAGCATTAACACCCAGACAACACCAGGTGGTATCATGAGAACGTGTATAAATAATGCGGATAATCCTCTCCTTGGTGACTTACCTACCCAAGACGATGTAACTCCTGGGAATATTTTACGGCAGCAGCGAATTCCCATTCTTTGTTCTATAAGTACAGCCTGTGGTTTTCCTACAGCTACAGGTTTTCAGGTTGGAATTTCTAGTGCCAGAGAAACTTGTCAAAATATTAGTGGCGGGACAGGGCAATTTACTGTTGATCAGGTAGGTTCGGGACTATGTCTTTGGGAAGAAGAACCAATCAGCGGTGGCCCATTTTAGTTTAATCAACGATGGCGACGAATGTACAATTCTTGCGCGATAGCGGCTACGTTACTCACAAAGAAGTATAGCGCGATAGCGGCTGAAATAGTGTAGGCCACGACAAAAATTAAAATCGGCATCACATACTTCATTTGGAGCTGTAAACTGCGGGTGAAGTCTTCTTTAAAGTTTGGTGCAGCACCAGCTTCCTTTGGTGCTACTGGTGGCATAGCTAGTTGTGCATGAACAAACTGTGTAGCACCAGCCAGGGCGGCGAGAATAAAACTTTTTCCAGCAATATCGATGAGACCGAGAAAATTCATATCAACCACCATAGGTGCTGGAATAAATGAGTAGAGAATATCAATATTAATATCAGGTAGGGCTACTCCTCCACCACTAAAGACAGAAAGATAAAGAGCAATAATAATCGGAATCTGGAGAAAGATAAGCGCAATGCTCGCAAAAGGGTTCATACCAGCCTCACGATAGACCTCCATCATCGCTTTGGCTTGTTCCTCCCGCTGATCCTTATACTGTTCTTTAATTTCTTTAAGCTTTGGCTCAAGCTCTTTCATCAGCTTCTGGGTCTTCGCCGCCTTAATCGATAGTGGAAGGAGAATGAACTTCACTACTAGAGTTGCAAAAATAATCGCTAAACCAACGTCGCCACCCGGAACAACATCAATAAAAAATACCAATAGATTGTAAACTGGGTCGAAGAAAAATGTGTGCCAAATATAACTAAACATATCGGGCTATTCTACCGTTTTTATCAAAGGCGTCCAACTAATGCTTGAAGTTCTTTTGTAAAATCTTTTTTTGGAAGGTTTTTTATACTCGGTTTTGCGATAACAATAAACACACCAACACGTGAACTTGATTGTTTCCAAGTATACAGTCGACTATAGAGTTGCCGGCGTAATCGATTTCGATCAACAGCCTTTTTAAAAACCTTTTTTCCTACTACAACCGCTCCATGGAATGAAGCGTGTGGGGTGTAGATGAGTTGGAGGTGAGAAGTATGTATTCGCTTACCGGTTTTGTAATACGTATCAAAAGCCTGTTTAGAGAGACGTTCAGTTTTCTTCAACATACCAATATCTATTCTAGATGATTATAAAAAAGCTCGCTATGTCTTAGCGAGCTTTTTTAACAGTAAGTTGAGCACGGCCTTTGCGTCGTCGGTTTTTAAGGACCGCCGCACCACTTTTACTGCTACTTCGTACTAAAAAGCCGTGAGTGGTTTGGCGCTTACGCTTACTTGGTTGGTATGTTCGTTTCGTCATATGAAATGTAAGTTGCCACACTATACAGGAAGAATATAAAAGCGCAATAGCGATCTTGACGAGAATAAAATACACAGGTTGTGCACAGTTGCGAAAAATTGATCCCTGAAGAGTGTCCAAATTGAACTAAATTTTTGTAAAAAGTTTACAGTTTTCTTGAGACAAGTATAATGCTGGTTACCCGTTAGATTGATCTTGTATGAACCCATCATCACATTCCCAGGTTTCAAACAGTATTGTTAGAACCGAACAAATTGACCTAAAACAACTCTGGGATGATGCGTTGGTACAAATCGAACTCTCTATCACTCCTGCTAATTTTAAAACCTGGTTCCGTGATACACATCTTGTATCACTAGAAGATGGAACGATGACCATTGGTGTACCAAGTGTGTTTGTACGTGATTGGTTGCAGGACAAATTTCAATCAATGATTTTAAAAACCTTACGCGATATTACCCCGTATGTACGTAGTATCGAGTACGCAGTAGTTCAAAAAACTGTTAAAAAACAAGACGCAAACAAGACGCAAACGATTAATGCAGCCTTACCGCTGGAGGAGTATTACATAAATAAAAACGATAACCTTAATCCAAAGTATTCGTTTGATACCTTTGTGGTGGGCCCATATAACGCCCTTGCTCATGCTGCTGCGAAAACAGTAGCTGAAAAACCAGGTATTGCGTACAACCCACTCTTCATTTACGGAAGGACCGGTCATGGTAAAACCCACCTTATCCAAGCAGTTGGTAATCAGCTTAAGAAAACTGGTAAGAAAGTATTTTATGTGACCAGTGAACGGTTTGCAGTTGATTACTTCAATTCACTCCAATCAGGTACTGCTAATAACTTTAAAGACAAATACCGCAAGTACGATGTTTTGATCATGGATGATGTGCAGTTTCTAGCTACTAAAGAGAAAACTCAGGAAGAGTTATTCCACCTCTTTAACGCAATGCATGATAATAATAAGCAAATTATCTTCTCTAGTGATATTCACCCAGCGTTGCTCTCAGGTATGGAGGAACGTTTACAGTCTCGGTTTGCCCAGGGAATGATTGTTGATATTCCAGTACCTGATCTGGAATCACGAACTGCCATTTTGCGTGCAAAAGCAGCACAAAACAGTATTACTTTAGCTGATGATGTGGTTGAACATCTCGCTCAATCAATTGAAGGTAATATTCGTGAGCTTGAAGGAGCTTTAAACACTATTATGTGTCAATCACAACTCCTTGGTCGTACTCTCTCAATTGATGAGGTGAAATCAATTATTAAAAACAGTACTCGACCTCGTAAAACACTAGCGGTTTCTGATGTAGTTGAGAAAGTGGCTCGATACTTTGATATTGACCAATCAAGTATCTATGAAAAAACTCGTCGTAAGGAAGTAGTGAAGCCTCGTCAGATTATTATGTATATCTTACGAGAAGATTTTCAAGTGTCATACCCAAGTATTGGTAAAAAGTTAGGTGGTCGTGATCATACTACCGTCATTCACTCTTGTGAGAAGATTAAGAATGATTTGAAGGGGGATTCTGGTCTTGAGGAAGAAATTGCTCAGGTACGAATGTTACTTAAGTAACATGTAAGCCATCAAAAAAATCCTCATGTGAGGATTTTTTTGATGGCTACCACAACTACTGTATATAAAACTGAATAACCATGTAATAAGGTTTGGAAAACTACCTAACTACGTACTAAGAAAAGGTTTTTAAGGTGTTAGTAAAAATGTTTTTTCCCCAACTTATACCTGGTTGTCTGGTTATCCCTAACTCGATACAATCGACATACCAGCTTTTCTACAAGTTACTGTGGATAGGAATAGATAAAATTAACTATATATCACAACACATAATTGATATATGCCCACTTCCACAGCCCTAATAATAAAGAGTAGAATAGAAAAAATATGGAAATAACAATTGCACAACCACAACTCCTTAAGGCACTCGAACTACTCTCACGTATTAGTACTAAACATGTGACATTACCAGTACTCCAATGTGTATTAATCTCGGTAAAAAATAATCAGGTAGTTTTCTCAGCTACTAATCTTGAAATTGGTATTGAAATCAGCTCTCCAGCAACTGTTGTCGAAGAAGGGGTAATCGCAATACCATCAGCAACACTCCTTCAGACTATTCAATTGGTTACTGATAAAGAAATTACTTTAAAGGTTGAAGAAGGGACACTTACCATTGAAGGTAAGCAGTCACAAACACAGATAAAATCAATTCCTCATGATGAATTTCCTTCAATTCCTCAACTAGAAACAACTGGACAGACAATTAACCGCTCTCTTTTCTCACTTGGTATTAAGACTGTCTCCTTTGCCGCTTCTCAATCATCAATTAAGCCTGAGCTAGGGAGTATTAATATTCACCAAAAGAAAGAACATACCCTGACGTTTGTGGCGACTGATTCATTTCGATTAATGGAAAAAACGGTTCCGCAAAAAGGAGTAGTGTTTGATGAGGCGATTATGGTTCCACAAAAGAATGCAACTGAACTAGCCCGAGTGGCTGATCTCCTTGAGGAAGATCCAGAACTGATTGTGAACGAAAACCAATGTGCCTTACGGTTTACTGAGTCGGGTGTGTATATTACGTCACGACTCGTTACAGGTTCGTTCCCAGATTACGAACAAATTATTCCTAAAGAATATTCCACTCACTCAATTGTATTGAAAAGTGACCTTACCCAAGCGTTTAAACGTTCTAATGTATTTTTAAACAAGTTTCTCCAAGTAACTATGGCGGTTACTAAAGATTCACTTACCGTGACTGCTCATAATGGCGATGTGGGTGCTACAACAGAATCGATGTTAGCTAAAACAGATGGGGAAGAGTTAACCCTTAGTTTTAACCAACACTACCTACTTGACTCACTTCAACATATTAATGACGATAGTGTAGATCTTAACTTTGCCGGATTAGGGCGACCACTTGTCATGAAAGGAATTTCTGACACTACCCTCCGCTACCTCGTCATGCCGATGAATAAGTAATTCAAGCTGGGAGCTTGAATTACGACGTTTTGAAATAAATATGCCCCGATCACGAGAACTAAAAAAAGTTAGTGATTTATTTGATAAATATAAACAAATTCTCATCCCGCCACAGAAGACGGTTGAGAAAGCGTTTACCGAAGTAGTGGAAGAAGTACTAGAAATCACTATTGATCAAAAACTTGTATCGTATACACCAAGTACGAATACTATTGGTTTAACTGTGCCAAGCGTTATTAAGCAAGAGATTAAACTGCATCAACAAGAAGTACTCACACATGTCGTCGGCCGGTTGGGAGATCGTTATAAAAATCTCTCAATTCTGTAATGACCGCTATTCATCATCTTCATCCTCCTCCTCTTCACTATTCTCTACTAACGCTCCATACGTAGCTTCTTTCCAAGTTTGTACTGAAGATTCCCAGTTAAAGTATTGAGGATCGTTGTTTGGATCAGTCGGATACGGCCCTTGCGGGTTATTTTTATTCACAAAGTGAAGAATCGAATGCATGTTGCCGGTAATTACTCCTAGATCAAGGGTAAATTCTCCATCATCATTTTGCGCGAGTTGGTCGATTAGTTGCGAACTATCAATATAGTTTCCTTGCAGGATTGGTTTTACACCAAACGTATCAATATCAGCTTGCGCAAATGTTTGAGCGTCAACTTTAGCTAATGCTATATCCATAAATTCTCGCCACATCGGAGTGGTAATAAGACCAGAGAGACCACCACCCATAATAGCGTTATCATTGTTACCAACCCACGCTCCCACTGCCAGATTTGGGGTGTAACCCATAATCCAAGCATCACGAAGATTGTTTGTACTACCAGACTTAAGTGCGACATCTCGATCGGGGAAGGAAACACCACGATAGCCCTGCCAGAGCGGGAAACGAGCTTCAGTATCAGACAGAACATCAGATACCATCAAAGCTACATTTCGATCAAGGACCCGCTCAGTAAACACTTGATTGTCTTCGATGGTACGTCCATCACTATCTTCAATTTTTAAAATACTGCGCGGTGTCGCTCGCACTCCTTCATTAGCAAATACACCGTAGGCGTGGGTCATATCTAAGAGACGCACTTCACCACCACCCAACACCAAAGTAAGCCCATACCGTTCGGGATCGTTAAGGGTCGTAAGACCCATATCAGCCGCTAGTTTAAGTGTGTCTGGAACACCAGCCAAATAGAGGGTTTTAACGGCTGGAATGTTAAGTGATTGAGCGAGCGCATTACGTAGTGAAATCGGGCCAACAAACTCACCATTGTAGTTTCCCGGTGAGTAACACGGTGATTCAGAGCTCCACTCATCTGCCTCACATTGTGGTGAAAATTGCGTCTGAACGTCGAACACAACTGTGTCTGGTAAATAACCTTTTGCAAAGGCTGAGGCATATACAAACGGCTTAATTGAAGAACCAGGTTGTCGGTCCGCTAACGTAACATTGAAGTTACCATCAATCTCTTCACTAAAGTAATCGCGTGAACCAACCATCACTAACACATCACCATTTTGTGGATCGGTAGCAACCAAACCAGCGTTGGTAGCATCGAATGTCGCAGTATTTTCAACTGCTTTCTCAGCCACAATCCGTTCCGCTTCTTGTTGTAGCTCCCAATCTAAAGATGTAATTACTCGCAAGCCTCGCTCAGCCAGCGCTTCCTCACCATATTTTTCTACGAGTTGCTCGCGAATATACATCACAAAGTGAGGCGCGCGAATACCAGTCACTGCCTGGGGTTGAAATTCTACTTCCTCCACCTTAGCAGCTTCAAGGTCGTCGATAGTAATAAAGCCATTAAGTCGCATTCGTTCGAGGACTAATGTTTTTCGTTCCTCAAGCGCTTCGCGATTGTTGCCGTATGGAGAAAGATAGGTTGGGGCTTGGGGAAGAGCAGCTAAGTAGGCAGCTTCAGCCAAAGTGACATCTGCGGCGGATTTGCCAAAAAAGGCTTGTGACGCTTCCTCGACACCATAGATAGTTCCACCATACGGTGATTCATTAAGGTAGTGCCAAAGAATCTCATCTTTACTCAACATGCGTTCTAGCTTGATTGCGAGAATCGCTTCTTTTACCTTACGTGTTAAACGCTTTTCAGATTCTAAGAGAGAGTTTTTAATTACTTGTTGAGTGATAGTTGAACCACCTTGACCACCCAACAGGTCACCTTGCGTGAAGTTTGTAATCGCGGCCCGGAAAATGGCTCGGATATCGATTCCAAAGTGGTTATAGAATTGATCGTCTTCAATTGCTACCGTGGCGTTTTTGAGATGACGAGAAATATTCTCATACGGGATAACTGTTCGCTTAACGTCCTGATGAAGATCGTAGAGAAGAATCTCTCCCGTTCGATCATAAATCTTCGTTGATTGGAGAATACGACGTTCTTCAAACGCTGATAGATCAGGAATCTCCAACGTCGAAATCCAGATAAAGATTCCACTCACAATTACTACGCCAATGACAAAACCACCGATCAAGAGATCGATGAACATTTCCTTAAAATTTTTCCGCAACCAGCGGCCAAACTTCCTTCTCATACGGCTCTATATATGGCCAATACTAGCACGCCTTGTCCATATATACATGTTACGGAGCTGTGGTAGAGTTATTTCATTATTTTCCATGAAACTTTCTGAAGAGCTAGAGAAGAGAGGGTTTATTCATCAACACACCAGTGAATCAGTCGCTGATATTACTGACGGGGAGTCACGAACAGTGTATCTTGGCATTGACCCTTCAGGAGACTCTGCTCATGTTGGTCATTTAGTAACATGGCTTCTCTTGCGACATCTTCTTGCGGGGGGACATAAGGTTATTTTTCTGGTTGGTGGGGGCACGGGGATGATTGGCGACCCTAAACCAGATGTTGAACGACCACTTACGCCACCAGAGGTAGTTAACGAACGAGTAGAAAAGCTTTCTATGCAAGCCAAGCGAATTCTTGGTAGTGAGGAGATTACTTTTGTAAATAACCATGACTGGCTTGGACAACTTAATTTAATCGATTTTCTTCGTGACACAGGCAAACATTTCACCGTCAATGAACTGATTAAAAAAGACGCCATTGCCACGCGCCTGGAGAGTGAAATTGGCCTTTCCTACACAGAGTTTGCGTACCCACTCCTACAAGCCTACGACTATTTACAGTTACATGAGCAACACGGGTGTGATCTACAGATTGGGGGTTCTGACCAATGGGGGAATATTGTGGCGGGAGTTGATTTGGTGCGAAGAAAAACTGCTCATGAGGCGCACGCCATTACAGTGCCATTGGTAATCGATAAGGCAACTGGTAAGAAGTTTGGAAAAAGTGAAGGAAATGCAGTGTGGCTCGATCCAACACAAACGTCACCGTATCAGTTTTATCAATTTTGGCTTAATGTTTCAGATGAAAGTGTGATTGATTACTTGAAGCTGTACACCACACTCACACTTGAAGAGATTGCAACCATTGAACAAGAGTTTCCAATGAACCCTGGAGCGAGAGCGGCTCAGAAAACACTAGCACTTGCGGTGACTACATTAGTGCATGGGGACGATGCGGCGAGAAATGCGAAGGCAGTTTCAAACATTCTTTTTGGTGATATCACCAAGATCATCAGCATCTCCCAAGCAGAAATCGACATGTTGATCGACAGCACGCCACACAAAAACGTTTCTGGTAATGAACTGGTGGTTGATTTGTTGGTTGAAACCAATCTCGCTACTAGTAAGCGTGAGGCTAAAACGTTTATTGAAAGTGGGGCAGTCAGTATTAATGATCACACCATCGATTCAGTGGAGGCTACGATTGAGGGAATTGCATTTATGGGATCGGTTGCTGTGTTACGACGCGGCAAAAAGCAGCTGTCAGTGCTTGTTAAAGAGATGTAAAAAACAGCTTGGGTAGTATCCAGACTTCTCCCAATTATTCTTTTTAGGTTCCAGGAATTTACTTTAGGAAAGGAGTAACTTCGGAACAAAGTTCGCAATAGTCGCTACGCTCTTTTACTCAATTCACATCTCGTCTACATCGTCGAAGGAATCGTAATCAACATCTTCGGTGTCATCCTCGTCTTCGGGTGAATCGTCATCTTCCTCTTCCTCTTCACCTCCGCCTTCTTCACCGGTTTCGGATTCGTGACCAAAACCCTCTACCTCTTCATCCTCCTCATCACTTTCCTCATCATCCATATCATCAAGTACGGATTCGTCGAGCGTAGCGTCCTCGTCGTCACTGTCCTCTTCTTCAGTTAGCTCTTCGTCGTCACGTAGTTCGAAAAGATAGATCATAGCAAAAGTAATAATTGATTATTGGTAATTTCAGGCAGGCATTTTACCGACCTCGACCGTGATGTGCAAGAGCGGTAATCCCAACCGCAATCGCATCATACTCGTCGTCAAGAGCGGTCTCAGGAGCGTCGCTCACCAGACGCTTCACCATATCGATTACTGCCCCTTTATCACTTTTACCATAACCAGTAACGGCAATTTTTATCTCCTGTGGACCAAATTCATATACCGCGCAGTTGGCCATCTTTCCAAGATAGATGATCATGCCACGCGCCTGAGCTACCCCAATCGCAGTCTTTTGATTCTTGTTAAAAAAAAGTGTTTCGATAGCAATTGCATCAGGTTGGTGCTCCTTAAGAAGTTGAGAAAATTCGCTCCCAAGCTGAGCCAGACGGTCCGGTAAGTCGTGTTCTTTCGGTGTTTCCAAACAGGTTGAATATAAGAGCTGCTCATTTCCCCCAGAGCCACTCTCAAGCACCGCTACCCCCAACCGGTCGTATCCTGGATCAATCCCGATGACTTTCATGGTTTAAGAAATATTTTTCTAATACAAGTTGAGCATTTGGGTATACTAACTTTTGATGGACTTCTTCAGGAGCAAGCCATTCAAGAGATCCTTCAACAGAATCAACTATTTCTCCCTTAGTTTCAACTTGATAGGCAACAGTTATGCTGTCTATTCCTTTGAATGGTACTGAAACTGAACCAAGAAGGTGTAAAGAGGTGACGGTTAATCCGGTTTCTTCAAACACCTCTCGTCGTACAGCGGTCTCAAGATCTTCATCGCCTGAGACTAAGCCACCAGGCAAGCCATATCCATCATAATATGACAATTTCAAAGTAAGGATCTTACCGTCCTTAAAGATAATTGCTGTTACTGATAAAACTGGTGGCAGCTCAACTACAAGTAACCAAGCAAAAAATTTCGATACATAGGCAAACGTCAGGTATCGAATTTTTTTAAAAATCATACTTGTTCCTCAAGTGTATCTGCGGCTGTAAAGACGTCCGTCACGTCATCAAGGTCTTCCAATTTTTCTATAAATTCGGCTAATTTTTCACCAGTTGCGTCATCAAGTTCCATTGGAGTATTTGGTACAAACTGATTTTCAGCATTTTTAGTAAACGCCCACGAAGCACTACCGGGTGTGCCCATATCAAGGCCGCTTTTTGAGAAGGTATGACGTACTTCCGCTGCTGTACGATTGGTATTATCGGTCACTACCTGTACCAACACAGCGACACCACCTGGGCCGTACCCTTCGTACATCACCTCCTCTAGTGAGCCACCCTCGCCACCTTTACCTTTAGCAACTGCTCGCTCGATATTATCTTTCGGCATCGAGTCTTTCTTGGCTCTTTCGATAGCCGCTGCTAGTCCTGGTGAATTTACATCACCACCAGCCTTTCGTGATTCCATCGCAATCAAAGCTGCATGCTTAGAAAAAATCTTACTCTTGGCGGCATCAGTCACCGCTTTCTTATGCTTAATCTTGCTCCATTTATTATGTCCTGCCATAGTTGAGAAAGTATATAAAAAGATTTACGCTCCGACCAGTCTATTAGTCGGAGCGTTGTTTAAAGCGCATAAAGCGCAATACGTAGCGTCGGCTCGAGGTTTTAGCCCAGGACTGGTCCACAACTTTCGTCTGGTGCCAATGGCATGTTCACTTGGAACGTAGCCTGATAAGAACAGTTGCGCCGGCAGTGGTCGCCTAGTAACGTTACGTACCTACACTTAACCTCGAATTAGGGGCCTTAGCTGACGAAATCGGGTTTTCCCCATAGGCTATTTATAGCAAAAAAGAATGTTAATGCAAATTTTGAATATGCCCGTATGCTGAAGCAGAAGCGACACGGCCACGAGGGGTGCGCTCGAGAAGGCCTTGGCGGATGAGGTATGGTTCGATGACGTCTTCAATGGTTGATTGCTCTTCACCAGTAGCTGCCGCGATAGTATTGAGACCAACTGGCCCACCATTAAACTTATTGATAATGACCTCAAGGACGGCTCGGTCGGGCGAACCGAGACCTAGTTCATCGATCTCCAGTAGTTCGAAGGTTTTTTGCACTACTGTCTCATCAAGGTCAGTTTTATCAAGCTGCGCTAAGTCACGACAACGCTTTAAGAGATAGTTGGCAGTACGAGGCGTAGCGCGACAGCGCTTGGCGATATCCATCAAGATGTCGTCTTTAGCATCAACTTCAAGCAGCTTAGACGAGCGCCCAAGAATTTGCGCGATTTCTTCATCAGCATAAAACTCCAACCGGAAGGTGCCACCCGAGAAACGTGAACGTAGGGGAGAGGAGAGGAGTGAGATTCGGGTAGTGGCGGCCACGAGTGTAAACGGTGGCAGCTCAAGTTGTACCGTACGAGCAGACGGGCCTTTGCCGATAATAATATCGAGCACACCAGACTCCATCGCTGGGTAGAGTACCTCCTCAATACTTTTTGAGAGACGATGAATTTCGTCGATAAAGAGCACGTCGCCTGGTGAGAGGTTGGTGAGAATGGCTGCGAGGTCTCCCACGCGCTCGATAGCGGGACCAGAGGTGGTCCGCATGTTGGTGCCAAGGGTTTTAGAGATGAGGTGAGCGAGGGTGGTCTTCCCAAGACCAGGCGGCCCGTAGAGCAAAATATGTTCAGCAGCGTGGCCACGTTCTTTCGCGGCCGTAAGGAGAATACGCAAATTCTCTTTCGTTTTCTTTTGTCCCACGTATTCATCCCAGGAGTGAGGGCGCAGGGTTTGATCAAGGTTAGCGGCGGTCTCTCGCTGCACTGGCTGGTTACTTTCAGTATCTGACATAGAGATAGTATAGCAAAATAAGGCTGAAATCGCGCTCTAAAGCCTTGACAAATTCTTTAAGTATGCTAGTATATTGTTGTTCTGTTCTCGCAGCGTCATAGCTGCTGATCTTCTCAAGATGAAACAAAAAAGCGCCCATAGAAGGCGTTTTAAAAAGTGCTTTTTCAGCCGATACTTCTCTAAGTAAATTGAGTGGGGTGGCAAGGATTTCCTGGCCCTCACTTCGAGTGAGAATGCTGGGTAACTCCTCAGCGTCCCGCTCACTATCTTCACGGATGGCTTACTTAGAGAATTATCCGCTGAATGATTCGGTGTTCCGAAATCGTTTTCGACTATAGCACGGAAATTATTTTTTCTATCTTGACGCAGAACTGAATACATACCAAAACCGGCGGGTCCCAGAATGGGACCCGCCGGTTTTGTTAGACAATATGATCTTCGAATGAGGTATCCATCTCTTGAGCGTCTTCACGAGGCGTTTCAGTTTGTTTAAGCATGGTGAGGTCAACGACTCGTTGCAGCTCTTCCAGTGAAGTTTCGCCGTCTAACACGCGGGTGATGCCATGCTCAGCCATATTAGGAACTCCTTGCGGCCGGGCTGCTTCCAAAATGATATGCTCGCGCGGATCACGAATCACTGCTTCTTCCACCGCTTCATCAACCACAATAGCTTCATAGACTCCTACTCTTCCTTTAAAACCACTGCCACCACATTTTTCGCATCCAACTGGGTCATAGACCATATAAGGAGCTTTCACTGTAGGTTGTTCTGGGTGGTCCTTCAAAACCCGAGAGATAATCTCTGATTCTTTTGTGGTCGCAGTTCGCTGCTTGCGACAGTGCTGACACAATAATCGTACTAATCGCTGTCCCAGTACCACATTAATTGAACCTCCCATCACTCGTGAATCGACCCCCAGGTCAATCAGGCGTGGGAAAGCACCGACCGCACTATTGGTGTGCAAGGTGGAGAAAACAAGATGGCCAGTTTGGGAAGCATGGATCGCCGTTTCAGCTACTTCACGATCACGAATCTCACCCACCATAATGACATCAGGGTCTTGGCGTAACACTGCCTTAAGTCCTGTGGCAAAGGTGTAGTCGTCTCCTACCTGTGTCTGCACAATACCTTCCAACTTGTATTCAACTGGATTTTCAATGGTAATAATTTTTCGTTCTTCAGTGTGCACCTCGCGCAAGAAGGCATAGAGTGCGGTCGTTTTTCCTGACCCAGTTGGTCCGGTAGTAATAATGAGTCCGTTTGGTTTCTTAAGCTGTTCTTCCATTACTTGATGCAACGTTTTATTAAGTCCAAGTTGCTCCATAGCAAAACTAGCAATCGTTGGATCAAGCAATCGCATGACAATTGATTCTCCGGCTGCACCTGGGATCACCGAGGATCGAATTTCAATGTCACGTTCGCCAATATCAAAGGTAAAACGACCATCCTGAGCTTCTTTTCGCTGGTTTAAGGTCATGCCAGAGAGCAGCTTGAGACGCGAAATCGCCCGCTCATATACCTTGCGTTCAATATCAAAAATATCTTGCAGTACTCCATCCAGACGATAGCGCAGACGCACCGCTCCTTCTTCTGGTTCAATATGAATATCTGAGGCGCCTAGCGCTAGCGCGCCAGCAAACATAATTTCAATTGTCTCTGAAATCCGACGAGCGCTATTTGCGGTACGAACTCCCAAAATAAGCGAAGCGACCTCTTCCCGAGCTTTGATCTGCTTCATAAAGGCTGCTATATCGTCAGGATTGATATCAAGCACTCCTTTTTTCTCAGCCACTGTTTCAACCCGATCGTGATAGCGAGCTAAGCCATGCTCGAGACTTTGCTGAGAGCACATAAAACTACGCAAGATATAACCGTCTTTTTGCAGTCGTTCCACGAGCATCGCAACGTTTTTATTAGTAGGATTTTTAAAGGCCACCGAGAGATTTTTACGAGTGAGTTCAAATGGAATCATTTCGGCGAGCCGAGCCTCATCTTCGCTAATGAGCCCTAGAGCTTCGGGGTTAATGGTGTAGCCGCGTAGGTTGATATACTCATACCCATATTGCGGTGCGAGTGTTTGCACTAACTGCTCCTCCTCTTTGCGGTGGAGTTCAGCCAGGCGTGAATCGGTTAGTTTGTCATCAAACTGGGCCATTAGCATCATTGTACCACTGGTGTACAATGCCTCGACATGGAACGAACGATTGGATCAGTTGAGGAAATGAAGGTATTTGCGAGCGAGCTCTTGGCTGAGGTACTGGAGTGGGGGGGGGGGGGGGGCTGGCGTGGAGGCGCGGGCCCGGGGGCGGGTGCGGGGGGGGAGCGGCGCGGACCCCGCCGCCGGGGCCGCGGGGGGGGGGGGGGGGGTGGCGGGCACGCGCGCGCCCAGGGGGGGTGGGGGC
>JBCCYW010000009.1:0-32739 GCA_039188945.1 Patescibacteria group bacterium
ATCACCATCACCCCAATTGTCGTGTCGGCTTCACTATAACCAATCATGCTGGAGCGAATACCATCAGCAAAATAGAAGAATGGATTAAGGCGCGTTAGTGTCGCTGCAAACTCAGGCAAAAACGTAATGGAGTAAAAGATACCACCGAGATATGTGAGTGGTGTAATGACAAAGGTATTAAGTACCTGTAGCTGCTCAAACCCTTCCGCCCACAAAGCCACGATAATGCCAAGCATAGCAAAGATAGCGGCAATCGCAGCAGCGTAGAGAATAAAGCCAATTGGATTCACCAGATCTACCGCTCCGAACAGCAATCCGACACCAAGAATCAAAAATGACACCAGCAACGCTCGTACCACCGCACTCCCCACAAACCCAATCAGCATCTCAAGATATGAAAACGGTGAAATAAGAATCTCCTCAATCCCTCGCGTAAACCGCATGAAGTAGAGTGCACTTGAGGCACTCGCAAATGAGGCGTTGATGATTGAGAGCATCAAAACACCCGGGAACACAAAATTGATGTACGGTACCCCTGCAAAATCATCAATCCGAGTACCGATCACCGAACCAAAGATAAAAATATAGAGAGCTGCCGAAATCACTGGTGCCACCAGCGTTTGAATAGCGACGCGCAGCGTACGCTCCACTTCGCGCCGAAACATTGTATAGAGACCGATCCAGTTGGTATTCATATCATGTATTACTTAGTAATTAATTGGGTGGTGTTGGTGAAGGGTAAAGCTTGGCCTAGCGGTCCTTGAGCGCCCTGAAACAATACCACCCAATTAATACCTACGTTCGATAATCCCGAATACGTTTTTTGCAGGAACGAAATCAAAGCAGCAGAGTGGTTGAATAGAATTAGAAAAAGACCTCGCGGAAGAATTTGTAATTCTGAGCGGAGAACTTGATTCGTGTCTTTTTGTGATGCTGTTCTGCCACTCATGCCACTACGCGCTTATCATCCTCACGAGTAATCTCCAGATACGCCTGCTCGACCGACTTTCCGCCGCGCATAAAATCTTCTTTACTTCCCTCCGCCACAATCTTTCCGTGATTAATAATCGCGATGTGATTGCACAAATGCTGAATCTCTTCCAGATAATGTGAGGTCAAAATGATCGTCTTCCCCCGCTGATTCATTTCCTGCAAATACTTCCAAAGGTCGTGCCGCTGTTCGACATCGACCCCGGCCGTTGGCTCATCGAGAATTAACAAGTCGGGTGTATGGACCAACGCTCGCCCCAACATTGCTCGACGCTTCAATCCACCAGACAGCTTTTGAAAGTTTACCTTGCGATGTTCTTGTAAATCGAAGCGATCAATCAGCATCTCGATCCGTTCCCAACGCTGATCATGCGGAATACCATAGTACCCACCCATATAATCCATCAACTTTTCGGGTGAAGAAAAAATATCAACATTAAACTCTTGCGGCGAGAGACCGACCTTGTCGCGAGCCAGCTTGTAGTCTTTAACCACATCGGTGCCATCAACCAAAATCTGTCCTGAGGTCGGCTGAGCAATACCAGTAATACAGTGAATAGTTGTGCTCTTCCCAGCCCCATTCGGACCCAAGAGACCATAAAACGACCCGCGCGGAATGGTGAGCGAAATATTATCGACGGCAGTCTTCGCGTCTTTTCCAGAACCATAGACCTTCACCAAGTCTTTGATTTCGAGCATTGGGGTTTGTGACATGCTCAATAGTATACCAAATTAAAAAATACCTAGACAAACTGTAATTCTTAGGGCATCGTACACTGATGAACCGAGATGAAACCTGGCTTTTAGAGGAGAAATATAACGGCGAGGAATCTGATGAATTTCTGGCTGATGTGAAGCGCCTGAAAAACGGTGAGCCATTAGCGTACGTCATTGGCTGGATCCCCTTTCTTGATTGTCAGATTTGGCTTGATTCACATCCGCTTATCCCCCGCCCCGAAACTGAATTTTGGACCGAACGAGCAATTACTTCCATTATTGGTTTAAGTGCCCTAACACCACATCCGGTACATATTCTCGATCTATGTGCTGGTTCTGGTTGTGTTGGTACGATTGTAGCTACGTCTTTGCCGGTGGCGCGGTTCGATTTCGGATAAATCGCCCCGCGCCATCGCGCCACCATTGAGCACAATCTCATGATCAACAACATTGGTCTCAAAAATCATCGTGTTATTGAAAGTGACCTTTTCGAACACATTACTGACACCTACGATTTCATCCTGAGCAACCCACCCTACATTGACCCCGACCTAGACCGCACCCAAGACTCAGTAAAAAACCATGAACCACACCAAGCACTGTATGGTGGTAAAGCTGGCCTGGAAATTATTTTCAAAATTATCTCTGGGGCCAAAAAGCACCTCAAGCCCGCTGGGCAACTCTGGATCGAACATGAGCCGGAGCAAGTTGCCCTCATACGAGCCTTGGCGACAACCCGCAACTTCACTATCGCAACCCACATCGATCAGTACGGCACACCTCGCTTCAGTGTCTTGACTATGAAATAATAGACGTACCTATGCTTTTACAGCTTTTCGCTCAAGGACTGTTTTGGGTAATCGTTCTCTTTTGGCTGCTCTTTACGCTTATGTATGCCTACCATTGGTTTACCTACGGGACTGACCGTCGGATCTCACTGGTTTCTCTGGCTGTATACCTGCTCGCCAGTGCACCTTGTCTCTTAGTTATGTCGATTTCTTTGTATGCTATTTGAAAAATTTAGGTTAGAGGAGGATGAGGAGCTTATCAGAATCATCCGTCGCCATTGGTTTATTCCCGCCATGGAATTTTTTGGATTGGCAGTACTGGCTACCGTCCCCCTAATTTTTTTCTTACTCCTCCAAAACGTACCTGAGAACGAATTTTTTACCCCCGAAGACTTCGTTGCATATATAGGTGTATTTTTATTTTTATCAGCCGCCTGGACTCTGATGCTCGTCATGGCAGCAGCAATGGTCTGGACCCATCACTACCTCGACATGTGGGTCATCACCAATCGTCGTATTATTTTGATCGACCAAGTTAGGTTGTTTAATCGCCAGATTGGCAGTTTCCGTCTGGAACGATTACAGGACCTTAATATCGAAGTGCGCGGCATTATCGCTACCTTCCTCAACTTCGGTACGGTAGAAGCACAAACCGCTAGTGGTAGCGAAGAAGAGTTTCGTGGTGGCGGACTGCCAGACCCGCAAGGAATCAAATCACTTATCCTCCAAAAGTCTGAAGAACGGGTACGAGAGCTCAATAATACAAATTTGTAAGCTTTTCAAAACAGCCCCCCTACCGTAGAATCACCAACACATGAGCAATCTTTCAACCGATCCTTATAAAGGTGTCCGCGACTTTTATCCAGACGACATGGCCGTACAGCGGTATATGTTTGATGTCTGGAGCCAAACCGCCGAAAGCTTTGGCTTTGAGCGTTATGATGCTTCAGTTCTTGAGCCAGCTGACCTCTACAAAGCCAAAGGTGCCGAGAACGAAGAGATGGTGAACGAGCAAACCTACACCTTCACTGACCGTGGTGATCGCGAGGTAACCCTGCGCCCAGAAATGACCCCAACCGTCGCCCGCATGATTGCTGGCAAGCAACGCGAGCTGAAGTTCCCGGTTCGTTGGTACTCTATTCCGAACCTCTTCCGCTATGAACGAGCGCAGCGCGGCCGTTTGCGTGAGCACTGGCAGCTCAACTGCGACATCTTTGGTAGCGATGACTTTACGGCCGACGTGGAGATGATTGCGCTCGCCTATCAGATTTTTATGAACTTTGGTGCAGACGAGAGCATGTTTGGTATCAAGGTAAATAGCCGCGCAGCGCTCGATCGGCATTTTGCTGAATCGGGTATTACTGACTCAGAACAAATTAAATCAATCACCAATCTGATTGACCGTAAAAACAAAATGGAAGAAGCTGAGTTTACGGCCGCACTAAGAGAGAATGCTGGTACTGACTTCTCACTTCCAGCAGAAACCCCGGTCGAAGTACAACAAATCCTGGATGCCTTACGTGAACTAGGGATCGAAAATGCCGAATACGACCCCGCCATTGTACGCGGCTTTAGCTACTACACTGGAACCGTCTTTGAGCTCTTCGATACCGACCCTGAAAATAATCGAGCTATGTTGGGTGGCGGCCGCTACGACAACCTCACCGCGCTCTTTAGTAATGAGTCCGTGAGCGGGGTTGGTTTCGGCTTTGGCGATGTCACGATGCGTAACTTCCTTGAAAGCCACAACCTTATGAATGCCGGCCTGACTTCCCCAACCCTAATGATCATGCCGATGGAAGCAGCGCAAAATCTCGAAGCCCAGAAAATCGCGCAACAGTTTCGTCAGGCCGGCGTCTCAGTTGCAGTAGATATGAGCGACCGCAAGATTGGCAAAAAACTCTCAAACGCCGGTGAACAATTTGTCGACTATGCTCTTGTACTTGGCGAAGACGAAGTAGGACAAGAGTCATTTAGTCTCAAAAACCTCACAGATGGCGAAGAGATATCTGGATCTATTGAAGAGCTAGTGAATAAAATCCTTTGATTTTATTGCATATTTCACTTTTTGAGCTATTCTTTCAATCAGAGACAGGACAGAGAAATGAATCGAGGATAAAGTGGATCAGATTGGTCTAGAAATTCGGAAAGAGCAAGAGCCAAAAGTTTTTGAAGACCTAAAGCAAAGAGGCTTCCCTGATGACCCAAATAAACTCATCGGTCATCCAATATATATAGAGGGAGAACACATCGGCGGTTGTCTAACGACAATCACTGCTGTTAGTCGTCTAACTCCTTTTGGTTTGCTCCTACACAAACCATCCCGGCGTACTTGGTAAAGGTCGAACACAATACCTGGCGAGAAACTCACGTGGTTGGTGGATGGGCGTCCAAAAAGACGGAAAGATCGATAGCTTTGGACCACTAACAATTTTACCCTCATACCCTGCATGAAAATAGAGAGCTGCATGTAATGCGGCTCTTGTTTCATTTATGATACAATCCCACCACTATGCGCTACATTGTTTTCGACCTTGAAACACAGAACATCTTTCAGGAAGTTGGCGCCAGCGACCCAGCCGCACTCGATATCTCAGTCGCTACTGTCTACGACAGCGAAACCAAAGAGTTCACCACTGTCATTATCGATGAAATCGAACAATTATGGCCGATTATTGAGCAGGCGGACGCACTTGTCGGCTATAACTCTAACCACTTCGACATTCCTCTTTTAAATAAATACTACCCGGGTGATTTAACCCAAATTAAAAGCATCGACTTGCTTGAAGACATAAAAGAATCGCTGGGCCGCCGGCTGCGACTCGATAACGTTGCGCAGGCTACGGTTGGCGCTAAAAAATCCGCCGACGGTCTTCAGGCTGTGCGGTGGTGGCGTGAAGGAGAAGTTAAGAAAATCATGAAGTACTGCGAGCAAGACGTAAAAGTAACTCGTGATGTGTTTGAATACGCTCTCGAGCATGGACATGTGAAATTTAAAGACGGTACCCGCAAACGCGACATCCCGATTGATACCTCCAAATGGCTTGTAAAAGAAGACTCTGCCATGACCCACTCCTTGCTGTTTTAGGCTAATTTGTTAAGTTAAGAGTAGCAAAAGCAAAGGAGAGTCTTATGGACGGACCAGAATGGGCCCGTTTCAAAGGGCTCGAAGAAACAAATAAGCAAGCGGTTGAAATACTTGCCAAATACTTGGGTATTTATGAAGAGAGTGAAACGTTTAGAGCTTTTCACCTCAAAACAACTATTGAAAAAGTTCTTGTCACTACGGACGCAGGAGTCGGGATACAAAACTCACAAAACATTGAGTGTGTAAGAAGGTCTACCAACGGTTGCTACAAAATTAAACTCATCAACACACGGCTCTCGCTAAGTATACAAGCAATAGCACTAAGAGCAGTGTTGCACTGTGCAACTGGATCCCCGGTTTGAAAACCGGGGATTATTGCGCTTACCCAAACATCACCACAAAGACCACAAAACCAGCCAAGATTATGCGGTACCAGATAAACGGCCAGAGAGTATTGCGCCGGACAAACCCAAGCATGAAATGTATGGCTGCAAGTCCAGTGATAAACGATGCGACAGCTCCTACCAAGACCGCCATCCACGGCACGGCATCGGGCGACTGAATCAGCTCAATCAACTTCTTTGCCCCAGCACCTAGAATTACTGGCACTGCTAAAAGAAAAGCAAAACGAGCAGCCTCGACTCGTGAGTAGCCTAGTATCATACCGCCAGCGATGGTAGCTCCAGAACGAGACATGCCCGGAATGAGCGCTAAAGCTTGAAAAAAGCCTATTTTAAGCCCTTTTAGCGGAGTGGTGACATTATTTTGCACGTTGTTGTGATAGTACCATTCAGCATAAATAAAAAATAATGAACCAGCCACGAGCACACCAGCGACCAGGAGCGGGTCCCGAAATACGGTTTCCATAGTAGATTCAAGCAACAAGCCGAGAATCACCGCCGGCACCGTACCAGCCGCCAACGCATACAAGAGAGTAACGTCTCGTTGATTAACTGGCAGCCGACCCAACTTTCGCAAAGCAGTTTGCCCGAGCAACCAAATATCCTTAAAAAAGTAGAGTATTACCGCGGCTGCAGTAGCTAAATGCAGCAGTGCGTCAAAAGCTAGAGCATGAGCATCTGACGTGCCAAATACCTCTCGGGCGAGTATGAGATGTCCGGTGGAGGAGATCGGTAAAAACTCGGTAATTCCCTGAACTACTCCTAGTGCTACTGCTTCAAAAAGCCCCATAGTTAGCCACGATTATACCATGACGGAAGTATTGTCTAGGCTTGCAAATGCTATACTGAGAGTACAAATAACATTACATTCATGGAACCATCAACCCCTCAACAATCTATCGCTATTCCAATCGCTATTGTGATTGGCTTTGGTTTGATTGCGGCCGCGATATTCTTTACTGGCAGCTCAAGCGGACCAGCTTTACCATTAGTTGGCGAGCAACCTGCTGAGCCAGCGGCCGCACCGATTGCTGGCGAACCTCGCCCAGTCGACGAGAATGACCATATTCGCGGCAACCCGAACGCGCAAATCCTGCTCGTTGAATATTCTGACTTTGACTGCCCATTCTGTAAAAATTTCCACGACACCATGAATCGAGTTATGGCTGAATATGGACTGAATGGTGAAGTCGCGTGGGTGTACCGCCACTTCCCACTTCAACAGCTCCACCCTAACGCACCGCTTATTGCTCACGCCTCTGAGTGTGTCGCTGAACTTGGTGGCAATGATGCGTTCTGGGCGTTCTCAGATTTTGTCTTTAATGAGCGAGGAACCAACGAACCAACCAACATGCTTCGCTTAGAAGAATTTGCCACTCGAGCTGGTGTCGACGCTGCAGCCTTTACCAGCTGCCAAGAAAGTGGTCGTCATCAAGAAGCGGTGACTGATGACTTCCAAGATGCCGTTGCCGCGGGCGGCCAAGGTACACCACACACCATAGTCATTGTCGGTGATCAACAAGCAGTGATCAACGGTGCCCAGCCATACGGACAGGTCGCTGCCACCCTCGACACCATACTTGCCCAGCTTGATGGCGTCTCCGCAGAAGAAGCTGCTCAATAAGTAAGTATTGTAAACCGCCTACCCCAGGCGGTTTTTTAGTTGCTCTACTAAATCACAGTAGTCTGAGGTTGCCGGGTCGCAAGGTGATTGTAGAAAATTGCCACTGATGAAATCTTGCGCTGCTGCGATAAGTCCCTCTTGGAGTTCTTGTATCTCCTTATCGGTAATGGTGAATGATTCCTCGTGAACAACACCATGTTTATCTGGCTCAACAAACGAGAGAACACCCTCGCGTGTTGTGTAGCTTTCTTTGTCGTATAACTTCAAGAGGAGTGCATAAAAGACCAGTTGCCGTTTGTATCCACCATCCGAAGTTTTTGTCTTCCCTTCAATAACATTCCTCGTTTTGGGAGCACCGGTTTTGTAATCAACCACCCGAAGCACTTTTCCTTCACTATCAAAATCAAGTCGATCAAGCTTACCTGAGAGTGGAAGTTCGGGTAGTTCTGGAATACCGGTTTGTAGTACCACATTAACCGCTAACTCCTCTAAAGTTTTAGTTGGCGCGGTTTTTGTAAAATACTCTAGATAGACACTGAGTGCGGTGAGGCCTCTCTCATGGAGTTGCGAATATTCTTTATTGCTAAGCGGCAGCCGACGCAGCGAGCGGGTCAACAAATCGTTCAGCTCGCTCGCCACCACAAACCGCCCTTCATTGGAATGAGTCTTAGTGATTACTTCCATCACATCATGCACCCCTGTACCAAACAGAAGCGGCAGCGCTCGCACTTCCGGCATCCGTAAAATATTTCGATATAAGTAGGTATAGGGACTGGCTAAATAGTTATTATATGACGTTGCCGAGAAACCTCGAGCCTGCAATAGGGCAGTAAGGACCTCCGGAGTCAGTAGTAATTCTGAATCTTCCTCTACAGTTGACAGCAAGGAAACACTTTGTTCAAATTCTTTGGTTAGTTCTTCAGTAGCTCCCGGCACCACCTTTTCTAATAAACGACTCGCCATGAGATCTTTGCCTTCAATACTAGTAGTAGCATACGAAAGGTGAAGTTCAGTCTTAGCTCGTGTAAGTAACACGTACAGCAAACGTCGCTCGTCTTCATTGATTGTGGTCACTTCTTCAGTTAGACGAGTGACTGGTAGTGAAAAATATTCTGGAGCCTTCTTGCTTCCCCATCGATTGTCAGTGAGATGTGGAGCAATCACCACCGCAAACTCTAGACCTTTGGCTTTGTGAGCCGTCATAACTTGTACCGCTGATTCGGTAGTTGAGATATACGGAGCCGTGAGCGGCAAATGATGGGTGATATGCTCAGTAAAATTATTACTCACGTCATGAAGCGTTATGGTGGGGTTATGCACCACCATCTGTTCCACTTCATCAAGTAGTCGGCGAATCACGCGCGCTGCCTCATGTGGCAGCTCAGCAATGAGACGTTCTTGGAGTCCGGTTTTTTGTAACAACAAAGCGATCGCCCGATGTGGCGGCTGATTCGAAACAGATTGCTTTATCTCTTCTAAAACACCGACAATGTCAGTGTCTGCCGCTAACTCCCACAAAGATTGACCGTGGCTACGGGCACTCAGAAGCTCAGCGAGTTCCTTAAGTGACAAGCCAGACACACTAGAATGAAGCACACGAAACAGCGCCTCTTCATCCTCTGGATGCGTCAGCGTGCGAACTAGCGAGCGGATTTGGGTGGTAATCGGATGCACCAAGATATCACCTTCAGCTGAAGCATTGGTCGGAACACCAGCTTGTCGTAACTTAGCAGCAATTGCTTCAACCTCTCGATTGCTCCGGACGATAACCGCTATTTCTTCTGGAGAGTGATTTTTTAGTGAATTCTGTACCATCTCAACCAACCACTCATCCTCAACTCCTTGATGCGAGAAGTCGTGAAGAGTTAGCTCACCCTTCTCTTTCGTATTTGCTGTAAGCGGTAGACGTAGCTTACTAAGCACTTCGTGCTCTGGTTCTGCAATAAGCTCGTGAGCAGCATCAAGAATCTGTTGAGTTGAGCGATAGTTCTCAGTCAGCGAGATAGTGACAGCACCCTTGAAACGATCTTCAAAATACAAAAAGTTCTCCAATGAAGCACCTTGAAATCGATAAATCGCTTGCTTCTCATCACCCACCACAAATACATTTGGTGTCTCATGAAAATCAGCGAGGAGTTCAAGGATTGTGTTTTGACTACCATTAACATCTTGATGTTCATCAGCCAGAAGATACTGATAGGTCTCTTGAAGATCGCGCAGCATCGACTCATTACTCTTAAGAGCAGCAATGGTTTCAAGCAACATATCTTCAAAATCAAATTTCCGGTCAGCTTGCAAAGCAGCTTGGTACGCCTGATACACAAAGTGAAGTTCTTGGTTTTTCTGGAGTAACGATTCGAGTTTTGTGTATTCACCCCGCACTTTTCCTTTGTGCGCTCCTTTTTCGTGATACTGCTCAGTTGCCTCAAGTTGTTGTTGGAGAGTCTGGTTATAGGCAGCCAGATCGGCGGGCGAGATAGCTTCTCGCTTTAGCGTCTGAAGCGCATTAGTCAGTGGCCCGAGGTAAAAATCAGGATTACCGGTCGGACGGAGCTTTTTGATTTCAGCACTTTCTAAAATTCCAGTGAGCAGACCAATACGCTCGAGGTCAGTCAGTGGCTGACCTCCAATAATAGTTGGGTAAGCGTCTGGATATTGTTTGATCAGAACGTTAGCGAAACCATGGAAAGTGTAGATCGGAACTCGATACGCAGCTGAGCCCAGATACCGACGTAAGCGGTTACGCATCGCCACTGCTCCAGCTTCGGTAAAGGTAAGCGCCAAAATATTTTCTGGCTCGACATCAGTCGTGCGTAGGATGTTCGCGATGCGCAGCGTAAGAATTTGTGTCTTACCAGTACCCGGGCCAGCAATCACCATTACCGGACCTTCGATCGTGTCTACCGCTTGCTTCTGGGCGGCATTTAAAGAGGCGTACGCCTCTTTAAATGCCGCCTCTCCACCTTTCATTTCCGCCGATTTTGACATTTCTCCACCAGTATATCACTGTGCACAAGTAAGCTATACAAATGGAATAAGAGGAGTATGATGCTTCCCGTTGTTAGCCATCATAAAGACGGTTGGTCCCCATCGGGCCACATAAAATGTATACTATGGACATGGAAGTAAAGGATATCGTTAAAGAAGCAGTCACCATTAGTGAAGAAGCTTCTTTCAAAGATGCGGTGCAGGCCATGATTTCTGGCCAAACCAACACCCTTTTGGTAATTGATGCCGATGGCACATTATCAGGAGAAGTTAGTGTCTCAGATCTCCTTGACGCAATTGTCCCAGACTACCTTGATGGCGATAACATTGCTGCCCACTTTGCAACTGAAGAAATGTTTGAAGAAGCCGCGAAAGACGCGACTGACAAGCAGATAAAGTTCTTTATGAGCCAGGACTTCAGTGCGGTACATATGGACGATGGCCTGATGGCTGTTGCCGCCACTGCAATTGGGCATCAGCGTGCTCGTATCCCTGTCGTCGATGCTGACGGTCGTCCGCTTGGAATTATTTCCCGCCGCGGCCTCAAGCATATTATTGCGCAAACACTCGACATCGAAGACTCTGCATAAATAGCACCCTAATTGTCACCGAGGGCATTGTGATGCTCTTGGGTATTTATTGATTCTAGTTAACACGTATGGGAACTATAGAAATAGTCGCTCTCGTTATCTTTGCGGTAACCTTCTTCTTCATTCTTACTGAGCGTATTCATCGAACCGTAATCGGCCTCTTTGGTGCCATGACCATGGTGCTGGCCGGAATGATTCTCGACTTCTACCACCCGGAAGAGGTGCTCGAAGTTGTCGACTTTAATACACTTGGCCTGCTCTTTGGCATGATGCTCCTGGTAGGCATGCTCGAACATACCGGAGCCTTCCAGTACCTCGGTATCTGGACTGCTAAGAAAACCAAAGGTAATCCGTGGCACCTTATGGTAGCGCTTTCTGGTATTACCGCCATTCTCTCGATGATCTTGGATAACGTGACGACCATCATCTTGATCGTACCAATCACCATTATCATCGCTGAGATGCTGAAGATTAACCCGGTACCCATTTTGATGGCCGAAGCTTTACTCTCAAACATTGGTGGTACCGGCACCTTAGTTGGTGACCCACCAAATATCATGATTGGTTCAGCAGCGAGCTTCTCGTTTAACGACTTCTTGGTACACACCCTACCAGTTGTACTCGTTACCTGGATTTTTACCTTGATTTTCTTCCGCTTTCTTTTCCGCAAAGATCTCGCAAAAGAACCTCAAAACGTTGAACGCTTGATGCAAATGAACGAAAAAGACGCCATTGAGGACCCAAAAACACTGAAGAAACTGTTGGTCGTATTTGCAATCGTCATCATGCTCTTCTTTCTGCACTCAGCTCTCCACCTTGATGCCGCGATGGTAGCGCTTATTGGTGCTGCTCTTGCCCTTATCTGGATTGCACCACAACACGACCCACAGAAAACGATTGAAAAGTGTGAACTCTCTGTCCTGCTTTTCTTTGCCTCCCTCTTTGTGATTGTCGGTGGCCTCGAGCACGCCGGACTTCTCGAGCACGTAGCTGAACTCTTAACTGCTGGCGCAGAAGACAATCTTCTCATGACGGCAATTATCATTCTCTGGGCAAGCGCCATTCTCTCAGCGATTGTCGACAACATTCCACTGACTGTCGCCATGATCCCGATTATTGGCTTCCTAGGTGCAGAAGGCGTACCAGTTGAAATTCTCTGGTGGGCACTCGCACTCGGCGTTGGCTTTGGTGGTAACGGTTCACCTATCGGCTCAACCGCTGGTGTAATTGTGGTCGCTAAGTCTGAGAAGACCGAAAACCCAATTTCCTTCATCGACTGGATCAAACAAGGTGCACCAACGATGGTCTTAGGACTTATCGTAGCCACCTTCGCCCTCTATCTCTTCACCCCGTGGTTTATGGCAGATGAAATGCCAGTGGTAGAAGCGGGTGTTGAAGAACCAATTGAGTAACTAATTCAGTCTACTGTCAAAGCTAGTGACGTGCGACTAGAGTTGGGAGGGTTTGGCCGAGGCAACTCAGGAGCTAAGAAATCAGTTTTGACAGCAGGCTGAACGGCATGGTGTCGCATAGGCCTTGCACAGGCACAAAAAATCACTTGCAATGCAAGTGATTTTTTGTGCCGAGCAGAGCGGCAGAATTTCTCATTCTGAACGCGTGCCTAGGTAGACACTATGTCGTTCAGATAATTAGTAACTCTTCAAACGACGAGCTTTATCATGCTGCCTGATCTTTTCAAGTGCCTTAGCTTCAATCTGTCGAATACGCTCACGCGTGACCCCAAACTCCTTACCCACCTCCTCAAGCGTGTGATAGGTGCCATCAAGCAGTCCGTGACGCATCTCAAGAATCTTTCGCTCCTTCTCAGAGAGGGTGTCGAGAATTTCAGTAATTTGATCAGTCAAAATACTATGCGCCACTTCTTGGTCAGGAGAGGTGATCTTATCGTCAGAAATAAAGTCAGCCAGACGTGAGCGATCATCATCGTCACCAATAGGGAGTTCAAGTGAGATAGTGTCTTGAGAGATTTTCTCAATTTGGTAGATCTTCTCGACCTCGACCTGCATTTCAGTAGCAATCTCTTCTGGCATTGGGTCACGACCAAGATCTTGCGCGAGACGTCGCGAAACTTGCTTGTACTTAGCCATCGTCTCCACCATGTGAACCGGGATACGGATCGTTCGAGATTGGTCAGCCAATGCTCGAGTGATCGCTTGGCGAATCCACCAGGTGGCGTAGGTAGAAAATTTAAAGCCCTTCGTATAGTCGAACTTATCAACCGCCTTGAAGAGACCAAGATTTCCTTCTTGGATCAAGTCCAAGAGCGTCAGGTCTGGTGAGCGGCCAACGTACTTCTTCGCAATCGAGACTACCAAACGGAGATTAGCGCGCGCGAGTAGGTTTCTGGCCTCATCATCACCTTCTACAATTCGCTTCGCGAGATCTTTTTCTTCCTGAGCATTAAGGAGTGGGTACTGCCCAATCTCCCGCAGATACATTTGAATGGAGTCGTAGCTACTATCAGAACGCTTAAACGCATTCTTTTGTGCCATGAGCTCCTGACTTGGGTCACCGCCCAAAAGCCCACCTCCTTCGAGGATATCAATACTGGCAGTTTCCAGTCGATCGTAGAGCTCTTCAAGAAACGCGACGTCTTTTTCAATCTCTGGGAATGAACGAAGAATCTCTTCGTTTGTGACATACCCTCGATCGCGACCGTTTTGTAACAGCTCTGCCGCCTTCAATTCATGAATTTTAGAAAACCGAGTAGATTTTTTCTTGGCGGCCTTTTTTGCCACCGCTTTCTTTGCAGCCTTTTTGGCTGGTTTTTTAGCAGCAGATTTCTTTGCCGTCGCTTTTGTAGCGACTTTTTTGGCAGCTTTTTTAGCCGTTTTTGTAACGGCTTTCTTGGCTACCTTTTTAGTTGTTTTTTTGGCGACTGGTTTTTTTGTAGCACGCTTGGCTACCTTTGGTTTCGCCGTTTTCGCGACTTTTCGAGTCGTTTTCTTAGTTGTTGTTTTTCTTTTGGCTTTTTTTGCTACAGCCATAAGTGACCAGTACTATACAGATATTTTCTGAATAGTCTAGTGTTTTTACGCTGTTGGTGAAGAGAATATTTCAAGACTATACGCTGGCGCAGCCATCGCTACCTGAAGTCCTTGTAACTCTTGTAGCAATCGCTCCACCTCCTGCTCTTCTCCGTTTTGTTCAGCAGTCTGAAGTGCTGACTTCTTTTCGGTAACTGTAGAGCGCAAGGCTGCACTACGAAGTAGGGTAAGTTTATCAATAACATCCTCTTGTAATCGCAATGGCGATGCGTCTTCAGCAAATGCTTCGATGGTAAACGTTAGCTTGCTCTTCGTTGGCGCATCAAGATCATTAAGCGTCTCGCGCTCGAGGATAGGTAGTTGCTGCATCTCTAGCTCAATGACCCGCGTAATGTCTTCAGGCATAATTGTTGTTGCTATCAAAAGGTAGTGCTGTAGATGTTTTATACGATCAGTTGTATCGGGTGTTTCAGTCGTAGTTGTAGTTTGCGTAGATGGTTGTGAAGCTGGTTCAGTTTTCTTCTGTTCCTCAAGTCGCTCTAGTTCGTAGCGAATCGCACTCATTGAAGTGCCAAGTCCTTCAGCAATTTTCTCAGCGAAATGCTCTTGGTCAATTTTATTTGGAATCAAGAGGATATATGGCAAGATCTCTTCGCGCACCCGCAGCTTAAAGGTCCGCTCATCCTCAACTTGCTCTTTAAGGATAGTGAAAAGATACTCAATGACATGGGTAGAAGCACCAACAATTTTCTTAAACGCCCCCACATCATCTTTCACAATATCTGCTGGATCTTTCCCCTCCGGCATCTTCGCCACTTTAATATCAAGCCCACGACGCAGCATCAGTTCTGACGCTTTTTTGACTGCAGCAATCCCGGCTCGGTCTGCATCAAGTGCTAGTACAACTTTGTCTGACAGACGCTCCAAGAGCATCACATGATGCTGAGTCAGTGCCGTACCTGACACCGCTACCGTATTGCCATAGCCACTCTGGTGACACATCACGACATCAAATTGCCCTTCCACGATCAGGGAGAAGCCTAGGTTACGGATACCATGTTTCGCTTTATCGTACCCAAACAAGAGCTCTGATTTTTTGTAGAGTTCGGTTTCTGGTGAATTGACGTACTTCGGCGCATCGCTGTCTTTGGAGAGAATCCGACCGGAAAATGCCACGACCTTACTGTTTTGCTCTGCCATCGGAAACATTACTCGATCACGAAACACATCAAATGGTTCTTTCCCGCCTTCGGTAGTTTTGATAAGACCAGCTTTGAGAATTTCTTCGCGCTTATAGCCAAGTGCCTCAAGATGATCTTTAAGATGCCGCCAGCCGTGCTTTGGTGGACCAGGCGCAAAACCAATCCGCCAGGTTTTAATAGTTTCTTCAGTCACCCCTCGATTAAGGAGATATTCAAGTGCCGCCCCTTCTTTCTTTAGTTCACTTTCGAAGAAGCGAACCGCTTCTTCGATGAGCGCGAGCTGTCGCTCGCGCTCATTCTTCTTCTCCGGATTCTCCGGCACCAGCTCCACTCCAGCTTTACCGGCCAGAATTTTTAAGGCCTCTTTAAAATCAACTCCCTCCATCGCTTCAACAAAGGTAAACATATCGCCCCCTTGGTTGGTCGAAAAGCAATAGTACATCCCTTTATCTGGTGAGACGTAGAATGATGGTGTTTTCTCAGGAGAAAAGGGTGATTTGCCTTTGTAATGTCGGCCAGCTTTATGGAGCTCCACATACGGTGAAATGACGTCCACAATCGTCAAACGGTCTTTAATCTGCTGCACTGAATCACTCACAGTGTGGGTATTATACTCGGTATTAATTTCCAACGCGAAACGTTGATTTTTTATTATTTCTATGTTATAATGTTAAGTAGTAGAAAAGGAGTTCAAGATGAAACATATGACTCGTGCAGCCGCCCTACTTCTCGCCTTTGTGGTGACGGCATGTGGCCAGACTCACAGCGTTGGCATCAAACAGACAAAGGTGGTGCAATCAGACGGTAGCACCATCACTGAGTGCACAGGCACTCCTGAATTGCTTAAAAAAGCGAAACAACAGGGCCTATGCCCGTAAAGACCCCGACGAACCCTGGCGATCTCGCCTCTCGGTTCGCCGGGGTTCTTCTTTTTATATCTCACGAGTATGCGCTCTATGTCTTTGAGCAAACGCTGAGTAAAACAGCATCAACTTCCCAGCAGCAACTACAACAATCTCCCTCCAACTACAACAATCTCCCTCCAACTACAACAATCTCCCAGATTGTTGTAGGGGTTTGTCTTTTCTTAGGAAACTAAATTTGTTATACAGTGGTTAGAGAGTTTGGATAAACTAGTCGTGGAGAATCGACATGATAGTCATTACAATTACGGGTAAGCAATCAGAGCAGTGGACACACACATACGAAAAGGTCGGTCGGTTAGGAGAACGAAGAAGAATCCCAACCTTCTTTGCCAGCATAGCTCTGTCAGGCAGGAGCGGTCGTTATGAATTTTTGGTTACACGCCATACAACCGACTTCATATTTGACCGGCAGCTCGAAAAATTTTTTGGTACTGGGGGCGAGTGTCCACCCAACAACCCTGGGTATCCATACCACGGGATCATCCATCAGACAAAAACGATTCCGTTTGGGATTAGACTACACGACAAAGGTTGTGAGCAAAAAACAACTCTGAAAGCACCGGGAGGAACAGTACGTAACAGCATCCTCATTCATCATGGTCCAGCCCGATCCGAAGGTTGCTTTATGGTGTATGGTGGCAAAAAAGGGTTTGCTACATTCAAACGCGAACTCGAGTCTCTGCTTCGCAGCGTCTCACATCCTAAAACCCCTGAGATCAGGGTTCATGTCCACAACCGACCGGTTACGTGAAGACTCGCCCTGCTAGCAACGACTAGCGGGCTTTTCTTTTTTTATGATAAGCGTATGCTTAGAGTAGGTTCTCGCAAAGAACCAACAGCTCACACTTGGGGCTTGGAAGTTCCCTCCCAAGATCATCCCGACATGGGAGATATGTCGCACTGCCTACGGGCAGTTTTTTGATTTTCTCTAACCAAAAATCTAAGCTGAATAACTATTTCTACGACCTTGCACAGAGAAACGAAAAACCACTCACGAAGTGAGCGGTTTTTCGTTTCTCGAGCAGAGAGGCAATTTTGCCCCTCGCAAAATTGAACTCGTGTCTTAGAAATAGCTACTCAGCGCTTTCCTCCCCTTCTTTCGCTGCCACTGTCGCGATCAATTCTTGCTTCTCTGACCCGGCAAAGCCAGTACCAGCTGGAATCAAGCGACCAATAATCACGTTCTCCATAAGGCCAGCAAGGCTGTCCTCAGAACCTTTCACCGCAGCATTGATGAGAACACGAGTCGTATTCTGGAATGACGCGGCTGAGAGGAAGCTCTTGCGTGAGAGTGAGGTCTCGGTAATACCCAGAATCAAACGCTCACCTTTAGCAGTCTCCTTCCCTGCTTCCTTAAGCTTTTGGTTTGCTTCTTCAACAATCCACTCTTCAATCACTTCACCAGTTGTGAATGGACTATCGCCACCCTCAGTAATCTTCAGTCGTGACATCATTTGCTTCACGATAAGCTCGATGTGCTTACGTGCGATCGTCACACCCTGAAGCTCGTAAATCTTGTTAATTTCAGAAATGATGTAGTCTTGGGTTACATCCTGACCGCCAAACTTAAAGAGGTCTGGTAGCAAGGCTGAACCATCCGTCATCATCTGACCAGCCACAACGCTGTCGCCCTTCGACACCTTCACCACGCGGCGGAAATGCACCGCATACTCAATATTGTCTTTCTTCTTCGGTGCCCCGGCAGCGGTCATATCTGGAGCAATCACAATCACCTGATCTTTTCCTTCACGACGGATTTCCGTTACCACACCATCGTGCTTCGCGATCACACACGGGATCTTTGGCTGCCGCTTCTCAAATACTTCTTCTACACGTGGAAGACCAGACGTTACGTCTCCACTAGCACTAGAGGTACCACCGGCGTGCTTGGTGTTCATGGTTAGCTGCGTACCCGGCTCACCAATCGCCTGTGCGGCAACCGTTCCCACTGCTTCACCAATTTCTACCATTGCATTAGTAGTCAGGTCGTTACCGTAACACTTCTGACAGACACCACGGAGGGTCTGACAGGTCATTGGTGAACGAACCACTACTGACTCACAGGTGCTTTCCTCTACTGCAATCGCGTCGAGTCGACTAAGTAAGTGGCCCTTCTTGAAGAGTACGTTGCCCTTGGTGTCAGTTGCGTCTTCTGCGAGTACGCGTCCCTTGATTGCCTTTGAGAAGGCGATTTCGATACCTGAAGCAGATACACGACCAATCTCGACTCCCTTCTTCGTCTTACAGTCAGCTTCAGTCACAATCGCATCTTGCGCTACCACGAAGAGACGTCGGGTAAGGTACCCGGCCTTCGCTGTCTGAAGCGCGGTGTCAGCGAGACCCTTACGTGAACCGTGAGTGGTAATGAAGTACTCGATTGGTGAGAGGCCTTCCTTCATCGAAGAGATAACTGGGAACTCCACTGTCTCACCGCGAGTGTTAACGATAAGACCTTTCATACCTACCATCTGTGAGATCTGACGCATTGAACCTCGAGCGCCTGACTTCCAGAGATTGAAGGCAGAACCATGGTCATCCATCGTGTCTGGAATAATGTCTTCCAGCTCACTTTTCGTGCGGTGCCAGATTTCGGTTACCAAGCGGCGTCGCTCTTCTCGAGAGAGGAGACCTTGATCGTAGTGATCAAAGATCGCTCGCTCTTCAGCACGCGCCTTCTCAATAACCGCTTCCTTCTCTTCTGGCACCACCACGTCGTCAATTCCCCACGTTACACCTGATTTCGTAGCAAACTTAAAACCATTCTTCTTAATCTTATTGACGATACCTGGAACAATGTCAGTACCTTGCTGGTCAATCAAGTCAATAATAATTGTGAAGAGTTCGCGTTGTCCAAGTTGTTCGTTAACGTACTCATGATCACTTGGGAGGACTGAGTTGAAGATCAGTCGTCCGACTGAAGTTTCAAATACTTGCCCTTCATAGACCGCGTACTTATCGGTATCGGTAGCGAGCACCTTCACTGGTGCTCGGAGGTCAATCAGACCGTAGTCGTAGGCGTTAATCGCGTCGTTTGGTGAAGCAAAGTACTTCCCGGCTCCGGTAGCGTCGTCGACAACCGTCGTCATCCAGAAGGCACCAAGCGCCATGTCCATAAGACCTTCAGACACCACTGGTTCACCAGAACCAGGCTTCAAGATATTGCGGTTGGCAGAAATGATTTCGGCTGCCTCAAGCTGCGCTTCTTCTGAGAGCGGTACATGAACCGCCATTTGGTCACCATCGAAGTCAGCGTTAAATGCCTTACACACGAGTGGGTGAACCTGGATCGCGTTACCTTCAATCAGTACCGGACGGAATGCCTGAATACCCTGTCGGTGCAGGGTTGGCGCACGGTTTAAGAGTACGTGCTTACCAGTAATCACCTCTTCAAGAATCGCCCATACTTCTGGTACCCCGTCTTCAATCAGACGACCAGCACCACGAATGTTGTATGCCAATTCCTGTTCAAGCAGCTGCGCAATCACAAACGGACGGAAGAGTTCGAGCGCCATGTGCTTTGGGAGACCACACTGGTCAAGTTCTAGCTCAGGACCAATCACAATCACCGAACGTCCAGAGTAGTCGACACGCTTACCAAGAAGGTTCTGTCGGAAATATCCCTGCTTACTCTTGAGGTAGTCAGAGAGTGACTTCAGCGGACGACGCTGTGCCTGACTCATGGCTGAGTAGGCGGTATTACCGTGTCGGATTGAGTTGTCGATAAGTGCATCAACCGCTTCCTGGAGAATGCGCTTTTCGTTTCGCAGGATCACGTCTGGCGCCATGATATCGATCAACTTCTTCAAACGATTGTTTCGGTTGATCACACGACGATAAAGGTCGTTAAGGTCAGATGAAGCATGACGTCCACCTTCAAGAGCCACCATTGGTCGCAGCGCTGGTGGGATCACAGGGATACGCGTCAAGAACATCCACTCAGGGCGAACACCGGCGTGGATCATGCTGCGAATAAGCGAGAGTCGCTTATCGATCTTCGCTCGCTCCATCGCTCCAGCCTTGGTACGACGCTCTTCGAGTTGATCGCGGAGTTCTTCTAAGTTGATGTTCTTAAAGAGTTCAAAAATTGATTCAGCCCCAATCCGAGCTTCAAATAACGTTGAGTACTTAATTGAATACTTGTGGAAGGTCGCTTCATCAAGCACCGTTCCCTGCTGAATGCTGTTGATTTCATCTTTGGTTTCCTGCATCCGTTCCTTAAGCGCAGTACGAGCATCGTCATTTGAGAGTGATTGATGCTTGTTTTGGTACTCAGTTTCAAGTTCCTTAAGGAGTCGGTTACGATCGTCTTCGTTGACCTTGGTGATGATGTAGCCAGCGAAATAAATCACTTTCTCAACTGAGCTAGCGGTAATACCAAGAATCATCGCAATGCGGCTTGGTACACCACGCAAGAACCAGATGTGAGAGACCGGTACACAGAGTTCAATGTGTCCCATTCGTTCACGACGAACGATTGAGCGAGTGACTTCAACACCACACTTCTCACAGACGATACCCTTGTAGCGGATACCGCGATACTTCTTACAGCTACACTCATAGTCCTCAACTGGACCAAAAATGCGTTCGTCAAAGAGACCGTGCTTTTCTGGGCGCTGTGTACGGTAGTTGATGGTTTCAGGCTTTGTCACCTCTCCCCATGACCAGTCGACAATGCGATCTGGTGAAGCAAGCTTCAAGCTCACTTGATCGAATCCTTGTGGATTGTTCTTTTGAAATGTTTTCATACGACAGAATTAGTGAGGACTATTAATTGTTTTCCATGAGCTCTTCAGCACTATCGAGCGACACGTCGAGCGATAGACCGCGAAGCTGATTAACCAAGACGTTGAACGCCGCCGGGGTGTGTGGATGTGAAATCCGCTCACCGCGAACAATGGCGTCAAAAGCAGCCGATCGACCAACAATATCGTCTGACTTAATCGTGAGCATTTCTCGTAAGGTGTACGCAGCACCGTAACCGAGAAGCGCCCATACCTCCATTTCTCCAAACCGTTGTCCACCAATCTGTGCCTTACCACCAAGCGGCTGCTGGGTGATGAGCGAGTATGGACCAATTGAACGCATATGAATCTTGTCTTCCACCATGTGGTGCAGCTTCAAGATATACATGAATCCAACCGAGGTCTTCTGAGCGAAAGCTTCACCCGTAAGACCATCGCGAAGCTGGAGTTTACCGTCTTCCGGAAGACCAGCTTCCTTCAGCTCTGCCTTTACATGGTCTTCAGTTGCGCCACCAAATGGTGGGACAATCGCCTGGTAGCCAAGGGTGTCAGCCGCCATACCGAGGTGCAGCTCGAGAATCTGTCCGAGGTTCATACGTGACGGAACACCAAGTGGGGTCAGGATAATATCTACTGGACGACCATCTTCGGTGTATGGCATGTCTTCTTCTGGAAGAATACGTGAGATCACACCCTTGTTACCGTGACGGCCAGCGAGCTTGTCTCCCACCGCTACGTTTCGTACCTGAGCAACGGTTACGTGAATACGCTTAATCACACCACTTTCGAGCTGGTCGCCATTTTCGCGAGAGAAAATCTTCACGCCAATCACGCGACCACGCTTTCCGGCTTCAAGTCGAAGCGAGGTGTCTTTCACATCTTTCGCCTTCTCACCAAAGATTGAGCGGAGGAGTCGTTCTTCTGGAGTGAGTTGGGTCTCACCCTTTGGTGTCACCTTACCAACCAAGATATCTCCTGGACGGATTTCCGCACCAATGCGGATCACACCATTTTCATCAAGGTTACGAAGTTTCATTTCAGACACATTTGGAATGTCTGGTGTGGTTACTTCTGGACCGAGCTTGGTGTCACGAACCGCTACTTCAAACTCTTCGAGGTGAATGGTTGAGAACTTGCTTTCCTTTACCAGTCGTTCAGAGATAATGATCGCATCTTCATAGTTGGCACCATACCAACTCATAAACGCCACCATCGCGTTTTGCCCGACCGCGATCTGACCATTATCGGTTGAAGAAATATCTGCCAAGAGATCACCTCGCTTTACCTTGTCGCCTACCGTTACCGCAGGACGATGGTAGTAGGCTGAGAAATCGTTAGTGCGTTGGAACTGGGTCAGTTCGTACTCTTTCTTCTTGCCATCCTTGGTCTTGAGGACAATGTGACGAGCGTCAGATTCAATAATCTCACCGGCGTCTTCGGCAGTAAGTACCCGACCAGTATCGCGAGCAGCCATACCTTCCACACCAGTTGCTACCAACGGTGCTTCTGGACGGATACACGGTGTGGCCTGCTTCTGCATGTTTGAACCCATGAGGGATCGGTTGGCGTCGTCGTGGTTAATGAATGGAATCATTGACGTCGCCACAGAGAACGCCTGGTTCGTAGCAATATCCATGTACTCAACCATATTGCGCGGAATCACTCGTGGTTCTCCTCGTCGACGAGCCTCAACCAGATTTGTCTTGATCTTCCCTTTATCATCAACTTCAACACCAGCATGAGCAATGTTGTACTTCTCTTCTTCGTGACCATTGAGGTAGACAATCTTCCCGGTTACCACACCCTTCTCAACTTTCACATATGGGGTTTCAATAATACCGAAGTGGTTTACCTTTGCGTACATAGACAAACGCAAGATAAGACCGATGTTTGGACCTTCCGGAGTGTGGATTGGGCAAAGGCGTCCGTAGTGAGAAGTGTGAACGTCACGTACTTCAAAACCGGCTCGTTCACGAGTCAAACCACCCGGACCAAGCGCTGACATGGTTCGGAGTCCTTCTAGCTCAGCGAGGATATTCTGCTGCGGCATGAACTGTGAGAGCTGGTTGGTGGTGAAGAATTCCTTAATCGCAGCTTGCAGCGGTCGTGGGTTCAAGATCTGCATTGGGAGAGACGTTTCAGCCTCAATCGTACTCATGCGATCCTGGATGTTTCGCTTCATACGAGTCATACCAACGCGGACACGCTGCTGAACCATTTCGCCAAAGTACCGTACGCGACGGAAACCGAGGTGATCGATATCATCTGGCTGCGCACCTGGCGTGTGGTTCTGCTCAATAATAGTAGTGAGAATGATGCGAAGGTCTTCAAGTGAGACGGTTCGCTCAGCGATCGCTTTGTCAGTAAGGGGGCGTTCGTAGCGTTCGTTGAAGTGATGACGACCAATTTCTGAAAGGTCGTAGCGTTCTGGAGCAAAAATTGACTTCACGAATTCACGTGCGTTATCGACGGTCGCCAGATCGCCGTCACGAAGACGCTTGTAGATTTCGATATATGCTTCATCGTCAGTCTTGGCTGGATCTTTCTCAAGCGTTGCTTTGATGTACTCCTCGCCACGCTCAACATCCTTGAAGAGACCAATCATTTCTTTCTCATCTTTGGCGCCAAGCACGCGTAGCAGTGAGGTAATTGGAAACTTTTTCTTGCGGTCAATCTTCACTGAAATGACACCGTCAGCTTCAGACTCAATCTCAACCCACGCTCCACGAGCTGGGATAATCTTCGCGCCAAACAGAGTCTTACCCTTCGCTTCAGCAGAAGTGAAAAAGATACCGTAACTACGCGCAAGTTGTGGCACAACCACACGCTCGACACCATTGATGATGAAGGTACCGTGCTCGGTCATTACCGGTACGTCAGCCAGGAAGATTTCCTGCTCCTTCTCAGAGTCAAAGGTTTTGTTCTTGAGTACCACGTGTGTCTTTAGCGGTGCGTCGTACGTCAACTTATTTTCCTTCGCGAATGCTGGGGTACACTTTGGACTACCAAGTTCGTACTTCTTGAACCGCATTTCAAACTTCTTCTCAGAGTAGTCTGAAATTGGTGAAAATTCGGTGAAGATATCCTTTAAGCCAGTTTCCACAAACCAACTGAACGATTCGCGCTGTGGCTGTACCAAGTCTGGCAAATCGATCAATGGTTCTCGACTGGTCTGGAAGACCCGTTTCGGCTGCTGTCCCACGGTCAGCTCGCCGGCAGTTTTTGCTTTACTCATTGTCTATGAATGGTTAGAGGAATATACACACAAAAAGCCCGCCCCATGGCGCTTATTCGCGTTGTATGAACCTACCCTATTAAAATTTGCATCACGTAATGTGAATCACTTCAACATTGCGCTTTCCCAACTCCCACAACTCATTCGGAGATTGCACCTTGTGTGGCCAGTATTATACGGATAGATTGTGTTTATGCAAGTTTTAGTGTATGAAATCTCTAGGTCAAACAGATCATGAGGTGTAACTATGACGGACAATCCTATCCCGTTTTTTGTCTTCAGCCACCATGCAAAACCGGTGCCACCGCCCAAAGCAAACAAAGATAAAAGACTGGCGATTGTATCGGTCGTAAGCGGGGGCTTCCAAGTAACCACGATCAAAATCTCTCCCTGTGCAGACGGGGAGTTGGTAGAGCGGATTCTTATAAGCCGTCGCAGCAGTGATTCTCTTCTGAAACTTATGCAATCAGTAGAAGACCTGCGCTACAACGGCAACGGAGAGTATCCACTTGATGGTTGGTTCGTTGCAGAAGAAATCGCTGAAGACTTCAGGGAGGCTCACGCGCAAATCAAAGATGCCGTACCAATCGGTGATATGACTAAAGTTACCGAGCTGTCATGGCCGACAGCCGTTTAACACTCCCTTGAATAAGTACCTGCAAAAAATTTGGTCCGATCATCACTGGTGGTCGGACCAAAAAGCTTTTAGTCACATGACAAAATCGCCCGACGGAATTCGGGCGATTAAGTATTTTATGGTGGGCTTTTAGGTGACATAAACCACTGCCATACCAAGCATGATCAGCAGCAGGAATATCAAGATAGAAACATCCGACAAGCTCATGCCAATTGAAGGGTCGAGACTTGGGGAACAACCTGATTTAAGCCAACGCTCATATCTCGGAGCTTGAACGTATCGATTCCAGGCTAACGTTACCCCATTATAGATCAGTAAAAGAGCAGCCATAATCGCTAAGGGGGTTAGCGACACTGCAACATACGTAAGGTTCATTTTGACTCCCGTTCTTGATTCCACCTCAACACTACTATTCTTTACGGTATTGTTCAATTTTTTTATGATCACCCTTTAAAAGCACTTCGGGCACAGTATATTTTTTCTTTTTGTATTCCAAAACTTCTGGTCGCGTATAGGCTTCACCGGAATAATCTTTATCATCTTCAAGCGAATCAATCTCCCCGAGGACGCCAGGGATCTGCCGCGCTGTAGCATCAATAATTGAGAGAGCTGGGAGCTCACCGCCAGTGAGTACATAATCACCCACACTCACTTCTTCGGCTTTTAGTATTTTCTTGACCCGAGCATCAATTCCTTCATAACGACCACTAACAAGAATCAGGTGGTCGTATTTTTTGGCATAGTCCTTGGCGAGCTTGTTGGTAAATTGCTTACCTCGCGGCGACATAATGAGTGTCTTAATATTCTTCCGATCCTTCTTCCGGCCAACTGCTTTCTCCCACGCTTTTAAGATTGGCTCAGCTTGCATCACCATCCCTGGTCCGCCGCCATATGGACGGTCATCCACTTTCTTGTGCTTATTCTTCGAAAAGTCTCGTGGGTTGTAGTAGCGCACATCGATTTTCTTTCCCCGGACTTTTGCCCCCTTTCCCTTCTCAGTTTTCTGTGCTCGCCCCAACACACTCCCGTCAGTGTACGCCTTACAAATTTCTGGAAATATGGTTATGACGTGAAAATGCATAGCGGCATCGTAGCATAGACTTACTTCCATAACGAGCGAGCATGTCGTTGTGTCGAACATTTGCAGGCAAATGGCCGGTCAGAAAAATCCCAGACAGATGTCTGGGATTTTTCTGCATTTGCCGAAACCGTAATAAAATTCCGCTGGGAATTTTATGGTCGACACAATGATATGTGAGCGAGTCTTTAAATTTTCAGGTCGTCGATAGCCTGATCGAGAGACTTAGGCTCCGCCGGAGCATCTGCTGCATCATCTGATCCAGCGTCAGCATCATCAAAGCTTTGCGTTGATGGGCCTTTTCCACCCTCAGGTTCATTAATTTTAAGGTTGACGCGAGCGTCGTGCTTCATACCTACTACGCGAAGCAGAGTACGAATTGCTTTGGCGGTATTGCCAGAACGACCGATGATCTTCCCCATATCATCAGCATGAACGTCGAGGGTGAGGAGAACCCCCATTTCATCGACAGTGCGATTGATAACAACTGCATCAGGGTTGTCAACGAGTGACTTAACTACTGTTTCCAGAAACTGCTGGTCTTCATGCGCTTCCATAATCTTTGGTCTTAGGATTAGCTTCTAAGCAAACATCACACGTTGTAATGTGCTACCTAAATGATACGAGGCGTTCGCCATAACGTCAACCGCCGCCGTGGCATAAATGCCACGGCGGCGGTCTGACTTGAACGAGAAGTTTTATAACAATACAGCTTCCCTGTTCCAGGAATTTGCTCTAGGAAATGAGCAAATTCGGAACTAAATTCAGCATAGTCGTTACACTCCTTGCTTTATTTATCCTCTTCAGCTTCCTCAGCTTCAGGAGCTGGCTCTTCAGATTTTTCCTCCTCAGCGGGAGCTTCTTCAGCGGCTGGTGCCTCTGTCTCTTCAGTCGGAGTTTCTTCGGCTGCTTCGGTAGACGCTTCTTCTGCTGGCGCTTCAGCTTCAGCTTTCGCTGCTTCCTCAGCGGCGGCTTTCTCTTCAGCTTCCTTGGCCAATGCTTCTTCGTCTACAACAGGAGATTTCTTTGGCAAGACATTAACCTTCTTACCTTCGAGAATCTTTTGTCCGACGAGAATATTGTGCACGGTATCTGAAGGCTGCACACCCTTTGACAACCACTCCGTAGCCGCTGCTTTATCAACCTGCACGTGATCAAGTTTTGGATTGTATGAACCCAAAATAGCAATGTGCTTGTTGGACTTTGGCCCAGTGCGCTTGTCAGTCACCACAATTCGATAGCTAGGATCGTTCTTGCGGCCGACTCGTTGTAATCTCATCATTAACATGACCGCGCTACAGTACTATAGAAAACCCAATTCGGCAATATAGAAAGAGAAAGGGCACACGCAGTTGGTGTACCCAGTCTCACCATTCCCCCGAATGAGTTATATAAATGAGTTATATAAATGTATTCTTCAAAAGGTGCAAAAAGGGCCGGAAGATCTCCCGGCCAGTTCAACAGGGAGGTATCACAACCTGAAACGAGAGCTCGCCTCGTTTCATCACTTACACTACACCCATCTACAGTACACGTCAATTAACTTTATTGGAAAAGCAAAAGCCGCCACTTCCCCTTCTGTGTGGTGGGAGATAGTGGCAGCTTGCTCGATAAGGACCAAATCAATGCGGCCCGGCTTCTGGTGCGCCTGCAGGCACCAAACTTATACAAATGATCTAATGAAGAACGGCTTTCATATTCCCTTACCATCATCATACACTCCTAGTAATTCCAGAATTGTAGTTACTAACAAAAATAATACGGCCTTTCGGCCGCATGTAGTGGGATCCATCTTTTTTTGGTCCGAGGGGCAGACAAATATCGATTTGTTAAATGTGCAGTTGGCGGCCACGTGCGATGATCAAAATAAATCACCCTATCCTGCACGTGGCCGCCTCTCGGCCCGGTCATCGAGTGTCCAATACCCGATAAGCACACTATAGCAGTAATGCAAAGCTGGTGGTTATTTAACGCTTGAATTGCTATACTTCGCGCGATATGTCAAATCAAACTCATACCGGACCAATTATGATCCGCGGCAAAGGCACGGGTTTTTTTGCCTGGCCGAACGAAGAACAAGATGTGGTTATTGAACGTGAGCAACTCTCGTTTGCGCTAGATGGTGATGTAGTTGAAGTTGAACTACTACCCAAAAAGCCGGGCGAGCGGCAAACCGGCAAGGTCACTCGTGTCCTCGAGCCAAAGCAGCGCCTCTTAATCGGCGTGATTAAAGAGCGCGAAGGAGCGGGTACGTTCTATTTCTCCCCAGATAATCACCGGATTCACATCCGACCGGTTGTACCGGAAGCTAGTGCTGAAGACACCGACAAGAAAGTGATTGTTGAAATTACCTCCTGGAAAAGTTCACATACCGACCCAATTGCTGAAATCACCGAAGTACTCGGTAAGATTGGTGACCATGAAACCGAGATGCAGGCGATCCTTCGATCCGGCAATTTCACCGGCAATTTCCCTGAGCCTGTTGAACAAACAGCGCGTGAGCTCGGTGAAAATCGCGAAGCGATTTTCACCGAAGCGGCGGCCGACCCAAAACGTCGCGACGTACGCGACACCCTCACCTTCACCATCGACCCAAAGGATGCTAAAGACTTTGACGACGCACTGTCATATAAAGAACTCGAGAATGGTAACTACGAGATTGGGATTCACATTGCCGATGTCTCACACTACGTTCGTGAAGGCGATCATCTCGATCATGAAGCAAAAGACCGCGGGACGTCGGTGTATCTCGTCGACCGAGTCATCCCGATGCTTCCCGAAGTCCTCTCCAACGACCTCTGTTCCCTTCGCCCCAATGAAGACCGTCTGGCTTTCTCAGCAATTTTTGAAATTGATGCCGATGCAAATGTAAAAAAAGAATGGTACGGCCAGACCATCATTCACTCTGATCGACGTTTTAGTTACGAAGAAGCGCAAGAGATTATCGACAATGAATCGGGTGATCACCTGGAACCTTTGCAAAAAATGATGGAACTCTCACGCATCATCCGTAAGCGTCGCCATAAGGCTGGAGCAATTGCCTTTGAGCAACCAGAGGTTCGCTTTGAGCTGGATGAGAACAGCAAGCCAATTCGCGCCTACGCCAAGGTCCGCACCGAGACCATGCTCATGATTGAGGACTACATGCTCCTTGCAAACCAATCAGTCGCGACGCATATTCATAAACTCTGCGAAAGTCAGGATAAAGACGCAGCGTTTGTGTATCGCGTGCATGATGTACCGGACCCAGAAAAGATTGAGGAGTTAGCTACCTTCCTCAATGTCTTGGGATATGAATTCAAAACCCACAATGGTGTCGTCAAAGCCACCGACATCAACAAGCTCCTCAAGGAAGTGGAAGGCGCTCCAGAAGAAAACCTCATCAAAACCGCTACCATTCGCTCGATGGCAAAGGCCATTTACACCACCAAAAACATTGGTCACTACGGCTTGGCCTTTAAGTACTACACACACTTCACCTCACCAATTCGTCGCTACCCAGACCTGATGGTCCATCGCTTATTACGTCGACACCTCGATGGCTCGAACATCAAAGCGCAGGAACTAGCTCGCTACGAGAAACTCTCAATTCAATCTTCCCAACGTGAGATTGAAGCGGTACGCGCCGAACGCGACTCTGTGAAATACAAGCAGGTTGAATATATGTTAGATAAAATTGGCCAGGAATTTACTGGTGTGATTACCGGTGTGGCAGATTGGGGTATTTATGTCGAGGAGAAAGAGAGTAAGGCCGAAGGCATGATTCGTCTGGCAGCGCTCAAGGGAGACTACTATAACCACGAAGCGAGTAAGTATCGGGTAAAGGGAGAAAAGACTGGTAAAAGCTTCTCGCTTGGTGATGAACTCAAGGTAAAGCTCACCCGAGCTGACCTCGATGAACGACAACTTGATTTTGAGTTAGTGAAATAAACAAAGGCCGAGGTACTTTCCCCCGCCCTTTGCGGTTTCCCTCGGCCGTTAGAGCCCTAGACCTAAATGATCTGAACCTGTCCTGTTTTTCTTCGGATCCACTTTTGTCTGATCAATTACAATCTCACCATCTGGAACAGGCTCTAGAGACCTGTGGCAGGTCCTTCGCGGCAGAATCTCTGGCCGATGAAGTGGTTTTTTGTCTGTATTAGTCAAGACATCCTCCTGTTCAACTAAGAAGATAACTATGTGACTTTCAAAAAAGTTATCCTCGACAATTTATGTATTTGTGTCATTATAAATATAGTATCAACGACCAGAAAGGAGACTGACATGCCAGACGGCAATGTTCTTCATAACCCACAACCACCACCGGTAATCAAAATATATGCTCAGATTCCTGAGCACAACGGACTACCAGAGTCTAATGCAGTAATTCTTGATGAATCAAAGCGTCAACTACTTTCGCTTGCTACAGACTGTGGGATGTTGATTGACAACTGTTCAATAGAGGATCGAGCTATTGAGCTAACTGTGCAAGCCACCAAATCACAGCTTGAGCAGTTTGAAATGTCAGTAGCAAAGAGCATCATGATTGTGCATGAGCAATGCAGTGGAGGGACTGAACATGAAGAATGTGTGGAAACCAACCCATGACACCTGGCCCGCCGACCGCTCTATGAGCGACGTGCGGGCCTCTTTTTTATTTTGCCACTGCGGCGGCTTCGTCAAACTTCACGGAGAGTAATTTTGAAATACCATCACCGCCCATGGTGATGCCGTAGAGAATACCAGCCCGACTCATGGTTTCGCGATTATGGGTGATAAGAATAAGTTGTGACTTCTTCGCCAAGGCTTCAATCATATCGCCATAGCGGCGACTGTTCGCTTCATCGAGCGCAGCATCTGTTTCATCAAGAATAATAAAGAGCGGCGGATTTACCTGACTCATTGCAAAGATGAGGGCAATTGAAGTTAGTGCGCGTTCGCCTCCCGAAAGCATCTCCAAGCCTTTCACTCGCTTATTTGGCAGTTTTACCTCAAGCTCAATTCCCTCTTCTGGTTGCTCGCCCTCTTCGTCATGTTCGACTGGTTCGCCGGTCTCTTCATCGATTTCTACTTTCTTCTTTTTGACACTCACCTTTTTCAAGCCAGCCTCTCCTCCACCAAACATCAGCATAAAGAATCGATTAAACTCAGTAGCGATCTTATCTATGCCGCTTAGAAATTGTTTATTGAGCTGTTCGGTCAGCTCACCGATCAATGAATCTAGTTTTTGTACTGATTGTTCGAGATCGGAAATTTCACGCTCCAGGAAGGCGTCTCGCTCTTTTGTATCGTTGTATTCTTTCACAATCTCATCAGTCGCCCCAATACCAAGTTCTTCAAGCCGGATCTTCATTTTCTCAAGCGAATGTCGCCGTTCACGTTGCACACTACGATCTTCAGCGACCATCATCTCATTAGTTACTTCAGTTCCTTCGTGAAGGAGTTGGTAGGAGAAATAATTTGAGGCAGCGCTGCCGATGAGCGCGACCGCCTCTTGCAGTTCACGCTTAAACTCGTGGCGGTCGCGCTCTAACACATCTAGCTCACGGTCGATTTTTTCTAGCTGACTTTCAACATCACGTTTTTCATTAACCAGCTGAAACACCGCCCGTTCAGCCTCCCGACTTTCTGACGCTTCAGACTCGATCGCTTGCTGCAACTCACGGTAAGTAGTTTGCGCAGCCTGCTCACGTTCTTCTGCAGTACTGAATTGTTGTTGCAGCGTCTCATATTGAGACTCTAGTTCTTGTAGCTCTTGCTTATCTCCAACCAAACCAGAAGAATCATCACTCTCGGTTTCGCTAGCTCGCTGCAAGAATACTCGGGCCGTATGAGCAATATTTTTAAGCGTGCGCTGCAAACCATCAACCGCCGACACTGGTTGAGATTTCTCAACTTCACTCTCGATGAGTTTGACCAACCTCTCTACTTCTGAGAACGCTACCGGAGCTCCTTGCAGCTGCTCTCTGCGCCGCTCGGCTTCGGTGATGCGGCGCTGCAAGAAAGTGACCTGCCCCTCCAATTGTCCAACTTGTCGAGTCACCGCTTGACGCTCCTTCGTTGTTTCTCGAAGCGCAGCCTCAGCTTTCAGTAGCTCATCTTTTTGGGTGCTATCATCGGCTTTTTCCAATAATTCTTTAGCGGTGACTAACTTCTCTTCAATCACGGCGAGCTGCGACTCAGGTTGATTACGTTCTCGTTTCAACCGATCACCATGATGAGCAATATACGTATCTTCTCGCTTGAGATACTCGGCGTAAAAACTCTTCAGTTCTTTTTGTAGCTCGAGAGATTTTTCAATCTTTTTCACTTGTCGCTCTAGGTACTTTAAATGTGGCGCTACTTCGCGACGCAACGACTGTACTTGTTCAATATTTTTATTGGTCCGTTCTAGCTTCTTTTCAGCTTCTTGTTTCTTGTATTGAAATACTTTAAGCCCCAATGCGTCTTCAATCATTTCCCGCCGCTCTTTGGCATTCGCGGAAAGAATTCGATCAGCTTCTCCTTGAGAAATAATATGATGCCCAGTTGAGCCAATGTTCGCTGCAGCCAACAATTCCTGCACGTCTTTTAAGCGGACTTTTGAGCCATTGATACTGTACTCATTTTGACCATCACGATGCACGACCCGCGGGGCTACGATTTAAAAAAATAAAGGCGGGGAAAATAACCCCAGAGTTTTTTTTAAAACACCCACAACCCCCCCCCGAACCCGCCGCACAAATGGCCCCACCCCCCCCAAAAAA
>JBCCYW010000010.1:0-31301 GCA_039188945.1 Patescibacteria group bacterium
ACTTCTGTTGTTTGCAATCACCGGCCCAAAAAACTGGGCCGCGGTGGCCCCTGCGTAATTAGATACAAAACAACCCCTCACGCCCGGCCCGTATGGCGCGCGCCTTTCTGTTTTCCAATTTCAACTTACTGTCCTTGCGAAACAGTCGCTGATTCAATGACAACATCCTCAAGCGGAAGGTCACGGGGACTGGTCTCAACTTTCGCAATTGCGTCAACCACATCCATTCCCTCTACCACTCGTCCAAAGACGGGATGCTTTGAGCTCAAAGGTTGCTTATCAAAGTCGAGGAAGGTGTTGTCAGTCAGGTTGATGAAGAATTGACTCCCACCAGAGTTAGGTCCACTGTTAGCCATAGAGATACTGCCGCGGACATTAGAGAGGTTTTCACCTGGAATATGCTCGTCGGCAATTGCGTACCCTGGACCGCCAGTGCCATAGGTTGCCGTATCAGGAGTCTTCGTATTTGGATCTCCACCCTGAATCATAAAGCCATCAATCACGCGATGAAACTTGGTGCCATCATAGAAACCTTCTTCAACTAGTTTGATGAAGTTGCCAGCGGTAATTGGCATAACATCGGCAAATATTTCTAATGAAATTGCTCCCTGGTTGGTCGCAAAGGTTACGGTTGGATTCATAGTGTTTGTGATTACTGGATCTACTACGGCCGCCTCCTCAGGCGTAAGTGGAGATGTGATGGCAAGTGGCTCACCTTCTCCTGCAGGCTCTAGTAGTAGCTCCGGTGTTGAATTAATATTTCTCTCCCACAATGCCAGTAGCGCAATCAGTGCACCACACACGACAAGTAATATGATGATCGACTTTTGACTTACCATACGTAATTACGAAGTGGTAACAACAAGCGAGACGCTCCCACGAGATTCACCAGAATGTAGTTCGATTTCGTGAGTACCAACTTCCTTAATTGGGCTTTTAATATGAATTTGTGCTGCGGTTACTGTTGCTCCTTGCTCTTTAAGGGCAGCCATGATTGCTTCTTCTTTCACCGCTTCGTATAAGTGTCCGTTCTCATTTGCCTCAAGCGCTAGAGATACTTCTTTGCCATCCACCGCTTCCAAAGCAGCTGCAAACAAAGCGTCCTGCTCAGCCGCCTCAGAGCTCATTTTTTCCTTACGCGCCTCAACTTGTTTAAGATTCTCCGGGGTCGCTGGTTTAGCGATTCCTTGTGGAATAAGCTTATTGAGTGCGTGTCCATCTGGCACAGTAGCAACGTCAAATCGACGTCCTACTTTCGCCACATCTTGTAATAGAATTACTTTCATCCCGTTAGCAATTAATTGATAATTTTAGTAGCCAGCTAAGTACTAGCTATCAGTTTATAGCATTTACTTGATACAGTACCTCCCATTAATTACTAACGGGATTCATAATCCTTACAACTGATCAATCGGCGCCATCATACCAGATTTACACCTTCCGGCAATTGTTATTCAGCTGACTCATCAAACAACTCGGTACTGGTAGCTGAGTAGTTTACAGGGTCGAAGGTGCCGTTAAGATACTCAACCGCGGCATTCAGTTGCGGGTCTTCGTTATTCAGTCGCTGCTGTACAGTCCGTACCACTTCGATATTTGGTTCAAGACCACCATCAGAAATTGACGTTCCATCAGGCGTCAGCCAGCGCGCAATAGTGACCTTAAGTGAGGATCCATCAGGTAGGTCCACGAGCTCTTGCACCGACCCTTTTCCAAAGGTCGTCTCGCCAATCACTGTCGCCACGTCGTGCTCCTTAAGTGCTCCAGCTACAATTTCAGAAGCTGATGCAGAGCCACCATCTACCAACACCACCATCTGTCGTGGCGCAAACTGTCGCAGGGTACGGCCTTGTGAGCGGTATACTTCTTCGTCTCGGCCATCACCAAAATTCTCGCGCACCACCACCTTGCCGGTTGGTAAAAAGAAGCTTGAAATAGCTACTGCACTCTGCAAGAAACCACCCGGATTGCCACGTAAGTCGAAGACCATGTTCTCTGCTCCACTCTCAACAAATTCTCGCAAGGCTTCTTGCATCTTCATTTCTGACAAAGCATTAAAACTATACAGCTGGATAATGAATACTCCGTCGCGCAACTCGGTATTGATGGTTGGGATATCAATCGTGTCACGAATGATTGGAATCTCTAAGATTTCTGTTCCCCCTTCGCGGAAGACCGACAGCACTACTTCAGTTCCCTTTTCACCACGAATTCGTATTACCGCATCATCGATTGTCATATCTTCGGTGCTCTCGCCATCAATCCGCACCACGACATCACCTGCCAAAATCCCCGCTCCTTCAGCTGGTGTATCTGGCAGTGGCGCAATGACGGTCACCAGGCCATCACGTAAGCCCACTTCCATGCCAACTCCACTAAAGTTTCCGGAAATATCTTCTTCAAATTCTTCCGCCTCAACTGGAGGCAAATAGACTGTGTACGGATCACCATAACTATCTACCAAACCATCAATCGCACCCTGAATTCGTTCTTCAACCGAAACATCTATGGTTGTGCTTGGGGACGCATACTTTTGCTCCAACAATTCCCATACTCGCCAAAATTCTGTGAGATCAGCTTCCGTATCAGGTTGTGGAGCAGATGCAAACAACGAAAACAATCCAGCGGTTTGGTTATTAGCGGCAGTGCTCACATTTCCAATATGGAGACCTGAGAAAAACGCGGCTGCCGCCAGCAGCATAGCCAGACCAACCGCCAAAGGACTACGACGTTTTGTATTCATACCTTCTGTTACGTCTACGTTGTGAGCATCTTGCATAGCCACTATTATTGCACACGATGTGGCCGACGCAAAAAGCTCACATGCTACACTTTGGGTAAATGATTGAACGGTACATTCACAAGTCGGTGACGTGGTTTGATGTTCTCAATCCAACCACCGAAGAAATCAGGCAGCTTATCGACGAGGCTAAAATCCCAGCTGATTTTGCTAATGACCTCACCTCGATGACACCCCTGACTGAAGTACACGCTACCAAGCAAGCCTTGAAACTCACCCTTGATTTTCCAATCGTCAAACGTACTGACATCAATCACCCACACGAGATAAAGTTTATTGCGACCAAAAAACACCTCGTCACGATTCGGTTTGAGGATATTGAGTCTATCCATCGCTTCTCGAAAGAGTTTGAAGTACTGGGTATCCTTTCTAAATCAAAGTCACTTACCGGCGGGGTGCTGTGTGTATCTTTACTGACGTTCTTATACGAAGCGATGCAAAAGAAGCTCGACTACCTCGAAACCCGTCTGCATGACATTGAAGAAGGCATCTTTACTGAGCATGAAAAAGAGATGGTGTTTGAAATCAGCAACCTAGCTCGTCGTGTGATCGCCTTTCGACAAACCATTGCTCCCCATCATAGACTCTTAGAAGAGTTGCCAGAGAAATTTGCTCTTACCTTTGGAAAGAACACCACGAAACACATTGAAGGCATTGTCGACAGCCACCACCATCTGGTTGCTCGTCTAACTTCAGTGTCACGCACCCTGGATGATTTACGTGACACCAACATGGCGATTCTCTCCACGAAGCAAAATGAAATTATGAAGATCCTCACCATCATGGCCTTCATCACCTTCCCACTCACCCTCTTCACTTCCCTCTTCGGTATGAATACGGTTACCACGCCACTGGTTGGCCAGCCGGGTGACTTCTGGCTCATTTTGAGCATCATGCTCGTGGTGTCAATCCTCTTCTTCGCTTACTTTCGGTATAAGAAATGGATGTGATCTGCCATTGAGGCAGATCACATCCGATTCCGACTTTAGAAGGAAATCACCAATGTTTACGAGGTGATAGGAGGTCATCCGGTCCGAACAAAGTGAGGATTCGCGATGTGAAGCTTAATACTGAACCAGCGAAAGGAGGCTTACTGAAAACCTTCAACAGCAACTCTAATTTTCGCCAGTGATTTTTCCTTCCTAGAAAAATCATCGGCGCAATACCATCTGACTCCGAACAAACTCGCTTTAACTGCGAACCAGGGTGAGGAGGGCCTGGTATAGAGCCTCGATTTCTTTTGAACCGCGATCCTACTTTTGATACACTACCCTCACTATGTTTGGCCTATTTTCAAGCAAAAAATCTGAAGACACTACAATCCCAGTAAAGTTTCTCAACACTGAATCTGGCGAGAAAGAAGTATTTGAGCCTCTAACTAAGGGCAAGGTGAAAATGTACTCATGTGGCCCAACGGTCTACGATTACGTACATATCGGCAACCTACGCTCGTTTTTGATGGCCGACTTGATCAAACGCGTACTGATCTTCAATGACTACGACGTCAAGCACACCATGAACTTCACCGACTTTGGCCACCTCACTGATGATGGTGATGCCGGTGAGGACAAAATGATGAAAGGCCTGAAACGTGAAGGTTTGCCAATCACCTTGGCAGCCATGCGCCAGCTTTCGGATACCTACATCACTGCCTTTAAGAAAGATATTGAAGCGCTCAACATCATTGAACCAACCACCTACTCGCGGGCCAGTGACTACCTACAGGATCAAATCAACCTCATTAAAACCCTCGAACAAAAAGGCTACACCTACGAAACTTCTGATGGTCTCTATTTTGACATATCGAAGTTCCCTACCTATGGTCGGCTAGGGAAGATTGATTTAGACAAGATCCGTGATGGTGCTCGAGTTGAGATCAATAAAGAAAAACGACACCAAGCGGACTTCGCAGTGTGGAAGAAAGGCCTACTTGGTTGGGAGAGTAAATGGGAGAAAGGCTTCCCTGGTTGGCATATTGAATGTTCAGCGATGGCGATGGCTACCTTAGGTAAGCAGATCGACATTCATACGGGCGGTGAAGATTTGGTTCATCCTCACCACAATGCAGAGATTGCACAAAGTGAGAGTGCTACCGGCAAACGATTCGTACATTACTGGATGCACAATGCGTTCATTACTATCGACAATACCAAGATTGCCAAATCACTTGGTAACAGCATTACGATGCGTCATTTGCACGACCAAGGTTTCTCGGGTGAGGATTACCGCTACTGGCTCCTGCAGGCTCACTATCGTTCGCCTGCCAACTTCTCCTTCGAAGCCCTCAAAGCTGCCAAGCAGGCTCTCTTCCGCCTCAAGCGGCATGTCTATGAAGAATATGGCAACGTGTACACCGAGGCTGATGCTGGTTACATCGAGCGATTCACCGCTGCGATTAATGATGATATCGACACTCCAAAGGCGCTAGCGCTGATGTGGGAAGTGACCAAAGACGACAGTCTATCGAGAGAAGTAAAATCGAGTACTCTGAAAGACATGGATGGTGTACTGGGGCTCGGGCTTAATGAAGCGACCGATGATGCCGTGCGCGAACTTGGCGTGGTTGCTCCAGAAGAGCTGCCAGAAGAGATTCAAACCCTCCTGGACGAACGAGAAGCCGCCCGGATTGCCCACAACTGGGATCGAGCTGACGCCATTCGCGAAGAGCTCAATTTCAAAGGCTACAGTCTTGAAGACACGCCACACGGTGCAAAGGTGACAAAGAATTAGAAAGAACTCGACACATAGCCGAGTTCTTTGATGGCTGGTTTACTTGGCCGAGATAAATCGCATATAAACCAAGGCACTGGTAATACCAACAATAATTGACGCTTCTCCAATTACTGATAGAAGTACTACAGTAAGAAACGAAAAAGAAAAAGCCTCAATGAGTAAGTCATACCACTCTTGCCGGGAGAGTTTTTTTAGAAGAGCCACTTTCTATCCTTTCGACTTTGTCCACCTATTCCACAGTTTCCCCTAAAAGCGGTCAATAGTAAAGCGGTGGTATACTAGCTCACGTATGGCTGACGCTCCGGAACTGAATAAGAATCTACGCACCCCTCCGCACAATATCGATGCGGAAAAGGCGTTACTTGGTGCTGTAATGCTCAAACCAGATGCAATGCACGATGTCTCGGTGACTGTCTATCCAGAAAGTTTCTTTGCTGAAAAGCATCGCTTGATCTACGAAGCTATTTTCTCTATTTTCACCAAAGGTGATCCGATTGATATCGTTTCGGTTACCACCAAACTCAAAGCCAACAAGACTCTCGAGCGAGTTGGTGGTGCTTCATACATAGCTGAACTGATCGAAACCGTTCCGGCTGCCGGTAACGCACTCTACTACTCAGAGCAGGTACAAGCCAAAGCTATCTTGCGCGGCCTGATTTATGCGGCAGATGAGATTGCTGAACTTGGCTACAGTAACCCAGAAAATATTGACGAAGCGATGGATCAAGCGGAAAAGAAAGTCTTCCATGTCACCAACGCTCCAACCACACAAAAATTCCAAACTATCGGCAGTGCCCTCTCAGAAGCTTGGGAACGGTTTGAAAAACTCTCAGCTCAAGAAGACATTCATCGTGGCACCCCATCTGGCTTTACTGCTCTCGATAATTTTCTCTCGGGTTTTCAGAAATCCGACTTAGTGATTCTAGCGGCTCGCCCAAGTATGGGTAAGACTACCTTTGCACTTGATGTCGCCCGCAACGCTGCGCTGCGCCACAGTGCTTCGGTAGGTATTTTTTCGCTTGAAATGAGTTCACAGCAGCTTGTTGATCGAATGCTGTCTTCAGAAGCTGGGGTTGATTCATGGAAGTTGCGTACTGGTCGCCTTTCTAACGATCAAGAATTTGAAGCGGTACAAGACGCCATGACGAAATTGTCCGACGCCCCAATCCATATCGACGACCAGCCTGGTACCAATATCCTCAAAATGCGCTCCTCAGCTCGGCGACTCAAGAACGAACATGGTCTCGATCTTCTGATTGTCGACTATCTCCAACTCATGTCCCCTACCGCTACTAAAGCCAGCGATTCGATGGTGCAGCAAATTACCGAAATCTCTCGCTCGCTCAAAATCCTCGCACGCGAGCTTGATGTGCCAGTCATGGCACTGTCTCAGCTTTCTCGGGCGGTTGAACAACGTGGTGGCAAACCGCGCCTCTCTGACCTTCGTGACTCTGGTTCAATTGAACAAGATGCTGACGTGGTGATGTTTATTCATCGCGAAGATAAGATGAATAAAGACAAAGAGGCGGAACGGCCTAATATTGCTGAAATTTTGGTTGAGAAGCATCGTAACGGACCAGTCGGCAGCGCTGAACTCTACTTCGACGACAAGCACGTCCGCTTCCTCAACCTCGACACCCATCACGCCGCTTCTGCAGCTGGTGCTAGTGATGATTTCTAAATACATATCTCGCACCAGTACATTTTGAACGTTATTCGCCCGGCGGCTCATAACCGCGGCTTCGGCCAGAACTTTTATACAAAAGACCATGCTTCCGGCCGGCAGATGCTCAAAATGTACTGGTGCGATATAATCACATACCCATGTCTAATCTAGATAAATTAGTAACCTATTTTGAAAAGTTCCCCGGGATCGGCGGTCGCCAAGCCAGGCGGTTTGCCTTTCATATTTTGCGTCTGCCTGATGCCGATGTTCAGGAAATTTCTTCTCTTATCACTAACCTTAAAGGTTCAGTGGTGGAGTGCTCAAGCTGCCATCGCTATTTTGCTCGCAGTGGCGGTGTAGCAACCGAATGTTCCATTTGTACCGACAGTAATCGTGACCGCAATAAACTCTTGGTCTTAGAGCGCGACTCAGACCTGCAAGCGATCGAGCGCTCTGGTACCTACGACGGTCTATACTTTGTACTTGGCGGCACGGTTCCTCTTTTAAATTCAGACGACACTAAGAAACTGCGTGGCGGAGCGTTGCGAGAGACGGTCATGGCCCGCTTACCGCAAGGACTTTCTGAAATCATTATGGGCTTTTCAGTCAATCCCGATGGGGAGAATACCGCTCGTTATGTGGAGAAAATCGTCTCTGAAGTCGATGAGAGTTCTGCTATTACTATTTCCTACCTCGGTCGCGGCCTTTCTACTGGCAGCGAGCTTGAATATGCTGACCCTGAGACCATCAAGAACGCCCTTAAAAACCGTCACTAGCTTTACATTTTAATAAATTATTGTATTTTACTGAGCAGACAAGGAGGAGTTTCCTCACCAAAACACGAAAGGAAACCCAATGCAAAAAACATCCCATTTCATGGATGAAATCCCGCAGATTGAATGTACCACCAACGGCCTAAACCTTGTCAACATACATGCTCAGTCTTATGTTCAAGGAGTCCTGGGTGACCCAGGGCAGCTTGTAAAGTTGGAAGCAATAACAGCTAATCAAGTGGTGGATTCAGAACTTCATATCTTGCAAAGGTCCAGTGATGTAGACTGGGGGGAACATTTGCTACATGGCTTCAATAACGGGTCTCGAGAACACCAAATCCAACGGAGGATCGTTGCCTATTGGTGGTTAAACCAAGAAGCAGCAGCCTAAAAGAAAACGCCCCGCACTTGATTGTGCGGGGCGCCTCTTTTTTAAATTGCTTCAATCTTTACTTCAGCGTAGTGCTGGCGGTGACCAATTTTGCGGTCGCGGTTACTCTTGGCTTTGTAACGGATGATTGAAAGTTTCTTCCCTTTTTTCTCACCAAGATACGTTGCCTTTACTTTGGCACCCTTGATGTACGGGTCGCCAATCGTAGCTGCTTTCCCATCGTCACTCATGAGGACCTGATCGAATTCGATCTTGTCGCCTTCTTTGTGATCGCCAAGAAGCTCTACAAGGAGCGTATCGCCCACCGAAACCACGTACTGCTTGCCGCCGGTTTCGATTACTGCAAAATCTTCGGTTGTAGTTGCTTTTTCTGCCATATATCTAAAAAGTCGCCAAATACTACCAGAAACCTTGTATTTTGCAATAGAAGCAACCTACTTAAGAAGCTGGTTTATCAAGCTCCATCACTTCTACGCCAGCGCTTTCTCCCGTAATCCGGGTAACATCTTTATCAATCTTGTTGAGTTCTTTGTAGCCAGCGTTGTAGTGATTGACGGTCGTAGAAAGCGTATTCCCGAGCTTTTGATAGTACTCTTCATACTTCGCAACGTGCGTACCGAGCTTCTCCACATTTTTGATAATGTCCTGCGCCTTTTCTTCAATCTCAAGCGCCTTGAGCCCCTGCAAAACTGTCTGCAAGTACGCCAAGAACGACGTTGGCGAAACAATAATCACTTTGTACTTTCCGGCTGAGCGTTGAATCAAATTCTCTTCTCCCCCACCAACGCGGTTAGACAGAAGGTCGTAGTAAATTCCTTCGTGCGGAATAAACATAAAAGCAAAGTCGGTTGTTTTTTCAGTGGGGCGAATATATTTGGCGGTTTCTGTAATGCGTAGCTTCAGGTCGTTGAGAAACGCTTTCTCGAGAGCTGTTTTCTCAGCACCTTCTTCGGCTTGCGCCATGCGATTGTAGTTCTCAAGCGAGAACTTCGAGTCAACCGGAATCACCTTCCCTTTTACAAACACCGCCGCATCGACAATCTCACCATCAGAAAATCCATACTGCATCTGAAAACTCTCTGGCGGCAGCACATTCTGCAACACCGTCTCCAGGTAGTACTCGCCGAGAATACCGCGCTGCTTTGGATTTTTTAAAATATTCTGCAGCTCCTGAAGCTGGTCGGCGACGGTAAATACCTGCTTGGAAGATTCCGATACCTTCGTCACCTCCTCCACCACATCGAGCAGCTGTTCGTTTACTTGCTTATTAATTTGTTGAATTAGCTTTTGACTGCTACTTGATTGGTCTTTGAGTGATTTATACATCCGATCAGTCGTTTCACTCATCCGATCATCCATGGTCCGAGTGAGCTCCTGAAGCTGCTTCTGTAATAACACCATGCCTTGTCCTTCATCTTTCGTTTCCTGCTTACGGTTCAGAACTACATATAAAACAATGCCATTGCCGATTATTACCAAAACCACCAAGCCAATCATTATCATATCCATAGTGAGGATATTGTATCACTTAATTTCGGCGCTCAAAAAAGAGATATTTTCCAAACTCGATCGTAAAGAGCGAAAGCACACTCACACCTACCACCAACACAATATCGAAGAGTGGTAACGGTGTGTAATCGAGGAAGCGTTGGAAGAGTGGCACCGAAAGTACTATTGCCAACATACCAGCGCTGACAATAAATGAGAAAACAAAGAAGAGATTGGTGCGTAGTGGTATTTTCCAAATTGGTGTCGAGAGTGATCGGAACGCAAAGGCCATAAAGAGTGAGTCCATCGCGATTGAGAGGAACATAGCACTACGGAGTTCTTCAAAAGGAATCCCCAAGCTACGCAGATAAAAGTACAAAGCAAGTGACAAACCACTGAGAATCGTGATCGCAAAGGCCATGAACCACATCATGTCCTTAGAAAGAATCCCTTCTTCATGAATATCTTGCGGTTTGCGCTGCATCGCGTCTTTTTCTCCTTTCTCAAACGCAAAGGCAACGCTCATGAACCCTTCTTCAATAACATTGGCCCACAAAATCTGAGCCGCCGAAATTGGCGCCGGCGCACCAGTAATAAGTGCAGCACCGATCAAGACAACTTCAGACAGCGAAGTCGATAACAGATACCCGACAATCTTTCGTAAGTTACTAATAATCCGTCTCCCCTCTTCAATGGCGGCGTAGATGGTGGCGAAGGTGTCGTTCACGAGTACCAAGTCAGATGATTCCTTCGCTACCTCAGTACCCGAACCAATTGCCACTCCAATGTTAGCTTTTCTAAGTGCCGGCGCATCGTTAATACCATCTCCAGTCATCGCTACAATTTCGCCCCGCCGTTGCAAGAGTTGTGCGATACGCATTTTTTGCTTAGGCAACACTCGAGCAAACACACTCACGCCTTGATCTATCAAAGCCTCAATTTCTTGATCTGAGTAGCCAGGCAGTTCTTTCCCGACAATCACTTGCTTGTTGTCGGTTACAATCCCAACTTTTTCGGCAATGCTACGGGCTGTCGCTGGATTATCACCAGTAATAAGAAGTACCCTCGCACCAGCCGACTGCACGCCAGCAATTGCCTCTGCGACGCCGTCGCGGACCGGGTCAGTGAACACCAGCACTCCAGCAAACACCACCTGCTCAAGCACACCATTGCCATCATCAGGAATATCGTCGTAAGCAACATCTTTAAAGGCGACAGCGATCAAGCGACGACCCATTGAGGTTTCGTGTTCAATTTGATCAACAAAGCGTTGTCGCACATCGCCGGTCAACTGCTTGATACCATCACGGTCTCGATAGCGATCTGAGTGTCGCAGTAGATGTTGTGGTGCTCCATTGATACAAAGCAGATTAGTCTCGTGATGTCGAGCCAAACCAGCAGCAAACCGCTGTTCTGAGGTAAATGGTAAAAAGTCTTTTCGATACGAACGGTACGACCCCTGTTCAGGTGTGATTGAGAAATCTTTTGCGACCGCCAGAATTGCCGCCTCAACCGGATCGCCCCGCACCGCATCAGCCTTTTCATCAAAGAACGCATCAGATGCGCACAACGCAATATTTAGGAGATCATACAGTTGTACATCATCACGCCAGGTTTCGTTATCATGACGCTCTTCACCATTGACGATAACCCCAGTGAGCGCCATCTTTCCCTGGGTAAGGGTTCCTGTTTTATCAGTCAGCACAAAGGTGGTTGAGCCAAGCGTTTCTGCTGCTAGTAAATTACGTACCAAACCACCACGCTTTAAGAGCGCTTCCATACCAACCGCCAGAATAATAGTTACTGCCGCCGGCAAGCCCTCTGGTACTGAAGCCACAGCAATCGCAATTGCCATTAAGAGCATCTCTTCAAATGGCTGCCCTTGCCACAGACCGATCGAGAAAATCGCTACCACCAGCGCCATAATGATGTAGAGCATCACATTAGAAATGTCGGCCATCTCATGCTGTAGCGGTGTCTTCTCTTCCTCTACTCCTGTTAATCCAGCAGCCAACACGCCAACCGCAGTGGTGTCACCAGTTGCCACCACCACGCCAACACCACGGCCATCAGCCACAAATGTACCCATCCAGGCCATGTTGGTTTGTTCTGCAAACTCAGTACCAATAACCAGCGGTTCAACTTGCTTATCAACCGCCAGCCACTCCCCTGTTAAAGCTGACTCATTAATAGAAAGATTTTTCTGTGAAAGTAGGCGGAGGTCAGCTGGCACTTGCATACCACTCTGGAGTTCAATAATGTCCCCCACCACCAACTCTCGCGACGGCACCTGAAACTTCTTCCCGCCCCGAATCACATACGCAATATGCTCTTGCGAGTCAGCTAACTTTTTAAACGCTCGGGACGCCTTACCTTCCTGCACCAGCCCAACCGCAACTGCAATGAGAAGTGCAAAGCTGATCACTCCAGCATCGATATACTCCTCAAGCAACAGCGTAATCACTGCCGCAATAACCAACACAAATACCAGCGGGCTCTTGAGCTGCTTGAAGAGTTTTATAAAGAGCGATTCTGTCTTTACTTCGGTAAACGCATTTGGTCCAAGTATTTTAAGGCGTTTTTGCACTACCTCATCGGACAAACCCTGTTCAGTTGATTCAACAAAAGCCAAGACCTCTACCCGACCGTGAGCATGCCAATGCTTCATCGCTTCAGCATCATCATGTAAAGAGCCGGCTTTTGAGGTACGCATGTTAGTGGTAGTATAGCAACGTATTTAGCAAAAATTCTTAATTTGTATCTACAGCCATGTCACTCCATATAGAAATAAAAAACTCTCTCAAAGACGCCATGAAAGCCAAGGAAGAAGTGAAACTGCGAGTCATCCGCAATATCCTTACTGCTGTCACCAACGAACTAGTCGCCACCGGTAAAACCCCTCAAGATGAACTCGATGACGAGGCGACCCTTGGCGTCATTAAACGTCTGGCGAAACAACGAAAAGAATCAATTGTGCAGTACGAAGCAGCTGATCGCCCAGAGCTAGCAGCGCCGGAAAAAGAAGAGCTTGCAGTGCTTGAAGACTACCTCCCGCAGATGATGTCGGTTGAAGAAATTAAACCCATAGCTGAGGCTAAGAAAGCTGAATTGGGAGTGGATGACAAGAGTAAGATGGGTATGCTGATTGGCGCGCTGATGAAAGATTTGCAAGGCAAGGCTGATGGCGGAGAGGTAAAACAAGTTGTGGAAGAGTTATTTTAGTTGACATCTTACTTGAATATTACATATTATTAGTGGGTAGTATGGAGGGAAAAGTATGAAACCTGAGAACATTCGTAAAGCTCAAACTGCTGGAGATACAGAGACTCTTAGAAGTAGGGGTCGTAAAGGAGGTTTGGCTGCACAAGAAAGACGTAGAGAAAAAAATAACGTAGAAGAGACACTTGCTATGATCAAAAGAGAGGAAGAAATAGCTGCAGCAGCAGAAGCCGCAGCAGAGCGGCGTGATGAGCTACTTCCTGAGGAAAACTGAGATTGGATGTAGCCATGCCGCTAACTAGATTTTTAGAAACAAATAGTCCGGTCCGAGCAGTGGACGTACTATAGGCACCCGCACCGATGCAGATGTATCGGGGCGGTTTTGTTTTATATTGACTAATACTATTGATGTGTTTAAATCTCATCGGGAATCCTCCCAAGATAGAGAGAGACAAAGCAGTGCAACAATCTAGAACAGTCGCGCCTCAAGTTATACAGCTCGAGGTAGAAGGTTGGATCATACCGGCTACTACTCATATGAGCGTAGCTCAGGTGCAGCAACAAGCTAAGACAATCGGTACATCACTCTGCTTTCGAGCAAGTGTCCGGTGGAGACAGTATGTACTCTATGCACCTAAAGAAGCTGGTCGCCAAAGACTAGCAGCTGTCATGCAAGCTAGCGGGTTTACCCGGCAAATGATACAGGTGCCACACACAATCTTTTGAGGCAGAAAAATACAACAAGAGACCCCGGCTCGCACTTCGTGCGTGACCGGGGTTCACTAATTTATATACTCAGGCCGCCCACCTCTTCAATTTGCTTGGCGTGTAATACATCAAAAATGCCAATTTTGGTGCGCCGAAGGCTGTGTAACGTCGCCGGATATCCAAGTTGCTTACCAACCTCTTCTCCTAAAGAGCGAATATAGGTTCCACTTCCGACCAAAAATCGAGCGGTGACAATCGTCTTGCCTCCTTCTTCTCGAATACCCAAATAGACAGCTTCTAATACTTTCATCGAGCGCACTGTTGGTTCAAGAGCTTCTTCACCATCCCGCTCAGCCTGATGGGCACGCTTATACATCGGCACACCATCAACCTTAATCGCTGAGTAAGCAGAAACTGGCAGCTCTATCTCCCCTACTAAACTACTTACAACCTTCTCAACCTGCTGCTCATCAACATTAGTTACGTCTTGCTCTTCAAGTACCGGGCCATCAAGGTCACCGCTAGCAGTCTTGGTGCCTAGCTGTATCTCAGCCAAATACTCCTTATCTAGTTTTATAAAATCATTGAGTTGTTTGGTGCCAGGACCAATACCAATAAGCATTAAGCCGGTTGCGGCTGGATCGAGTGTGCCGGCATGACCCATTTTTCTAGTGTTCAGGCGTTTACGTAACTGACGGATCACATCCATTGAGGTAATGCCAGCTGGTTTATCGATGAGTAGTAAGTCGGGTAAATCCATAATAAGTATTTTTAATCACAAATATGTCACACGCTCCGATGTTTACCAACTCTAGCGTTTACCGCTACCTCGCGGACGCTCCATATTTGTAATTAAAACTAAACAAACTCGACAAGCTTAATCAAGAAAAAGCCAAAGAAAAGTAGCATCATCATTCCCTCCCAACGCATAATCTGCTTAGCCAAGCCATTTACAAAGAAAATAGCGGAAGCCGCCAAGAGAACACCAATACCAAGTTGCATCACTACTTCGTCGGCCACCAGCGGCATAATGAGCGCCGGAATACCAATTACCATCAAAATATTGAAGGCGTTTGAACCAAAGATATTACCAATAGCCAACTCAGCCTCACCGGTCTTGAGCGCCTGAAGAGAGACAAACAGCTCTGGCAGTGATGTGCCAAGGGCGATGGCAGCAATCGATACCAGTCCAAGCGGCACACTTGCTGCGGTAGCGATATTTACTACCATCTCAACGGTGAACTGTGCCCCCACAAGCACGGCGGCAATACCTAAAACAATAAAGGCGAGCGATTTCACTTCCAATCGAGGCCGCCGACCACCTTGTGTCAACTCCACCGAGTCTTCAGAGCGAGCTTCTACAAAGAGATACCACATGTAGGCACTGAAGGTACCGAGAAGCAGCAGACCTTCCAAGCGATCAACGGTACCGTCATAGATCACGGCTAAAAAGTGAGTGGTGGCAATAAAGAAGATTGGGAGCTCAGTTTTAATGAGATCACGCTTGATGCTAATTCGCCCACCAATCGCTGCCAGAATACCTACCACTAAAAGAATGTTCGTGATATTTGAACCGACGGCGTTAGCAACCACAATCTCGGTCGCCCCTTCCAACGTCGCAGCGATAGAGGAAGCTAATTCTGGCAAGGACGTACCAAACCCAACAATCAGCACACCGATCGCAAACTTACTCATACCCATGCTGGCACCCATTTGCTTCGCACCCTCAACAAAGGTGTCAGCACCACGCACCAGTACAAAGAGTGAAACAAAGAGCACGACAATCCAGGCTAAAATAAAAGCCCAAAATGGAATATCTGAAAACGCAAAACTCAACAACAGCTCGATAGTATCAGTCATGCCACTATTTTACCTTAGAAACCTTATAAAACGATCGGCCGCCCACACGCATCGTGTGGGCGGCCGGATAGATCATAAAGGTATCTCTTGCTCTATTTCCTCACGAACGCTCTCAGTTTTTTGCTCGTCGACAGCCAGACTATTGAGATACGTAGCCAGCTCATTAGTCATGGACACATAGTCACTGAGGTCGCAAGAACCTTCGTTGACTTCGATATGACATTCTACAACCACTTTAAGATCTTCCGCAAAAGCCTGTTCTTGCCAGTCGGTGAAATACACATCGGGACGAACTCGATCAAATAACCTGCTGAGATAGCGTTTCGCTGTATCACCCCAAGTGACCGTATCCCTCCATGGCGGCCCTTGATTTTGCCACTCTGAAATGACATTTCTTACGTACCTAACTTCTTCAGCCATTGCTCACACTCCATAGGTTGAATTGGTTAAATTATGAACAATAAATCAATTACGTGCGCTACTGTCAACTACTCTTCAAACAGGTAGAGGAAAGCCCCGTACCCTTCAGCCAACATATTTTCCTTTGGAATAAATCGTAGTGACGCTGAGTTCATGCAGTAGCGAATACCGCCAAGCTCCGCCGGAGCATCGTTAAAGACATGACCAAGATGCGAATCAGCGATTGATGAACGGATTTCCGTACGGCGAACAATTAATTTGTAGTCGTCATGTTCGGTGACAAAGTTGTAGTCAATTGGTCGGGTGAAGCTTGGCCAGCCGGTTCCTGAATCGAATTTATGAGTTGAAGAAAAGAGCGGTTCACCGGACACCACATCAACGTAAATCCCCTCTTCTTTATTGTCCCAGTATTCATTATTGAAGGATCGTTCTGTGCCGTCTTCTTGGGTGATGCGATATTGCTCAGGAGTCAGGGTTTGACGCAATATCTCATCAGCTGGCTTAACAAAACTCGCCCACGAAGCGTTACTTATCGAGGATGTCTCTGTTCGCCAGTGCAAGCTCGCATCGGTGTCATCACCCCAGAATTGCTCGATAAATCGATCGCGCCCAGATGCATTGCGATAGAAGCGATACTTTACCTGCGAGAGCGTGCCTTTGTAGTAGTCCTGATGGAAGTCTTCTGCTGGCCAAAAGGCTGGACGTTCTTCCACATCAATCGCCAAAGGTTTATCGTACGGACCAAACTCATCCACTTCCTCAATCAGATTCTCAATAATTGCAAGTTGCTCAGGGGTTTCGTAGTAAAAAGCGGTTGAATAGTAATCGCCACGATCCCCAAACGAACCATCATCATCAGTAGGGTCGGTATGTTTCATGGTATAGATGAGAATTTCTTCAAAGCTCACTACATTTGGATTGTAGGTTACCTCTACGACTTCACGATGGCCATTTTTGTTGTAATCGTCGTAGGTTGGATTTTCTGATGTTCCACCAGCATATCCAGACACGACCGAAATCACTCCCGGTAGTTTTTCCAAGTCAGCCTCAACGCACCAAAAACATCCGCCCGCCACCATTGCGGTCGTGGTGTTGATCGGCGGCGCAGCGATAGGTGCGACTGCAGTCATAGCGTCTTCCGGTTCAGGTTCAGGAGCTGTATCAACCATAGCCACCTCTTCTGTCACCTCCTCAACTTGCACCAGATCATCACTCACTGGCTCAGTGGTGATATCGCCCCCAGCAGTTGCAACCTCTTCAACTACCTCACGTGCTTGTTCAAGTGCGTCTTGCTGCAACTCACTGACACTGAGTTGTTCACCCACCTGCCGCACTGAGTCAGATTGATTAAACTGTGTAAATGCCACAGCCCCACCAATAACCACGACAATCAATAATGCTATATAGCCCATACGTATTTACTTAAGTATTTCTCCTTACTACGAACAGTAGTTTAGGTTATTTCAGTAAGCTGCGCAGCATAGGCAACTTTTTGTTTTTCTAAATTAGCTGGAGCAGTACCGACAGTCCGTTCGATGTGTCTGAGTTGCTTGATACGCTCGCGATAATCCGGCATTACTTCCTCAATCAAAGCCCAAAAGTTTGGACCATGATTGAGTTCTTTTAAGTGACAGAGCTCATGGAGAATAATGTAGTCAGCTAAGGGCTCAGGCAAAAAGAGTAGCTTGTAGCTGAAGTTAAGGTTACCTAGCTCTGAACAACTTCCCCAGCAGCGACGTTGGTTCCTGATTGCCACCCGCTTATAGGTGAAATCGTAGAACTGGTTGAAGTGCTCGAGGCGCGCGAGCACCAGCGAGCGCGCTGCTTCTTTGTGCTCAAGATAGTGCTTCGTGACCGTACTCGCCCGTTTACGTCTTCTTCGATAGTAAACCCACATAACTTGAAAAGTAAATTATATCCTATAGACTCGTTCCTTAGACAGTTTAAGGAGGCAACAATGTCACAAACACTCGTCGCATTAGTGTTTCTAAGACAGATGAGAACAAATACCGAAAAAGGCGAAAATGGTTGTATTTACGTAGCAATACATGCCCCTCATTGGGAACGAAGGATTCAATTCGCAATTACATGGTGCATGAAGCGTTCAGCATTCGTTGCAGAGCGCGATTCAGAATCAATCCTTGACACAATGCCGCTCGTTATTCCTTCACCAAGAATGATGTATGTGCGAAAGCAATTAGGGATAATCGGAGTGAGGATTATTGAAAACCTTATCTCTGAAGACAGACTTCCAGAGTCTCAGCGCATTTTGATGAACCAAGAACCAGCCGGTCATTGTTAGTGACCGGCTGAACTATTAATCCTCGTAATCAAAGTCTGCAATATCCTCAACATCTTCTTCATCTTCATCAATCCGGTCAGCAATTTCCTCGATCATCTCGTCTTCATCGTCCTCATCTTCGGCATCGATATTGAACTTACGTTCTGCGCCTGAATCGTACTCTACCGTCACCCGAGCGTACTGGGTCTCTACTGACACATCAATTTCAACCATATCGCCCCAATCCCAATCAATGAGATCTTCTACCTCATCTTCATCAAGATTAAGTTCATCAGCGATTTCTTCGATCATGTCATCTTCATCGTCGGTCTCGATTTCGAATTCATAATCGTTGTCATCCTCATACTTCACCGTAACATCAGCTTCGTCCTCATCTACCTCAACTTCAATTTCATCAATTTCATCTTTATCGCCTTTGCTGTTACTGCTTCCACTGTCTTCGCCAATTGCATCCTCAGCATCTTTAGCTAACTCTTCAGCTTCTTCAGCCTTTTCTACCGCTTCTTCATAATCTTCATCATCATATGCCTCCTCTGCTTCTTCGAGCGCATCCTCTGCGTCATCTAGGAGGTCCTTGGCTTCATCAACATCTTCACCGTCTTCTTCAGCTTCATCGATCTCATCATCGGCCGCATCAATAGCGTCTTCCGCATCATCAAGCGCATCCTCTGCGTCATCCTCGTCCGCATCGCTACTACTCCTCCGGTCACTATCTTCAAATGAAATTACATCCCGTACATATCGCTCAGCGACGCTAAGTCGGTCAGCAATTTCCTCGATAATTTCATCTTCATCCTCTGAGTCGACGATGATCCCACGATTGAGACCGCTGTTGTACTTCACTTCAGCCACCGCTTCTTCGTCATCAATTTCTACCTCAACATACCGAAGAGGGTTGTTGCTACTCGTTTCAGTTTGACTACTTGTGGATGGAGCTGGAGTTGTGCTCTGAGCTGGTGTAGACGCTGTAGCGACTGGTTGTGGAGTTGTCGGTGCTTGTGGGACTTGGGCGAGCACATCGTCTGGGAACGCACCAGTTGGAAATGCTGCTAGAAAGGCTTCAAGAATTGTTTGTGTAGCCGGACCAATCACACCAACCGGGTCAAGACCGAATCGATTTTGTAGATTTCGGATTGCTTCGACTGTCTTTGGTCCATAAAAACCAGAGACAATACCGTCTGGATAAATTGCTTCATCGGTCGCCAGGAGTTTTTGAATCCAAGCGATATCATCGTTGGTTTCGCCAACCTCAAGCGATTCGGTAAAGCCAATTGATGATGTTTGTGCTCCTTGCACTTGTCCTGCTGGCTGTGCAGACACCGAACCGGCTAACTGTGCAAACTCAGCGCGCAGAGCCTGCATCTCGGCAATAATTTCATCCATGCGCTCAAGCGCTCCGTCCATATCTTGAGCGTGCGCTGCTGGTGTATACGTACTAACCGCCACCACCAGGAGTAGCGAGAGAAACATCTTCTTCAACATAAAAAGTCCCAATTTACCTAAGTAATGCTCATATTGTACGCCAAGGTTTCGCAAACACGAAGACATTTGATACACACAAAAAACCGCTCTAGTGAGCGGTTTTTTGTGTGTGCTTAGTGGTTAGAACAAGTCTTCTGCGTCTTCCGCTACAGCCAGCGCTTCTTCAGCCGCTTCTGTAGCATCACGGTAATCTTTGTCATCAAACTCATCTTCGGCTAGCTCAAGTAGGTCTTCCGCTTCATCAAGAAGATTATCGATCTCATCTTCAGTGTCTGAGTCACCATCGTATTCATCAAGATCATCGCGAAGTTGATCAATCAAGTCTTCAGCATCCTCAATCGCTTCATCAGCCTCTTCTTTATCTTCATCATCGCTTTCGACATCATCGATAGCATCTTCAGCCATTTCAATCGCTTCTTCTGCTAATTCAATCGCTTCTTCGTAATCATCATCAGCGAAAGCATCTTCTGCTTCTTCAATCTTGTCTTCAACGTCTTCTAGATCCTCCTCAGCTTCTTCCTTATCTTGTGTATTGGCCGCTTCTGCAATTTTGTCTTCTAGATCATCAGCGGCTTCATCAGCTTCAGCAATTGCGTCTTGAGCCTCCTCTCGCTCATCCTCTTGTTCTTCCTCTTCGTCGTCTTCATCCTCATCTTCCTCATCCTCTTCTTCGTAGTCTTCCTCTAGCTCTTCTACGAAGTCTTTAACATCGTCTTCGTCGAGATCAAATTCGTCAGCGAGCTCTTTGATAATGTCATCTTCGTCGTTCACTTCGTCATCCTCGAGCTCTTCGAACAATTCCTCAAGATCATCTTCGTCGAGATCAAATTCGTCAGCGAGCTCATCAACTACTTTGAAGAAAAACTCGTACTCATCGTCATCTTCTTCCTCTTCATCTTCCTCTTCATCTTCGTCTTCATCTTCGTCTTCGTCATTCTCCTCGTCATCATCTTCGTCGTCAGTATTTACATTCACGACCACATTCACATCGCCACCAGCTCGAAGCTGAGCCAACTGAGTTTGGAGTTGAATAATCAGGGTAAGTAATTCCTGAAGTCGCATTAAGACCTCAGTGTTTGAGCTAGCGCTCGTTGTTTGGGCTTCTACTTTAGGAGCCAATGGCACAATTGCGATCGCAACCGCCAGTATTACTCCACAAAACTTCTTCATCATGTTAGGTATAACGTTACTTTATAAATTTAAACCACGAGCAACCTCGCTTTGGTATATAGTATCAGACGAAACCCCTATGTTTGTCTGTATGGATAACTCACTCCAGTATGGTTTTTTTAAGTTGTAAATAGTATGTAACTTAAATAAATAGTACCTTTCGCTACAGTGTAGAAAAGAATGGAGCTGATATGAAAAACCTCATCCTTCCTCTACGTGGAACAAGAGCCCGCACAATCATTGATCGAACTGCAGCTGCTTTGATGTTCATTGTACTGATTTCCTTACTGATCGCTTCTTGTTACATGGAAAGTAGCCCTGCCCCTGAAGTGGGGCAGTTTACTTTTGTATAATAGCTCGAGCTAGTCGGAGCAAACCATAGTCGTACTGCTCCCCAGTCGCTTCGTAAATTGGTTTCAAATACTCCGCGCCATGCGCTTCGATTGCTTCTTGTACGTCAGTCTTAAGTTGCTGCCAATCAACCGTTTTCCTAACTAGTTTTTCAACTTCTACTTCAGTAAGCAGGCCATCAAGCGATAACTTTTCTAAGTGTCCCCACACGGTTGATTCAGTGAGTTTGCGCTCCTTCGCAATCTCTTTCACACTCTTCCCTTCGTCCAAGAGCGTTTTTGTTTCAGCATAGGTACTAACGTCTTTGTTTCGCTCAATACCCGTGCGTTTTTTTGGCTCTTCACCCTCTTTTGGTACTTTCCCGCCACAGGCGGTGACAAACTGCTCGTGCATAGTAGTAAGTTCTTCGTTGTCCATATTTATGAAAGCATCTTCGGCCGCTTCTGCCTCAGTCTGGAAGCGAGTGTCTTGTTGGATGATTTTGGGATCAACCTGAAGGGCGTTGGGATGCATACCGAGCACCTTTAGGCCACCCAGCGTACGAACACGCGAGAGTGCCACATAGCCCTGGCCGTAGACAAACGCTCGCGAGAGATCAATCTCGGCTGCATCAAGGCTCATACCCTGACTTTTATGAATCGTAATCGCCCAAGCCAGGCGTAGCGGTACCTGGCTAATTTCTGCTTTCACCTTCCCGTCTTCGGCGACCTCCCAGCTAGTTGGTTTGATCGTAATAGTTTTCCCACTGGCAGTCTGAATCACTGGATAACCATCTTCACCATGAAACCCAACCACCCGGCCGATCGTGCCGTTCACATAGCCCGCTTCAAAATTATTCTTCGTACACATCACAATCGCATCCTCTCGTAACTCAAGCACTTCTGGTGATAGGCAGGTTTTCACTAACCCAGCAATCATTTGCTTATTCCCTCGCCCAGCCATTTTGTAGCTGGCGCGGCCGCCGGCAAGCTCGGAGAGCTTGCCGGCGTTTACAGCATCAACATCAGCGTTATGGGTGTACAAACGAGTTGGTTCAATATCTTCATATTCAATGTCGGTTTGTTCATTCAGGAGCGTATAGTGCTCCTCCTCGATATCGCCCCGGCGAATCGATCGGAGGAGCCCTGAGAGCAACTCATCCTCATGTCGATGCTGCTCCGTAAGATAACAAATGAGCGGCTTCATACTCTCCCACGCTCGCCCTTCAAACGCGTAGCGCAGTTGGTCACCTTGCCGAGTAATAGGTGGCAACTGGAAAAAGTCACCGACCAACACTACCTGCAAACCGCCGAAGGCATCGTCATTATTGCGAATCGTCCGGCACACAACTTCCACCATATCGAGCACCTTCCCGTCGAGCATGGAAATCTCATCAATCACCAACACCTTGGCTTTGGTAACTCGTTTTACTACCGCCTGCTTCTGGGTAATTTGATCTAAGTCTCGTGCGGTAAGGGTGTCGCGAATACCGATCCCACTCCAAGAATGAATGGTCATACCGCCAATATGTGTTGCGGCAATACCAGTTGAAGCCGTGACCGCCACCGACACCCCGGCTGCCTCAAGCCACGCAATATATTCATTAATAACAAATGTCTTCCCCGCCCCTGGTTCACCAGTCAAAAATACGTTACCGCCAGTTTTCAGAATAGAAAGCGCTGTTTCTTGCTTCATAAGACACACATTATACATTGTGAACGTTTTCTTGCTTAGTAGTCTAATTTTTGTATAGTGCTTTGCAGAGCAACCTTAAGAAAGGCATATGCAATGCACACGAAGCGAGATGAAATACTAGAGAACCTGATTGTTGAAATTCTCTCTAAGGTAAACGTCTGGGAGTCACGTATCAATAAACGAGCGACTCAATGGGACCATACTAACAAAAAAATTCTACCTAACGCACTATTTGCGCTTACTCCAGAATATGTCAGCGACATATTCAAGCAGCGCTTGATTGATATTGGGACGAAAATCTATAACCGTGAATGTTTAGATCTGCAGACAGCAGCGGATGACGTCACTTCTCCCATGGCTTTAGCGTTCGCAATAAAACACAACCAAGAGATCGATAGCCGGAAGATTAAATTTGAACATGGTGACACGCTTGATTCTTTTATAGAAAAACACGTGACCACTGAAATCATTTACAAGCTCCTGGATGAATTGATGGAATGGGACTGAGAGAAATGATCACACAGGCCCGCGAGGAACTCGCGGGCCCTATTGTTTGTGAAAAACGTCTCACTAAAATTTTTGAATGCGATACAATACAGACATGCCAAAGAGTTCTTTGACGGTGGTTGATGCTGACGTGAAAAAAAAGAAGCAGTCTGCACCAACCAAGAAAGTTGCAAAAAAAGTCGCGAAAAAAGCGTCTGCTAAAAAATCCGTCAAGAAATCAGTCTCCAAAAAAGCTTCTGCAAAAGTTAAACAACCGAAAGTAACTACCACCAACAAAAACCATCCGCTCGGCCATTTACTGGTAGAGAAAATCCTCCGTGAAGCTGGCTTTCGAGGTGGCATCTCCTCCAATAAAGATGTGCTAGAAAAATATGCCACTGATGAAAGTATTTTCTCGATTAAGCCACAGGTAATTATCCAACCAAAAGACGCTGCAGATGTCGAGGCAGCAGTGCGAGTTATCGCTGAGAAGACAGCGGAGTTCCCTTCTCTCTCGCTAACCCCACGCGCCGCCGGCACCGGCCTCTCGGGAGGCTCGCTAACAGATTCAATCGTAATTGATGTCTGCGCCCACATGAAGGCCATCGGACCAGTCACCAAGAAGAAAGGTGTTCATCTTTTCACGTGTGAGCCAGGAGCGATGTGGCGCGACGTCGAACGAAAGTTAAAAGAAAAGGATGTTTATCTCCCACCGTTCCCGGCCTCAAAAGATATCTGTAGTGTCGGCGGTTCGGTTGCCAACAATGCTGCCGGCCCAGACTCACTGCGGTATGGCCACTGTGCTGACTGGGTAGAATCGGTTGAAGTTGTACTTCGTGACGGCAACACCTATACCATCGAGCCACTGACCTACAAACAGCTCAAGACTGTCATGAAGAAAAAGAATGCTCTTGGCGAAATTGTCACAGAGATTTTTGCCTTGATTGATAAAAACGAAAAAACTATCGATGCTGCCAAACCAAAGACCAAGAAAAATTCTGCTGGCTACCCGCTGTGGGATGTATTGCGCGATGTATCAGTCGCGCAATTTAAAAAAGGCAAAGGACACTTTGATCTCACCCGCCTTATTTCAGGCAGCCAAGGCACTATTGGCATCATCACCAATATTACACTCCGGGCAGAACCAATTCAGCACAATACCGAATTAATTGTTGTGCCGGTATTTGACCTCGCGGACGCTTCTGATGTGGTCGTAAAAGCCCTCACCTATAATCCCATCAACGTCGAAGTGTTCGACGCCCTAACATTTGATTTAGCGCTCAAAAATCCCACTTTCTTCAAAGATCGACTTAAGGGTATGGACTATTATCGAGTCCTCCTGTCGATGTACACCACCTTCCACGTTCGCTACGGCCGAAAAGTCCCAGAGTTTACGCTACTCGTCACTATCGATAAGGATGATCTTAAAAAGCACTCAATGACTGAAGTGGTAAAAGACCTCAGTCGCAAAAAAGTTAAGGCTCGCCATGTAAAAAATGAGATCGAACGGGAGATGTTCTGGCAAATTCGTCGTGCCAGCTACAGTCTGTCTAAATTCCAAGATCCAACCAAGCGCCCGGCTGCCTTCCTTGAAGATATGACTGTACCACCAGAAAATCTTTCTAAGTTCTTTGTGCAGGTAAAGAAATTACTCAAAGAGTTTAATGTCACTGCTGCTGTGCATGGTCATGGCGGCAATGGTCATTTCCACTTCTACCCCCTCTTAGATTTCACGAAAGACACAACTCCAAAACTGGTCGAGAAAATGGCCGAAGAATTCTTCAACACAGCCGTAAAGTATAAGGGTAATATTTGTGGCGAGCATAACGACGGGATTATCCGCACTCCTCATCTCTCAAAAATGTTTAGCAAAGAAGCACTCCAGCTCTTTGTTGATGCAGAACATATTTTTGATCCAGATGACATCTTCAACCCCGGCAAGAAGGTCAACCCCCGCTTTGATATTAAGGAAACGCTACGCAAGACTAATTAGTCTCCACTTCCCCCTTGGCTATTTTTCTGCTATAACTTTGGGCACTCAAATTAATCTTTAGATTAATTTGGCCCTATCGTCTAACGGCTAGGACGCCAGGTTCTCATCCTGGAAATCGGGGTTCGATTCCCCGTAGGGTCACCAATAGGGACACTTGTCCCAAATCAAAGAAACACCGCTCAACTGAGCGGTGTTTCTGGTTCGAACCGAGTGAAAACGAAGCGAAGAAACTAGGCCATATTTCGAGCACCTCATAAGGGAATCGAACTCACGAATATCAAGAATTGGAAAAGGCCGAATGTTCGACCTCTCCGAGGGTTCATTCGGCCTTAACTTGGATCAGCAGAGCATACGTTGCGTTCTTATCACCACCTTCGCTGACACGCGCCACAGGGCTGTGTCTGCTGAGATGATACAGGCAACCAAGACCATACCGAGGGCCGCACCCGTCTGTACGAACGCAGCTGCAGAATAGTCCACAAGCAACGCATACCAGCTGAGCTGCGGAACTTCGAACAGATAGAACGCTACAGCCAGCGGCGGCACTGCTATAGCGGCAGCTCGCCAAATCTGACTCTTGGGCTGGCTGTCACGTAAGTCTGGGTAAAGTTCACGGCAGATCTCGATGGTGACCATTCCCAGGCACGTCAGCCCGTAGCCGAATGCGAGTATGACCCCAGTATATCCGGCGATATGATTCGCCAGAACAACCACAACAGCTGCCAGTGACCACAAAAGGTTACTCAACGCGAGCGCCCAATGCGGATACAACTCATTCAGAAAGTGCTTCATTCCGTCCTCCTCAGACAGCCTTAGATCAAAAATTTGCCCGAGGGCTTGCTGAGGACGACTCTGTGTTTAGTGAACCAAATTACACTGCATCTGGCAAATCGTCAGAATACTGATTTAAGAGATTGAGTTTCCACTGTGGGATTTTATCCTTCTTATCCATTCATACATGAGTGCAACCCATAACTTTTTATTCAATACCATATATTGTAATCTATATATTAGACAGCAACAGGAGGTCTTTCATATCAAGACGCTACCGTTGGGCACGGCGACCTAGGTTTCGTGGTGATGGTGATTCAATCACAGCACAAGGTTCTTTCACTAGCGAAGAAGCAGCGATAATTGATGCTGTTCAGTTTGCAGCTGGTAAGAAAGTACCTGAGGAGCATCGAGAACAACTCTGGAACTCATTATTACGTGATAATTGGAGGATCCAGACTAAATCAGCAGGAGCAGGTTCAACATGGTCGTTTTAGATGCTTCCAGCATATATTCTTTTCTAACACCAATAGTTTCAGTTGACTAAAGTTGCACGACGCACAAAGACCGGGATATTAACTCCGGTCTTTTTGTTACACCTCCCTTTTTCCTGGGGCTCCCCGACTCGGGAAAGCACGTTCAGCTGGAGTGCGCAGCCCAACAGTGTTTACATCGATTGCTTCTTTGGTATCGAGTTGGCCAGTTGACTCAGCCTGTCTCCAATGTGAAAAACGATCAATTTCATCTCTTCCGATAATTAGTGGAGCGGCTAGCTTACCACTCTCTAGCGGTTGCGGTTGCATCCCAAGCTGAATTAACATCTGAGTTACACGCATCTTTCACCTCTCTGCTGTTTCTGAGTCCAAGGTAAGTCAAATGAAGAAAATTGTAAAGTAAACAAGGAAAAAGGCCGGCGTTCGTTTGGTGGACGAAGCCGGCCTTGAGAGCCCCATGCGGGGACTTGGTCAGGTCGGTAGGACGACCTTTACTGAAGGCGCAGAAAGTTGAATTTCTACTACTGAACACTAACATAACCACACGTGCATGTCTAGTGCGGCACCCTCCCCAGACCAGCTATTAGGCTGATACCAGGGGGGCGCTCTTTTTTACACGTAAGCCTCTGTCCGCTCCTTAATCGGCGCAATCAGATTACTTGGCTCTTGTGTATTGCTTGGTATTTGGGGCATTACCCCCTGGCTAGCACATCCTCCTACCGAGGCTAGCAATACCAAAGCTGTGCAGATCTTCAACATATCTGCTTCTCCTTCAGTAAAACCAAACACCACCATAGTGCTTGGCAGAAAAAACCATACATTAAAAACTAGGTGAAGTCAATAAAAGCCCCGTGGATTTATAATCCACGGGGCTTTTATTTTATCTAATGTACTGCTCTATCCAGTTCCCTAGCCAAAAAATTCCTCATGGAAGATTTTGCCATCTTTTACCCGATACACAGCAATTTCGGTGAACTGCATCCGACCAGCCATCTCTGGACCGTTTGAGTCATTAAATGTTACGTCCATGGAAAATGTGACCGCAAAGCTGCTGTCAGCAATGATTGGCGTACCCACACTAGCGCTATGCATTTCTTCTAAGCCTGCTTCCCACTTCTCTCCTTTGGCTTTAATTTCATCAAAGCCAGTATAGATTTCCCGCTCTCCCCAGTTTTCGATACTCACCACATCTGGTGAATACAGCTCTTCATACGCTTGTTTATAGTTTCCCTCTTTGTTGAGCTCAACGAGACGATCAGCAATTTCTTGTATTGTCATATTACAAATAGTTACTTTACAGCTTAGTAGAACTCTAGTGTACAAGATTTCTTGCTATTGTCAGTCACCAGGAGTATAACTGGTAAAGATATCCTTTGTTAACTAGAACAGGAGGCTTCGATGCCGGCAATCGAACAGAACTTTCACGCAACAGATATTCATCCGATTGATATTGTTGAAACCTTGGCTGAGCAATGCGAATGGGATTTTGACCGAGTTGGCGAAGACCAGATTGCCATGGCGATTGAAGCACAATGGCGGACATATTCCCTTTCGCTGGCATGGTCGCGTTACGATGATATGTTGCGGCTAGTCTGCACATTCGAGCTCAATCCGCCCGAGGAACGGTTAACGGAGTTCTATCGCCTGCTGAACCTGGCGAATGATCGGGTCTGGGGTGGTGGGTTCACCCATTGGCCGGAGCAGTGCCTCGTTGCGTTCCGGTACGGGCTGACCCTGGCAGGTGGAGCCCAGGCGACGCCGGAGCAGGTTGAAGCAATGGTTCTGAGCGCCGTCGGACTGGCCGAGCACTTCTACCCAGCCTTCCAAAGCGTCTGCTGGACGAACTCGACTGCTGAGGAAAGCGCTGAGCTGGTGATCGAAGAAGCCTATGGAACTGCTTGATGTTAGGCAAAAAGAGCCGCGGTGGCTACACCGCGGCTCTTTCTTATCTCCTCTATCTTTACGTATTAATCATCATCCGTCCGGAAGTCTTCAATATCGCCACATTCAAGCTCTTCGTCACCATCATCACGATATTCAACACACGCTGCGTAGTAGTAGCGAGTATCTTCATCAAGACCAAAGATATCAAACTCTCGATCAAGGTCCCGTGAGGTATTGAAGCTACCACTGCGATTGATTTCATCGCCATCACGATCAATATCACTAATCTCGTCTTCTCGCAGAGCATCCTCCACTTCATCTTCATCACTACCATATACCACAAAGAGTCGGCCTGAACTGGCGTCGTTAAGTTCAACTTCTGCTTCGAGACTAGCTGAATTCTCGTCAATGTCACGCGCTCGCCCAGTCTCTACCTCTGGCTCATCGTCAACTCGTCGATTAGATGAACCACGATCATCGTCAGTGCGGAATGAACGTACTTCGCCATACTCGCGACGTCCATCAGGACCTTCAGCTACAGCTCGGAAGAAGTACAGCTCGTCTTCATCAAGGTCATCAATCTCACGGGTGAACGAACGAGTATTGTCACCACGATTAGTGATTCGTACGCGAGACGTCTCTTCATCGAGATCACCATCCTCTCCATACTCAAACCACCCATCCGCAAAAGCGGCACCATCGAGATCAATATTTGCTCGAAGTTCAGCCTCTTCTTCATCAATGTCACGAGCACTCAAGGTATCGACGTCGATATCGTAGTTACCGAACGAATTAAACGAAGAAGTAACAAAGCTGGTATTGCCACTTGAAGAAACCCCAAGCACCTGCCCGCCGCTAAATTGTCCTTGCTGCGCTTGCAACTGGGCAATAATGCCATACAAGTACGCAATCAGCTCTTGGTTAGTACGTGGTTGAAAGGTCTGGGCTACCGCCACTTGAGGCACTGAAGTAGCCACCATAAGCACGATGAGCAGACCGCCGAAAAGCTTAGTTTTGTTAGTAAAAAATCCCATAAAGTCGTAATTAACTAGTTGTACGGGCAACTATACAACAAGTAGTGAGAAAAGCAAGTATTACCGGCGCTTCCAATCTCTGTCCTGTCGCACGAGTTGCTGCGATGCTTTTTCTGGCTCTGCCATGACTTCTTCCACAATTTTTTCGGCTCGAATACTTTGCGATGCTTTTACCAAGATGACATCTCCGGGCTTAATAAGATTTTGCAGTTCTCTTCCCGCTCGTTCAGTTTGTTCGTATTGAAGAATGTGTTTTTCTGAAAGACCATGCTCGAGGGCTCCTTCGGCAGTCTTCCGCGATCGAACACCGACAGTGATGAGCATATCTACCCCGCTCGCCACTACCCGCTCCCCAATCCGTTCATGCTCGCGCACTGAAAATTGACCGAGCTCGAGCATATCACCAAGGACAGCGATGCGACGTTTGGCCCCCTTATATTCTTGTAATGTCTGCAGAGCAGATTCAACCGCCACCGGAGAAGAGTTATATGTATCATCAATAATGGTACTGCCTTTAATGCCTAGTAACACTCTCATTCTTCCTGGAGCTGGAGTATGTTGTGCTAGTGATTTGGCCACTTCAGCTAGTGGAATATCGAGCTGTGCTGCCACGGCCGCTGCTGCTGCTGCCATATAGACAACACTTGTACCAAGCGTACCTGGTACTCGTATAGTTACAGACTCATTAAGATGAGAGAGTTCAAATTCAGTGCCTGTTGGCATGTCGTCCTGGTACACCAGTCGGTCTGCACTAGCATTGTAATGAGAGGGCAAATAGCGGCTGTACCCGATGGCTTGTTGGCGCACTTCATCAAGCACGTTTTGGATAATCATGTCGTCATGATTATAGATAAGCACACCATCTGGTTTGAGCGCATGCACCAGCCGCATTTTCTCAACCACTACTTCTTCAGGCCGTGAGAAATATTCAACATGAACCGGCACGTCGGGCAGCCGAGTGAGCACAACAATATCTGGCTTCAGCCAACTTGTAAGTTGTGCCATGTCGCCTGGTCGATCAACACCAGTTTCAAGCACGAGTACATCTGGGTAGGTACCAGGAAACAGCGCGATAAAGAAACCTTCGATAATATTTTTAATCCACAGCAATGGGTTATTCCAAGCGTTTGGTAACCCAAGGACTGAGAGCGGTACGCCAATTTCAGAATTAAAGCTCTTTTCGCTTTTACGAGCATGAACGTGATTTTTAATGGCGGTATAAATCGCGTCTTTGGTTGAGGTCTTTCCGACACTACCGGTAACGGCAATAATTTTTGGTTGGGTTCGCTGCAGCAAAAGCTTTGCCTCTGCAGTTAGCACACTAACAATAAATTTTTTAAATACAGATTTCATCCCGTTAGAAATCGAAAGTTATCTTTCGAACGATTATTGAGCTTAGTATTAGTAATAACATTCAACCTTCTTTTACAGCCACAGTCAGTTAATTATACCAATTTTCATAATTTCTAACGGGATTCATAAACTATCGGTCGGGCGGAATATCGTAATAATTAATTAAAAATCTAGTTAATTCCATAAATGGAGTCGTGGGCGTCTACGAACCAAAAACCAAACAAAGTGGGGAAAAAAGAAAAAAAAACA
>JBCCYW010000011.1:0-29482 GCA_039188945.1 Patescibacteria group bacterium
ACAGAATATGATACTCCACACTATCAAAATGAACGTACTCGAACTAGACTGAATGTACGATGGGTCTAAGGATAATAAGCTGAAGTAGGATGTGTCTCAAATAACAAACGGCCGGCGCTTCGCGCCGGCCTTTTCTTGGCAATGCTCGATAACGTCCCTGTTCCAGGAATCCTCGCCGGAAAGCGAGGGGTACAGATCAAAGTAAACAAAGCCCCTGGCGGGGCTTTGTTTACTTTTTTTGTTTGTATACCGTGTGCTTCTTGGCTACGGGATTGAATTTTTTCATTTCAAACTTTGCGCTCGGGTCCTTCTTGTTCTTGTTGTTGTACCGCATGTAGTACACGTGACCTTTACCAACGCCATTTTCGTCGCCAACTGACACCATTTTTATCAATAGATCCTGTGACATAGTGGCGAGATAATAGCAGGGGAAACCTTCTCAGTCAATAGAATGGTACGAGGATAAGAGTTTTACACAGTTTTTCTACCATTTTGATTCTGTCCTTAAATTAGGCCGTGGTATCATGGTCCTGTACTGCATTGATCGGCCAGACACCGTTGGTCGTTTGTAGTAGTACATTGTATAACCAGCATGAAAGTACTCACGTTTGGCTGGGATTTTCCTCCAGCCAGAAACGGTGGACTTGGTGTGGCCTGCTTTGGCCTCACTAGAGAGCTCGCACGAGAGGGTGTCGAGGTGATTTTTGTGTTGCCAAAGTCTCAATCAGTCGTAGGAACACCACGATTTTTATTTGCCGATACGGAACGTTTGGTACGAGTACGAGAGGTGCCATCGGCTGTACAACCGTATGTACCGTCTGGAACTATGGTTGAGCTGTATGACGAAACTGGAAAGCGACGTTTATATAAAAGACGATTGGTCGAGGAAGTGCATGCGTTTGCTCATCGGGCTGCCAGCATTGCGCTGGAGGAAGAGCACGATATTATCCACGCTCACGATTGGACATCCTATTTGGCTGGAGTGGCCGCCAAGAAAGCAAGTGGCAAACCATTGGTACTGCATGTCCACGCTACCTCGTTCGACCAAGCTGCCAGTGATAATGTTGATCCAGAGATTTTTCAAATTGAAAAAGAGTCGTTTGATTTTGCCGACAGTGTGGTGGCGATCAGTGATTACACCAAGAATGTTGTCGTCAATAAGCATGGTACAGATCCCAATAAGGTGGTCACTATTCATAACGGTTCAGATGCGTTTGTTTCACCAGAACAAGAACCAACACTTCGCGAGCTGAAAGAACAGGGTAAGCGTATTGTGTTGTATCACGGTCGGATCACTATCCAGAAGGGTGTCGACTACTTTGTGAAAGCAGCACGACGAGTCATCGACTTCGATCCAAATGTGGTGTTTGTGATTTCCGGTTGGGGTGATATGCAAAATCAAATCATCGATCAGGTTGGTGCGCTCGGTCTCTCGAAACACTTTATCTTTGCTGGTTCTTTGTGGGAAGAAGAGCGTGATCAGATGTATCAAACCGCAGACTTAGTAGTGATGCCATCCGTGTCAGAACCGTTTGGCTTGGTTCCGTTTGAGGCGTTGCAACAAAGTACACCGTCCCTTATTTCCAAACAATCGGGTATTGGTGAAGTGTTGTCACATGTATTGAAAGTTGACTTCTGGGATGTTGATGAGATGGCCAATAAGATCATCTCTACCTTGCGCTACGAAGCGATGCGGCAACAACTGATTAAAGAAGGAAAGACCCAGATGAATCATTTCTCATGGCAGAGGGCAGCTCAGAAAATTGTCGGCCTCTATCGCAATCTGCTACAATACATCACGTCATAAACTCCTCTATGCTTACTGTTTGTCCTTATTTCCATGTTCATCAACCATATCGGGTAAAGAAATATCGGGTTTTCGATATCGGCAATGACAATCAGTATTTTAACGACAACAGTGAAACTGACTTAAATAATCGCAAGATAGTAGAAAAGGTAGCTGAGAAATCATATCGCCCGACGTTGCGTGTGCTGCAAGACATTATTAACGATCACCCAGAATTCCGCCTGTCACTTTCTTTCTCAGGCACAGTTTTGGACCAATTCGAAGAACATACGCCAGATGTGCTCGAAATGTTTCAACGAGTTGTCGATAGTGGCCAAGTAGAAATCTTAGCTGACACGTACCATCACTCACTGGCTTTTTTCTATTCACAGTCTGAATTCGAACGACAAGTAGCCAAACATGCTCGGCGCATCAAACAATTGTTTGGGCAGACACCGCGAGTATTTCGTAATACTGAGCTGTCGTACCGAAACGACCTGGCGAAGTGGTGTGAAGACCATGGCTACCTTGGCATTATGGCGGAAGGTTGGGATAAGTATCTGGGGTGGCGTAGTCCAAACTTCGTGTACCGCCCATCGGGGTGTGAGAAGATCAAAGTGCTTCTTAAAAACTACAAGCTTTCTGATGATGTAGCGTTCCGGTTTGGAAACCGCGGTTGGGAAAGCTATCCACTGAATGCCGACACCTACGCAGATTGGATTAATTCGCACCATGGCGCGGGACAAACCATCAATCTGTTTATGGACTTCGAAACTTACGGTGAGCACCAGTGGGAAGACACCGGAATTTTTAACTTCCTGCGCTCAATGCCTGGTACGTTGATGCGACATCCAGATACGTCGTTCAAGACGGCTTCCGAAACCATCGAATCATACGATGCGGTGGGTGAATACGACGTACCTGATATTTTGACTTGGGCTGACACCGATCGCGACCTTACCGCCTGGACAGGCAATGACATTCAACAAGATGCTATTCACGCTACCTACCATATTGAAGACAAGGTGATGTCTACTGAAGATCCTCGTCTTATTGAACAGTGGCGCAAACTACAAACCTCAGACCACTTCTATTACATGTGTACCAAGTGGTGGGAAGATGGTGATGTGCATGCGTACTTCTCCCCATATGAATCCCCATATGATGCATATATCGCTTTTATGAATGCGCTCAGTGATTTACAATTAAGAGTGACCCATGCTGTGGAGGAAAAACAAAAACAGCGTGAGCGGAATGTTATCAACCCTGAAAAAGAGTCTTGGATCACGAGGACAAGAGCTTGGCTCGAAACTCTCGTCAATCAGCTCTGGTTCTTTAAAGTTCCCAAGCGGGAGCATAGTTCTTGAAGATATGCCAACAACCAAACGAGCTTCAGTCAAAAAAGCTGCAGCAAAGAAGTCACCAGCAAAGAAAGCAGCTGCTAAAAAAACAGCTAAGAAAGCAGTAAAAAAGGTGGTGGCCAAGAAAAAGCCAGCAAAAAAGGTGGCCAAAAAAGCTGCAGCGAAGAAGTCGACTAAAAAAACGACTACAGGACGTACGTTGGTATACGCTGATCAGAATAACGCCTTCTGGGCTAATGATGGCTCAGTACTAACAAATCTTCTCGAACTACGTGATGCACTGAAGCTTATGAACGAAGCTACGTTCTTGCATCACGTCACGAAAGAAAAGAACGATTTTGCTGATTGGGTAGAGGCAGTGCTTCTTGACGCAGAGTGCGCTGCTGCACTTCGAAAATCCAAGAAAGCTAACACCGCTCGAACCGTTGTGGTGCGCCATATTAAGCTCTACCGAATCTAGTGTATGGCTCGATCAGTCACCATTGGTAACGGCAATTTACTGGTCGGTCTTGACCAGCGTGGTCAAGTGCGTGACTTTTACTTTCCCTATGTTGGTCACTCCAACCACGTCAGTGGCGCTAGTGGTAATTTTGTGCACCGTATTGGCGTATTTGTTGACGGAGCAATTTCTTGGCTTGATGATCATCACTGGAATGTGACCGTTGGTTGTGATGAACGAGCTGCTATTGGTAGTCTCTTTGCAGTGAATGACTCAATCGGTGTGTCACTGGCTTCACGTGACGTGGTGCATAATGAGCGAAATGTATTTATTCGCCAGTTTACGATCACTAATGAACGTGACGATTCTCGAGAAATAAAATTATTTGTTTCTCAGCAATTTAGAATTAGTGAGTCGCGCCGGGGAGATACTGGTTTTTATGATCCACGAGTAAATGCGATCGTCCACTACAAGGGAAGACATACCTTTTTAGTAAATGCGTATAAAGGTGAACACCAATTCACTGAATATAATATTGGTTTGTTTGGCATTGAAGGTAAGGAAGGAACTTATCATGATGCTGAGGATGGCATTTTAGAACGTAATGTTATTGAGCACGGCTCGGTTGATTCGATTATTGGCGTAACGTGTGATTTAAATCCACAAGAATCAGCGCAGGTATCGTACTGGATCGCCTGCGGCCACTCTGTTCCTGAAGTGCACCAGATCGATGCCGAGGTGCTCGAAGAGACCCCAGAGCGGTTAATTATTTCAACCGAACACTATTGGCAAGCATGGCTTGATAAAGAAGAGCGCGATCTCTCGCCACTCAGTGAAAAACTACAGTCCCTGTATCATCGTTCGCTCTTAACCATCAGAGCTCACACCGATAACCGGGGCGGTATTATTGCTTCGAGCGATACTGATATGTTGCACCATGGTCGCGATACCTATAGCTACGTGTGGCCACGTGATGCAGCAATCATTGCTCACTCACTTGATGTGGCCGGCTATACCGATGTTACCCAACGCTTTTTCCAATTTATGGCAGAGTGCCTTGAGCCTGATGGGTATTTGATGCACAAATACCGGGTTGATGGAGTGTTGGGTAGTAGTTGGCATCCGTGGATGATTCAAGGTAAAGCCCGGTTACCAATCCAAGAAGATGAGACAGCTTTGGTGGTGGTGATGTTGTGGCGGCATTACGAACGCAACAAGGACATTGAATTTATTGAGTCACTGTACAACAGTTTCCTCGAACCGATCGGTCAGTTTATGGTTGAGTATATTGAGCCGACTACTGGCTTACCAATGCCCTCATTTGATCTGTGGGAAGAGAAGTACGGCACCTCAACCTATACCGCTTGCTCGGTGTACGGAGCCTTGATGGCGATTGCGAAGTTTTCAATGTTACTTGGAAAAGATGATGATGCGCGCACCTATCAAGCAATCGCGCAGCGTATGCAGACCGCCATTAAAGACGTGTTGTTTGATGATGAGATGGGGATGTTTGTAAAACACGTCATGCACACCGACGATGGTGAACTCGAGTATGATAAGACGATTGATTCGAGTAGTTTTTATGGCCCGGTCCTGTTTGAGGTGTTTTACCTCGATGACGAGGTGATTAAGCGTTCACTAGCTACAATTGAAGACAAGTTGCAGGTGCGTTCTACCAGTAAAGGGTTTGTTCGTTATGAAGGTGATGGCTACTACACCATGCAGGACGCTGGTTCGCCAAACCCGTGGGTGGTTACAACATTATGGGTAGCCCAGTATTATATTGAAATCGCAGAAACGATTGATGACTTAAAACGACCGTACGAGCTTCTGGAGTGGACAGAATCTCACTCGACCAAAGCCGGTGTTTTGGCTGAACAGATGCATCCGCACACGCGTGAACATCTCTCCACTGCGCCATTGACGTGGAGTCACGCGGAGTATGTACTCACTGTAGATGCGTATTTGCGCAAATATGAAGCGCTGATGGAAGAGGACAAAGATTAAAATGTCTTCCACCAAAACCCTTTCCTGAAAAGAAGGTTTTGATACTTGCCGATTTTGGTGCGGTGGATGCTGTAGGCGAGGCCGGTGGTATTGAGGCGGTTGGCAATTTCTTCAGCGAGCGTGCGCATGTAGAGGCCTGAAGAACCAATGCAAGTAAAGGTGGCGATGAGAAATTCGTCGTCTAGTGAACCGCTCTCTGAAAACTTCCTCCAGGCCTTCCGAATATCTGGTCGACGAAAATCATTACCAATTGCTTTCCGAAGTTCGGTTACGGGAGGAATGGTTTCGATTTTTTCACTGACTTCTTTATAAATATCTTGCCGGACCTTAGTTTCGCTTTGGTTGAGCTTGAGTGCGTATATGGTTGCAGTGTAGGTAGGAATTTCGATTTCACTAAGTCGACCTTCAACTGCCCAGGTATGGAGTGGTTTGCCGTTAACTGGTTTGGAGGAGTAGGCGGGGTACGGGAAGTGTATTTTGCCAGTTAACTGTTTCGCCAGCTCAGCAATAAGACTTTCAGATTGCGCGCTCCGGGCCGCTAGGCCATGTCTAACCCAATCTGAAAGCTCATCACTGAGCTGGCTTTCCCTGATGATACCCAGCACATCACCAGAGTCTGACGAGACATCAAACAGTACTTGGAATTCATACTCTTTATCCAATCCATGATACTCAGTTTGGCGTTTACACTCATCACCAATCAAAACTAGGAGTTTGCCCGACGCCATAGGATCGAGCCGTCCAGCGTAGGCGAGGGGAACATCTTTTAGTTCAGGTTTGGTTGACCGCCACACTTCCATGCATTGGAGCGGGGTTTGGCCAACCTCTTTTTCAAGCACAATAAAACGCTGCATGGTTAGCAGCGTAGCATGGGCGGCGGCCTGCTCCCAGTAGGCCGCCGCGTCAGATTAGAAGTTTCTTTTGCAATTAACGCCGAAAGAACCTTCAACATCTGTAACGAATACCCAGTCGTCTTCAAACTTGACCAGCTTCTCTCCTTCAACAAGTCGAGGACTTTCTGGATCTTTGATCTCGACCCATTCAATCAAGTATTCGAATACAGGATGACCTGTCTCACTCACAAAGGTTACTCCTCTGCTTACAGGTTTACAGTCTGATATTTGTGCAGCACTTCCTTCGGGCAGACTGTCCCATCCCTCTATCACGTAGTACTCATGAATCGGTTCGGGTAGAGATTCTACTGTGTTGGCTGTACAACCAGCAATTCCCGGCAGTAGCAAACCTCCAAGAACAAATTTCCACATGCTCATTCCTCACTTTCGTTATTTTGTGGATGTAAAATATGACACAAAATACTATTTATGTCCATACATCCGTGGATATGTGGATTACTCGAATAGTTTAAATTGGTAGGATACTTCTCATATGGAAATGTTCGTTAAAGTTCTCAATTATTGTATTTCGTTTGTTGCTTTCATCACCGCAGTTGCGTTGGTGGTTTTTATGTTAATCGCATTTGTTACTGGGACGTATGATGTGGTGCTCTTAATGCTCGACACTATCTTCCTTGATCCGCTCGAACGTCAGTCAATTTTCAATTCAGTAAATACTCAGTTCCTTCACACCATTGCGGTCTTGATTATTCTCATGAAGGCGTACCGGATTTTGGTGGAATATATGCGTAACCACCACATTGATATTAAGTATGTGGTTGAGATCGCCATTATTGGGAGCGTACTCGAACTACTCTTTAATTATGGAGATTACTCGGAAGATATGCGCCTCGTCCTTCTTGGTCTAGCGGTGACCTTCCTTGGTTTTTACGTATTTCGTTACGAGACACTCACGAAAGCCCTCAAAGATACCGAGAAGCGAGCTAAGGCAATGAAAAAGACTGGTTAAAACGGAGAACCACCCAAAAAGGCGTTGAGTATGAGAAGGAGGATGAACCCTCCAATAAATAACCACATTAGATTCACGTAAGCAGTATACCGCATGTGGTGTACTGCATTATTCGTGTTGCACAAATTAGTGGAAGGAGTAAGGTGAAGTTATTACACCTTTAACGTTAAAGGCTATGAAAAAACTTCCCCTTATTCTTTTACTCGTCATCGTGGTGATGGGTGTGCTTTTTTTGGTAACGAAAGAAGATCGTTCCGATGAGCAGGCTGACGAGCGTGTGTCAGTGCTAGCTGAGTACACAGTGGTCCGTGAATACGGAACCGATACTGTTCTCACTGAGCCACTCACTATTCAATCTGGTGAGGCTATTACCGTAGCCAATGATGTCCTCTTGCAGGCCGATTCAGATGTCGTGATTGACGGTGCGCTTGGTTGTAGTGGCGGGTCACTCACGTTAGTTGCTAACGGTCGTTTAACGATCAATGACATTGTCGCTTGTGAGGATACTGACGAGGGTGATGGTAATGTTACGATCGTCGCTCAAGGTGGTCTCATCATGGGGTCTGATGCACAAATTGTCGCTGATGGTGATGTACAAATTGTAGATGGAGAGTCTGCAGTGCGTTCTGAAGATGAGCTTGAAGCTCTTTATAATGAAGTTGCAGTTGTACCAGAAAGTGGTTTCGCCATCGGGCCATTTTTGGATGAAGGAGACTCAGAAGAAGAAGTGGGTGCTGAAGAAGACGTTCCAGTGGAAAGCGTGTTTGACTGGGATACTTTTCGCCTGATTGATACAGCTCACGCTCAAGTTGATAACGGTACGACGACAGTAAATCTCACTGGAGAACCGATTCGCGTGAGCGGCAAGATAAAAATTAATACACCAGCTTGGAAAGGGGCGAAGCGAATTGTAGTGTTTGATTTTCCGAATACACCTGAAGTGACCATCGAAGATTTTGAACTGGAAGGTCCGAAAGGAAGAGATGGGGATGGTGATGCTGGAGCCTGTGATGTTGAAGGGGCTGATGGAGAGGATGCATTTCGGTTTAATGCCCAGGCACCTAATCTTATCGTCAATAATTTCACACTCACACTTGGCAATGGAGGTGATGGAGGAGAAGCGGTGACGGGTGATGGTTGTGAAGACGCTAAAGCCGTCGGTGGCGATGGTGGTAAGTCAGGTAACTTCCGGATGATTGGTAGCCAGAATTTTGAGATTAGAGGCGCGTTTATGATTCATCCTGGTAACGGGGGAGCTGGTGGTGGTGCGGAAGCGAAAGGTAAGGATGGTGAGGCAGACGAGAAGGGTGGCAACGCAAACGCGACTGGCGGCAAAGGTGCGCATATCAAAAAGAAACTCAGTGTGTCAGGTGTGGTAGCTGGAACTAGCAACGTCCAGTTTGGTGACGCTGTCGGAGGTTTGGGTGGACAAGCGCTAGCTGAGGGCGGTAAGGGAGGTGATGCTTCAGAGTGTGGCATGGAAGGTGCTCCTGGCGGAAACGCAACTGCAAAAAGTGGTCGTGGTGGTGACGCTGATCTAACCATCACTGGAGGAGCTGGACGGATGGAGTTTGCAGCTGACATTGGTGGAGCAGGTGGTTTGGTGCAAGCCTATGGTGGAGTTGGTGGCGCTGGAGGATCGTGTGATGAAACCAAGAAGGGTGGTAATGGTGGTGTCGGAGGCAACGCCAAAGCGACCGAAGGAAAAGGTGGGCTTGGTGACTCTGGTCACGCACCTGACGGTGGTGTGCTGGGAGATGATGGTGGCGACGGAGGAGTAGGTGGTGATGGTTGTACTGAAGGCATTGGGGGAGCTGGAGGATCAGGTGGTATTGAAGACGGTGAGAAGGGTGAAGATGGTAAAAATATCTGCTTAACAATAACTAAAGAAGAAGACTATATCTCACTTCTCCCCGGTGAGATTCAAGTGATTCGTCACAAGGATTACCTCATTCCAATTACGAATCTTTCTCGAGTGACCGGTAACGAGTGTGACGGCGATGAGCACTGGCACCCAGGGCCAAATGGTGCAATCAACCTCCGTGGTATGGCTGTGCCAGACCCTAACCCAACCGGGTGTGGGTTTGGTAAGACTAACGAAGTAGAGATTGAGATTGTGATGGATCCTAATTATGTGGCTCCAACCAATGAGCAATCTGCCAACTCCGAAGATGGTGGGATGGTGCAAGTTGAGATGCCGCCGTTTGGTGCACCAGCTAGTCAGCCACCAATTGGTGGCAGCCAAGCAGAAGAGGGGGAGTGGGTACAGGTTGAGCCACCGCGCTTAATTATCCCAGCTCAATAATTACATTCCTGGGCAATCAATACCTTGTTGAGCACAGATGTCTTTAGCGAGTGAATAGACAATTTCGGCATAGGTTGGGTGATACCACGTCATTGCCATAATATCGTTGACGGTGTTGTGGTTTGCGAGGAGTGGTACAAATAGCTGTATCAACTCACCAGCGCTATCTGGTCCAACAATTTGTGAGCCGAGAATCAGTCCAGATTCCGCTTCAACCACAAGCTTCCATAATCCGTATTCTTGCCGCTTCAAAATACCCAAACCAATACTATTAAAATGACGAGTGGCAGTCATTACCTCGATATCACGCTTCTTAGCTTCGGTTTCAGTGAGACCAATGACGGCAGATGAAAATTGATCAAACGCCGCAAAGAGGGCGTGTCTATCATAATCAAAGGACTTTAGATCGGTTCGTTGAGCTGCGTTATAACCAGCTAACTCACCCATCTTGGCCGCGTAATGCAGTACTTTATGATGTCCTGTAACATCGCCAGCAATAAAGATATGAGGGAGAGAGGTTTGTAGCTCCTGGTTATGAACGATGCCGCCTCGTTCATCGCGTTCGAGCGATGTGTTTTCAAGACCTAATTCATCGGTGTTCGGTTTTCTTCCAGTAGCAATAAGAATCTTATCAAAGACTGCTTCACGCTCACCAGCCTCAGAGCTAATGGTGCAGAGAACGCCGTTTTCATGAGGCGAAACTTTCGTGAGACTCTCTCCAAGAATAATTGGAAAACTGTTTTTGTCTTGCGAAGCTCGTAATCGTTCTTCACTAAACTCAGGATCGAAAATTGGTAATAGCGAACCCCGCTCAAGTACCGTTACTTGACTTCCCATGTCGTGAAAAAAACTAGAAAGCTCAAGACCGATTGGTCCGCCACCAACTACGAGGAGACGTTCTGGAGCTTTATCAATAGTGGCTTTTTTAGAAACCACATCGTGGCTCAATAAAGTATGCTCAGACACAGCACTAAGCCCCTCTATTGGAGGGACGAATGGAGTAGAACCGGTAGCGATAATAATTTTAGTGGGTTCAATAATTCGCTCGCTAGATTCGGTACTTATGGCGACAGTTGTATCTGAACTAAATCGAGCTTGGCCAACAATATATTCGAGGTTGCTTTCCGCAAAACCAGACACTAGTCCATCACGGAGGCGATCGATATGCTGATTTCTCGTCTCGCTCACCTTGGTGAATGATTCGTGCTGATGGGCTCCTGCCAGGATACTCTTACTTGGCATACAACCTTCTTCGACACACGTATTAATAAGTTCTGGTAGGTGCACCATGAGCACCTTTTCAAGGCCGGCTCGCTTGGCTGAGCGGGCAGCATTGCTGGCAGCTGTACCAGAACCGAGAATAAGCAATTGAACTTGTTCCATAGTAGTTACTACGTGAATGATACAATGATTTGACACGTAATATTTTTTGTATGCACACCCGTTTATTTTTAGATAGTGGCGATCCAGCCGATACTCGTATATTACTGAGTAAAGATGTCTTATTAGCTGGTCAGACCACGAACCCAAGTCTGGTCGCAAAAAACCCCGCTGTCGTCGCTCGAGTTGAGGCTGGTGATTTGTTTACGACTGATGAGATTAACGGTATGTATCGAGGGATTGTCGAAGAAATTGCTGGCTTGGTAGAAGAGTCGGTATCAATTGAAGTGTATGCCGATCTCAACACCTCAGCTGATGAGATGATCGCACAAGCGAAAGAGATGAACCAATGGATTCCTAACGCTCACATAAAGTTGCCAACCATCCCAGAAGGTCTTCATGCCGCTAACGCTCTCTCCGATATGGGTATTAAACTCAATATGACCCTTTGCTTTACCCAGCAACAAGCAGCGGCGGTGTATGCTGCGACAAAGGGTGCACCAAAAGGAAGCGTGTTCCTCTCACCCTTTATCGGTCGGTTTGATGATAAGGGTCAAGATGGCGTGAGTGGGGTCGCGAATATCAAACGTATGTTTGAAGTAGGCGATGGTCATGTGGAAATTTTAGCGGCCAGTATTCGTTCACAAAAGCATCTCATGGCTTGTTATGCTATGGGTGTCGATATTATTACAGCACCAACCAAAGTACTTGAGCCGTGGGCAGATGATGGACATCCGATGCCAGGAGATGAGTATGTTTACGACTCCGGAGACTTAACCGAAATTCAATATGAAGAAATTGATCTTGAAGCGGATTGGCAGTCGTTTGACCTATCACACCAGCTCGTGGACGAAGGGGTAGAGAAGTTTGTCGCAGATTGGCAGAAATTATTGAAATAACATTATGGGATATACAAAGGGAGTATTGGCAGAAGCATACCAAGCAGCGTTTAAATCAGCAGACATTAGGGGAGTGTATCCGACCGAGATTAACGAAGAGTTGGCGTATCGTACGGCGCGGGCATTTGTGACCCATTATAAATACAAGAAGGTGTTAGTGGCACGAGATATGCGTCACTCTTCACCAAGCCTACATGAAGCATTTGTGGCTGGAGTGCGAGCACAGGGAGCTGATGCGGTTGATCTCGGTTTGGTAGCCACACCAGCAATGTACTTTGCTTCAGGGAAGTATAAGCTGCCCGGCGTTATGATTACTGCCTCCCATAATCCGAAGCAGTACAACGGGTTGAAATTAGTCGAACCGCAAGGGGTGCCTCTGACAGACAAAACCGGCCTCAAAGAAATCGAGAAATTGGTGGTCGCTAACGAATTTAAGCCAGTTAAGAAAAAAGGAAAGCTGCAAATACTCCCGATTCTAGGTGATTACAAAACCTATCTAAAATCGTTTGGTGTATTTGATTCGATTCGACCGCTTTCAGTGGTGGTTGATGCCGGTAATGGTATGGGTTCGGTCGTGGCACCGATTCTGACCGACGCTTTGCCGGTCGACTGTACACCACTGTTTTTTGAGCTTGATGGCTCGTTTCCTAATCGTGGTTCAAATCCCACCTTGGCTAAAAATCAACGACCGATCATTAAAGAGATAAAGTCTCGTAAGGCTGATATCGGTATCGCGTTTGATGGTGATGCCGATCGAGTAGCCTTCTTTGACGAGCGGGGTCGCTACGTCAATAGTGCGGTTATCGGGGCGTTGATCGCAGACCACCTCTTAAAGGTATATCCAAAAGAAACCTATATCTATACCAACTTCACGTCGCGCGCGTACCAAGAAGCCATTGAGGCTGGAGGAGGTAGGGCGGTTCGAGCCAGGATCGGCCACGCGTTTATTAAGCGACTGATGCGAGAGAAAGATGCTCGGTTTGCTTGTGAGCATTCAGCTCATTTCTACTTCAAAAGTAACTACTACACTGACTCAGGAATCATTACTGTTTTGCGAGTACTCGAAATCTTGGCAGCTGGTGTTCGAGCGGGAGACACGTTCTCAGACTTGGTTAAACCGTTCAATCGCTACTTCCAAACTGAAGAAATCTTGGTGCCGGTAAAAAACAAAAAGACTGCGATTGCGGCCGTGCAGGCAGCTTTTAAAGCCAAGCCAATTAAAACCGACACCTTCGACGGTCTCTTTATGTCGTACAAAGATGTTTGGTTTACCGTTAAACAAAGTGTGACTGAAGACGCGCTTAAATTTGTGGTGGAATCTGCTTCAAAAAAACGTGCTCAAGAGGTGCAGAAAAAGATTCATACCATTCTTAAGAAGCAGCAGTAATATGGCCGAAAAAGAACGATTTAGTTTGAAGGACGAGCTGTTTAATCAACAAAAGGTCCAGTATTTGGCAGGTTTACTCAAAGCTGCAGATAAATCCTTTGACGCAAAAGGTTTTGAACGCGAGGTGATGAAGACATTACTTTCTCTGGAGCTTAAAGCCCGATTGCAATTAATTGCCACAACGCTTGATGGGTACCTTGATCCAGATTTTAGAAAGGCCTCGCAGCATATTATCGCTGCACTTCCAGAGCCACTTGACCCAACCAAAACCGACAATGACTTTGGTGATTTTATTTTTGCACCCCTCGGTGAGTACGTGGTGCAGCATGGGTTGAGCAAAAAGCATTTCAAGACCTCACTCAAAACACTAAAAAAAATTACCCAGCGATTTTCAATGGAAGATGCAATTCGATTCTATATCAATGAGTTTCCCAAAGAGACGTTGGTTGAACTGAAGAAGTGGTCGACAGATAAGAACTACCACGTGCGAAGGTTGGTGAGCGAAGGAACCAGGCCACTTCTGCCGTGGAGTGGACGAATCTCAATTGGTACAAAAGAGACGCTCCCGTTACTTGATACTCTGCATGCTGATCCTACTCGCTATGTAACTCGCTCGGTAGCTAATCATCTCAATGACATTGCCAAGTCTGATCCAGATACAGTAATTACGACCTTTAAACGCTGGCAGAAGGCCGGTAAACAAAACAAGAAAGAGTTGGAGTGGATGACTAAACACGCCTTACGGACCCTTATCAAACAAGGTCATCCAGGGGCGCTGGCATTGATTGGGTATCATACCAACCCAGCTATTTCAGTCAGTAAGGTAGCAAGCAATAAGAAAACCTTACGTCGCGGTGAGGTGTTTGAATTTTCTTTCTCGATAACCGCAGCAGCAGATGAGAAGCTCTTGATTGACTACGTCGTAGATTTTAAGAAAGCCAGAGGAAGCGCGCCAAAGGTGTTTAAAATCACGCAAACTGAAATCAAAAAAGGGGAGACAAAAGAATTCAGCAAGCGACACTTCTTCAAAGCTGATGCTACAACTTTTAAGCTCTACCCGGGTCAGCACACCATCACCTTACAGATTAATGGTAAGCAATACAGCTCTGTATCGTTTACCTTAACCTAACTCTGAGAAATCAAATCGTACTTCTTCAAAGTCAACAATGTAACCCTTCTCGTTTACTGAAATAGCTTCTTGCTTAAAGAGTCTACGTCGCTCTTTTTCATAATTTGTGCCAAACCAGACTTTACCGTTGGCGTAGACAATTCGGTGCCAAGGAATCACTTTTTTGTTTGGGTACTTACTTAAGATGCTACTGATGCTACGAGCAGCCATGGCGCCACCGCCGGCTGCTTTAGCGAGGTCGCCATAAGTCGTCACACGTCCAGCCGGAACTGACAATGCAAGCTCAATCACTCGTTGCGAAAACTCTCGCATACTATTCAATATCAACCCAAATCTCGTGCTTTTTCAAAAGAGGGAAAGACCACGGGTCGTTAAAGGCTGCGTAAGTGGGAGGAGAGAGTGGAGATAGGTCATCAGTAATGACGGCGTCTAGTAACTCAGCTTTCTTTCGCTCGATTCGTTCAGAAGGAGCAAACCATGAGAAAGTAGTAACTGCTCGTTTAGTGGGTGGTACTTCACGAAATTGCACTCGATCATCGTTCGGGATAGGAAGAGTTTCTAGGGTAAATTTGCTTGGCATAGTAAAGCCAACTGTTCGCGTGGTTTCGCCTTGCGATTCAGTGACAGGAGCGGTCATAGCAATCTTCTCGTTTATCTGCTCGGTAACGGGTGCTGTCATAGCGATCTTTTCAGCATCGTTCTCGGTGACCGGAGCCGTCATAGCGACTGATTCTCGGCTCACATTACCACCAAAGATATACCCAGCTAAAATACGGAAACCTTGATTAAGAGCCTGGTCATACGTACCTGCAACGGTTACCTCGGCCACAATGTACGACTCATACTGACGAATATCAAAGTCGTCTCTCGTTTCCAATACCGTATAGTTTGGTGTTTCCAGGTTACCGGAAGCGAAAAAGGTCCAACCCAGCCAGAGAGTGAGTATTGCTAGTACTATTCCTAAAATAATGTACATACGCATAGTTAGAGTTCACAGGTTAAGCCACAGCTTTCTGGTGGTGCTACACCACGCTCTGGGCAGGTGCCGGAATAAACGCACGACTCATCAGACACCGCTTCAAGTAACTCAGGAATTTCAGGTGCATTAGGAGATCCATAATACACCAACAGCTGGTCTTCTTCTTGGTTTACATAATCAGCGATGCTGGGTGTCACCACTCCATTAACAAACAATAATAGTGCTTGTTTATCGTTTGTGCAGTATTCGACACCAGCTTCGGTGGTGATGCAGTCATTAGTAAGCGGGAAGCCGAGTGACTCAAAAAACGCACCAAGCGTTATGTCGTGCTCGTGGCGATGGATAATATTGCCGTTATTGTCATGGAGATGGATATGAGGATGAAGGGTTTGCGTACTACTCGTCATAAAGCGGTCGTCTGACAAATCAATTGTTTCACCAGCAATACTAACTACAAAGTCAGAATGTACATGAACCTCATCCTCATGCTCAGCATAGCCAACCGGATGAGAGCCTTCATGTAGGTGGCCGTGGTGGTGTTTGCCAGTTAATAAAGAACCGGCTCCAAATGCCACACCAACACCAATCAGAAATGCGAATACAGGTTGATATTGTTTCATACTGTAAGTCTAGACTGCTGACTTAAAAAAGCAATTATCGGTCTTGTCCATATATCTCTCGTAATTCTGCAACATGCTCTTCATAGGTTGGGTTGCAATAAAAACTACCATCGGTGTCATGAAAATAAAACAAGCAGTCGGTGAGGCGGGGATTAAGGGCGGCCAGCAACGCCTCGGGTGAAGGGTTACCGATTGGAGCTGGTGGTAACCCGGGATTTTCGTAGGTGTTGAATGGTGAAGAGAGGAATTTGTCACGCGGGCGCGGTACGGGCCACCATGATGGTTCGTAAGGCTTACTGCCGCGCACGTATTGGAGGGTAGCGTCAATTTGTAGTTTCATATCAACAAACAGCCGGTTCCAGATCACTCCTGAGATCACCCGCATGTCAGTAAAATCGTATGCTTCACGCTCTAAGAGGGAAGCGATAATCAGTGCGTCCTCGAGTGGGACTTGCTCGGCCACCGAAGCTGGATAGCGCAGCAGTACCTCGTCTGTAAACCGTTGGTTTAACAGATCGGCTACTTCTTGCGGTGTGCTACTGCGATTAACAATATACCGGCCCGGCAAGAACATGCCTTCGTTCAACTCTTCAAGCTGGGCAGTAACCAGTGTTTCAAACAAGATTCTTTCCGCGTCACCCCACCCAAGTACGTCGCCAAAGTGATCAACCACCTGTTCACGACGCTCGCCTGGCCAGATCACGAGCACTCGTGTGCTTGGTGAGGCCAGATTCTGAACGGCTGGTAATTGAGAGAGTTTCTGAATAAACAACTTCCACCAACCCGGCTGAAGTGTTCCAGGACTTTCTATGGCGGTGGCGATATTGGCTGAGCGGTAGTTGTCGACCAGTGGCTGTTCAGCGATGGTTTTGGTTTGTGGGTTTACGCCAACCGGGAAAGAGGTGAAGTCTTCCTGGACAACTTCTGTTTGATATAACCATAATTGAGATTGCATCAATGCAGTAAGAACCCCAGTCGTTATAATTGAACTTAAAAGAAATACGCCTAGCCCAACTCGAGCTGCTGTCTCATATCGCTTGCGCACTACTTTTTTCTTCCACCATTTCATGAGTGTAAGTAAGTATACCTTGGACTAGAAGTTTCTATGGACTCTTGAGGATGTTTAGTGTACGTTTTATTCACCCTAAGGAATCAGCCAAGAAAGGAGTATTTCAATGGGTACTGTACATCTAACACACGGACATCACGGACTTTTCTGCAGGAAGAATGACATTGACCTGGAAAAACGTCTGCTTTTGACGTCCGACATGGTCGGTATGCCAATCTACGTTCAAGAAGGTTCGCCCAAGACTATCAGAGATTCCCGAGCCAAGATGGTTTGGGCAGCGTTGGAAGGATTGATGTTGCTCGAGGGTTTTGATGCTGCAGTGGCTTTCGATTATGGCACCAAAGACGAACTCTACTTTATGCTCCCGTATCGTATGTGGGGCGAGATCACTCTAGGCGAACCCGACAACCTTGTGGTCGTCTTCTCTCACGATACACGTGAAGCGAACTCACCCTTTAGGTCGCTCTACCAATGGCTTGAAGAACATTGTCCTGATGACGTCGAGGACGACGAGGTGTTCTTCGCTTTCGAAGCGCAGTGGCGCGACCCTGAGAAATGGCACCAATTTTATCGCTCAAGAATCGAAAGGCGAATCGGAGGGTTGCGAGGTTCAGCAGAAGAACATCGCACTAAAGCGATATCGCTCGATGGGGTTGCGAAGACTCTGGAGTCCGCACTCGCTTGACGCCACACACCCACCTGAATACGGAAAGCCCACGGCTCCGTGCAGGTGGGCTTTCTTGTTTATTTATAGCTTTTCAAAATGTGGACTCAGGGGGACTCGATTCCTACAGAATCTGTATAGGTTGTCGCTCGTTTTCAAACGAGCAGGCAACCTTTTCGAGTCCCACGTATTGTGCTCCAAGCACAATACTCCTGACTCCAGTCGCTCACTTCGTTCTCTTGGTGGACTCAGGGGGACTCGAACCCCCGACCTCCTCCATGCCATGGAGGCGCGCTACCAGCTGTGCCATGAGCCCTTCAACAGTTTGGGAAACTGTTGAAGTTGAGCGCATTACTCAGCTTCAACAATCACCCAAGAAATTTACTCACATAATTCCAATACGGTTTGAGAGATATTTTATTTGAGGACCAATTCTAATGTAAATACGATCTTGGTTCAACTCCACGATTTAACTAAAGACTAGATACAAATTTGCTACAACTAAAAGTCCAAGTGAAGTAAAGGTGAGAGCCATACCAACTACTCGGCAAGTAATGTTTTGAGTTTCATTATCGATAGCATAGAAGTGAAAACCGCGTCCAATGAGCAGTAACACACCAGCGACATGCAGAAGTAGATTAGAGGCTGTATTCAGTTCAGCCATCAGCATCAGAAGGAGAGCAAAAGGAATGTACTCGGCAAAGTTGCCGTGGACGCGGATTTTTCTGGTCAGTGTATTTACCGCGCCGTTTCCGATGGCTACCTGCTCTTTACGACGAGTCAGAATAACTCGAGCGCTTAATGTAATAAACAAAAGAACGAGGATTGAGGCGTAGATTGGGGTAACTAAAAGCATACTCAACTATATCATTTCTGACAGACTGGGCAGTAGTGGGTGCCGCGACCTGCCACTCGAATTTTTTTGATAACCCCACCATCCTTGCGTAGACAGTTTTTGCCTTGCTGTCCAAATACATTGAGATAGTCTGTGAAGTTTCCGTTGCTGCCACCAGTATCGACAAAGTGTTGGAAGGTTGTACCGCCAACAGCGATTGATTCTTTCATGACGTCGCCGGCGGCGGCGCAGAGCGCCGCCGCCTCGGCTTTCGTGACTCGATCAGCGCGCCGAGTAGGTCGGATTTTGGCTCGCCATAAGGCTTCGTCTACATAAATATTGCCGAGCCCAGCTACAAAGGATTGATCTAACAGCGCAGCTTTCACTGGAGTCTTTCTTTTTCTAAGTGTTTTTATGAACCATTCGCAATCAAACTCAGGATCAATTGGTTCTGGTCCGAAGCCCGCTCGCGCTTTTGCTACCTCTTTCGCATTAGCTAGTTTGGTATAGCCAAAGAGCCGCATGTCATTGAAGTACAGAGATGAGCCGTCAGTGAAGTGAAATGCACTCCGTGTATGGCGACCGGGGAGATCGGCGATATCGGCGGCGGTCATGGAATGACCGCCGCCAGCCACCTCACCACGCTTATCAACAAAGAAAAACTGCCCGGTCATTTTAAGGTGAGCCAAAAGAAATACATCCGACTCATTTTTGAACGAGAAAATCATCAGCTTTCCAATCCGGTCAATTGTCTCAATTGTCTTGCCACGTAAGCGGTCGTCAATCGTTTCGTCGTGGGCGACGATTTTGGCATGGAATACCTCAACAGAATCGATCGTTTTTCCGATGACTTTGTCTTGGAGTTGGATACGCACGGTCTCTACTTCGGGTAGTTCTGGCATGCTGTTATTGTACTGATCTTGGCAAAAGAATCGAGTATTTGTAATAATTTAGTTATATAAGCGTCTACATCTATATGAATACACAAAACACAATCATTCTTCCAGCGGCGGGAATATTGGCAGCTCTACTTGTTTCGGTGTGGTTATTTACACCACTCACTACCGTTCATGCTCAGACTTCTAGTGAGACTAGTATAGAAGTACAGGATCCTGAGTCTCAGATTGCACTTATGTTGAGCCTTATTTCAGTACTGCAGCAATTGCTTGAGCTAATTCAGCAGCGAGATGCGCTCTTGGCTGAAGACAGTACCGAAGAAGAAACGAAAGAGGAGATGTCTCAAGAAGATGAAGAAGAGGCTGAAGAGGAAGATGAGGAAGAAGACGAGAGTGAAGAAGCGAGTTCTGTAACGACCTCAGCTCAGTTAATCACGAATAGTGATGCTGATCTTACGGACGACGAGGGCCAGTTTACCGTCGAGTTTTCGTTGACTGCGTTTGGAGAAGATCTCTATATCAATCGCTCTAGTGACCGCGGAACATCGTTAGGAACGGCGGGTATTAACTTCATTATCGAAGATGGGGCAGGAGATGAGGATGCAACTGGTTCGGCGGTAGCAGCGATTTCTTCAGATGCCGACCGAGAAGGTTCACAGTTCTTTATTCCGGAAGGCGATAGCGCCTCATTCACACTCACCGTGGTGTACGATCCAGCTACCGAAGGGTTCTACCGCATGCAGCTCTACAGCATTAACTTTGCCAGTGACTCAGTCGATCCCACTGATCAAATCATCGCCCGCCCCGAAGAGCGTTACGAAACCGATATTATCTCAATTTAGAAAATCGCCCGAGAGATCGGGCGATTTGTCTTGCGAATTCAGCTTTTCGCTAACTCGCGAATTTGTTTAACCTCCTTCTCGGTGAGAAGAGCGTTGTCTCCAGTCGACTCTATGTCCAGTGTAGATTGTGCAGCTCCGATGTGCATCATCACTTCCAAAGCAGCAGCACGAGCTCTCTGAGGGTCGTTAGCAAGCTCTCGATACTTTGTGATGGCATCAGTGATGTTTTGGCGTTGAAGAGTACGTTTCTCGTCAGCACGACCTTTTTTACTCAGTTCTTCCATTTCCACATATCTCCTTTTGTTGTGGCCCTTGCGAAATATGTATTATTTATTCAATCTAGTCAAGTATTAGAGTCAGAGCAACCATGTTTGAAAGCGAGGAGTGACCGCTGAATATTCCTCACCAAGCAAACAGTAGTCAAAGCCCTGATCATCCATCAGGGCTTTGTTGATGCAACCGACGGTCGCAAACACATCAGCTGCTTCTGCGGTACCGGCCACTACATGGTTGGCGATTGGATCAGTTTCCTGGTCGTTGCCTGGAGTAATAATGTGGGTGGCAGTTTGTCCATTATTTTGCCACTGCCGCTTGTAGGTGCTTGATGCTGCAAAGGCTTGGTTAGTAAGGGGGATTGAGGCGATATAAACGCCAGCTACAGTGGGGTGTTCAACCTGAATTTGAAACGGGGAGTTGTCTGGCAGGATGGTTGCATACATATCGCCGCCGCCATTAACTAGAAAATATTGAAGCCTAAATTCTTGTTGCAGTTCTCGAGCAATAGCGTCTATAAGCCAGCCTTTTCCAAAGCCACCAAGGTCGAGAGCTCCTTTATGGAGGGTTACCTTTGATCCAGTGACTGCTAGGTCGGTAATGGGGTCAGCGGCTAATTCCTGATGAGCACCAGCAGTTTCCGGTTGGCCATAACCTCGCGATACCTGTTGATTAGCAGTAAGTGCATTAAATACGCCATTGGTGATGAGATACCAATGCTTTACTTGCTGCACAAGGTCTAGAAATTCCTGCGGCGCATTCTCGACTTTGCCGCTCGTGTTTAGGGTTCCAACCAAGGACGTGGTCGTAAATCGAGTGTACGTGTCGTTAAAGGTAATCAGGCGGCGATTGAGCCATTGCTCAATCGCCGCCTGATCGATGTCCAGATCGTGAACCTCAACCCACCATGTCGTTCCGAGTGCTGCGATGGGGCCGAGGGTAATCATAGTAGTCTATGAAGCTTGGCTTTTGATATCTGCCAGAGCTTCATTAAATGAATCTGACGTCAGAGATGCGCCACCGGTGCGTGAGAGACTAATTTCATTGAGTCGCTTTCCGATCACCTCACTTCGATACGCGTCGTCAAAACGGGTGTGACTTGGCGTGGCTGCAGCGCCACCATCGTACGTTACATCAGCATCAACCACTACTCGGTCCTTTAGTGTGAGGGTGACAAGGATATCGTGTTCAGTTCGGCGGGGTGTGAAATAAGAAGCGCTTGCCGAAAAGACTCGCTGGTCATCGACTGGGTCAAAATCCTCTTCCTCCTCAGCTTCAGCGACATCGTCTACTTCTATCTCTGGTTCAGTTTCATCCTCAGGTTCAGGGGTTGGACTTGAAGTCGTGATCGGCTCCGGTTCAGTTTCTACCGGCACATCCTCCAGACGTACGGTTTCTACCTCACTTGCTTCTGGCTCCTCCACCACTGTAGCTTCACGACTCTGAAAGATCGCAATTCCAACTGCAATCAAGGCAATAATTGCGACTCCAATAATAATTTGCATACGAACTACTTAAAAAGGCTATGATAACATTGAGTATTATACATACTCATTCAGTAGTACGTTCAATCATTCGGCAATATGACAACACTATTTTCAAAGCTTCAATACCAACTTGATACCCTTGGCATGTATCGCACGGTCACGTTAGCACTCCTCGCTTTAGCTGTTTGTAGCCTTGTTTTCTCTCTCATCGGGCTTTTACCGTACACGTTTCTAGAACTCGCACTCTCTCTCGTCGCCAGCGTGGCCCTGGCTCTGCTTATTAACGTACTCTTAGCAAGAGTACTCCGCATAGCCGCTAACCACGAATCGGCCATCATCACCGCGCTGATTCTTTTCTTTTTGTTTTTGCCACCACAGTCTACGGAAGAGTGGTTTTACTACCTAATTGCCATCACCGTAGCGGTAGCTTCCAAGTTTGTCTTGGTATGGCAAAAGCAGCACGTCTTTAATGCCGCTGCTCTTGGCGCAGTATTTGTCAGTCTGCCGTACTTTCTGGAGGCACCGTGGTGGGTGGCGACACCAGTGCTGTTTATTCCGCTTCTTATCGCTGGCTTGGCAGTAGTAGCTAAGATTCGTAAGTGGGAGTTGGTGGGCAGTTTTGTGCTCGTGGCCTTGATCGTGTTTGTGATTGAAGAGTTACGCTTTGGCAATACGCCCATCGACGCTGTCACGACCTTTTTTCTCTCGTGGCCGGCTTTATTTCTGGCTTTCTTTATGCTGACTGAGCCATTTACCATGCCAGGTACCAAACAGAAGCAAGTGATATACGGCGCACTGGTTGGCTTCCTCTCGAGTACTGCACTCTTCACTCCAGTGTTTGCAATGACGCCAGAGTTGGCGCTCGTGATAGGGAATCTAATCATGTTTCCGTTTACCTTGCGTCAAAAGTTGTTCCTGACTTTCATAGAGAAAAGAGAAATCGCTGCGAACACCTGGGAGTTTGTATTTGAAAAACCACCCGGCATGCAGTTTCGTTCGGGCCAGTATTTGGAGTGGATGCTGCCGCATAAGGGGAGCGACACCCGAGGTCCGCGGCGCTACTTTACGATTGCATCTGGTCCATCGGAAGAGCAGCTCAGATTAGCGGTCCGGATTGAGTCGGAGCAGGGGAGTAGCTACAAACAGGCTCTAGCAGCACTAGAGCCAGGAGAGCACATTATCGCCAGTCAGCGAGCTGGAGACTTTATGTTGCCGCAAGACATCAATCAAAAATTGGCATTTGTCGCAGGTGGGATTGGCGTGACACCGTTTAGCAGTCACTTGGCTGAGATGGCAGCTACTGGAGAGTGGCAAGATAGTGTGCTGTATTACTGCAACAACGTAGGGGCTGACATTGCCTACCAAGATCGCTTTCAGAGTTACACCGAAGGCAATCCGTTCTCTTTGGTGCATGTGTTAGCTAAAGAAGAGGTTCCTGGCTATGAGCACGGATATCTCACTGACGAGATAATTACTCTACATACACCAGATTATGTCGAGCGACTATGGTATCTCTCTGGTCCACCCGGTATGGTAAATGCGTACTACTCACTCTTGCGAAAAATGGGTGTAGCTCGCCGAAATATCAAACGTGATTTCTTCCCAGGACTGGCGTAAAAGAAAATCGCCCAACAAACGTAGGCGACAGTATTGCAAAGAGCTGCTGTATTCACAACCAGTGATTAGCTGTATGGGCAGTTTGCCATTAAGGCTTCCTGAAACGCTTCATGCACAAACGCGCTTACTTGATCGGGGTTGTCGCGCGAAAACATCCAATGATCTGCAAAGGATTTGAAAAATAACGCGGCATGAGGATCGAGGATTCCTGCTCCATACAAAGTTATTCCTTCGTTAGCATGGTTAACTTCTTCTTGGGTTGGCAGGAAAGGGGTGGCAGACACAGAACCCTCCGTCATAATCAGTCCGAACAAATGGGCGCCAGAAGTTTTTTGTAGTTCATCTACTATCCATTTGTACGCATAGGCATGACCATCTTGCAGTAGGCCCTTCGTTCTGAGCAAGCTCAGATTACGTAGGTACGTCTCAAAGCTTAATTGAGAACTGATGGTTGTCCACGGAACAGCGACTCGAAAGCTGTCACCCCAGTAATGAATACTGATTCGGAACGGAACCCGACATAGGTTGTTAGTGTAAACCCGGCCGAGCGCATTTTGAATGGTTGCTATTTGAAAGTTTGAAGGTAGCTGTCCACCAAACTTTGGTTCTTCGTGTGTGCTGCCACTCATGTCGAGTGCAACAAGTATTGCCACTGGTTTTTCATTGGCAAAGGTTGCTTGATGAGGAACAGTGGCAAACATCGCGATGAGTAACACTAGAGCGTATCGCATAAGATTTCTCCTTTATATTCTCTGTTTACTTTGTAATACAAAATTCATCATTTGTCAGCAAAAATGTAACTAAACTGAGCAGGTAAAAGCGTTCATAAAACAACCGCCCCTGTATGGGGCGGTTAGTATGATGGTATTGATGGCAGACTAGTTATCGATTCGAAACCCGTAGGTATCGAAACCAAAGAAATTACTAGATTGCTCAGCGGCGTCTCGCCGACCCTGCCAAGGCGATCCACCATCAGTATTGGCGCACATATCAAGCTGACGAACTGCCTCGATCATCTCAGTGATAGCATCATCCCAGATGGTAAATCCCTGACGAAAAACAGCCTCGCTATTGATGCGGTGATAGCGACCACAGTAACTCTGAGCAACAACATCAAGGTTATATAAGTTGCGTCTCTGCTCTTCGTTGATCTTTGCCTGCACGATTACAAACAGATGCTGCGTATGATCTTCTACCCAAACCTGTCCCAGCCTGATGAGTGCTCTACCTCGTTGACCACGTGGGATTTCAACCGGATGTTTGTCTGGTCGATTAAAGCCAATGTGACGCAAGCTCCACATCTTATCGTTTTGCCTGGGGTCTGGTGGTCGTAACGAACTCAGTTTACCCATGTACATCTCCCTGGTGAAACTGCTTCTCTCCACAGATTAACACAATAAGACACCCCAATATGTCCTGATTTAGCGTTTGTTAAACGTGGTTGAAATTATTTGCTCCGCCGGCAAGATTCACTACAACATTATTTCTATATTTCATCCCCTTTTTCTTATAGTCCCAATAATTTACATCTCGCATTATTTTTTCAGAGTAATTTTCTAAAGAATTAAAAGAAAACGCCCCGCGGCTATGTCGCGAGGCGTTGTTTCTCATGAGTATCCGTGACCTTAGGCTGTGGTCGGGAGAGCGACTTCTTCACCGCGCAGCCACGCAAAGAGCTGACCACTGTCGAATGCAGCCAACAAATCATCCACTTGGTCGCCGATATACTTTGCGAAGCCAACATTGCTTTTGTAGTACCACGGACGACCTTGTCCTTCTGTTTTTGCGCTGAACCACATTGGATCGAGCGCTTCTTCGACCGGACGCTTCTTGAGCAGATTGCCGATATTCTCACGAATGAACGTGATGGTATCGGCGACCATCTCGGTGTACAGCGGGAAGATCCCGCTGTCGCTGAAGCGAGCCAGAACAAACCCAAAAGGAACACCTTTGATGTAACCCATCAAGTACGGATCAATGTTCCGTAACCATTCTGGGTCAGCCCATTCGCCGGCGACTTGATCGAGATATGGCGTCATCAAGACGATATGATCAAACACATGATCAAGTGACGCAGCCCGTTCAAGTGCCCACGGCGGAATGCTGTCGCCGTCATAGGTGTCGAAGCGGCGCAGCTGGTGGTTGAACAACAAGAAGGTGTCGACCCAGTTTTGGCTGGGCAACCGAGTCAGAAACTCTTTCGTTGCTGGCTGGATGGCCGAATGACTGGCTGTACATTTGCCGTTGTCGAACTGATACCAGACTGGCACTGCCATGAACAAGTCAGGTAAGCGTACATCAGGCACCATCCGAGCCGGATGCAGCATGTTAGCTTCCGCCAAGGCACGCAGTGCCTTGCGCACGCGGACAAAGTCTTCCATTGGCTGCACTTCGGACTTGATCTGCGCCTGCAGGTTGAAGCGTTCGTAGTTCTCACGCCGTTCAACAGCTGCCGCCATCAGTGCCTCGTCGTCGAGCGATAGATCGCACCATTCCTGCTGATACAGGTTTTCAAACAGGCGACCTAGCATCCGTTCGGCGACCACATTCGGTTCCGATACTGGTATTTCCTGACGTGGCATACCGTCCAGCGGACGATTTGCCAATACAGCGTCGATCAGTGCTTGCGCCGGCGCGGTCCGTTTTGGTTTCTGCGCTGGTGTTTTTGGCACATAAAGTGCCTGCGGATCAACCACCGCTCCACCTGCAACTGGCTCAGCCAGCAACAAGTCCATTCCTCCAAGAGGTCGGTCAGTACTCATGAGATATAGCTCCTCACTGTTGCAATCACCCACCACGCTCGTCGTGGAGGATTGTGCAGTGAGGAGGATGTAAAAGAACTCTTGAATTTATAACACACAATGCAGAATTATGTCTGATGACAAGACTTATATACTCCTGGTGGTGTTGGAGTGTGGTTATAGACTATATTGGGCGAATTACTCAGTTTGACTATGACAAGGAACTGGCAACACTTAATTGACAGAGTATTGAGCGAGATTTGTTAAAAATTATCGCACTTTAAAACAAAATCGCCCGACAAGTCAGGCGATCTGTCGGGTTTTGATGATGAATTACTGGTGGACACATCGAAGTGTGGTGTCAGTTTCTTCTCGACGAAGAATGGCGAGCCTACTTTGCAGACTATTGAACATACGAATGTGCCATGGTGTGCTGTAGCACCACCGATTTTCCAAGTTCCACTTAAAATGAACCTGTGTCTCAGAAACCCGTTCCGCACTCGGATCAACATAGTCTTCATTGACCCAGCGATGCCAGTCGCCCACGGAATCTCTTGTTATCTCGACGACATATCGATTTTCGAGTTCTCCCGTGATGTCTGGATGGTTTTTGTGAGCTATCACTACTCCTTCGGCACGAATTCCATATCCAAAGACACATTTGCGTGCACGAATTTTCGCACCTACAGGAAATCGATAAACATCATTGGTGCTGTACCAGCGAGATATTCGCTTATGGGACGCTTTCCATCCAAGGGTGTAGTTCCCGAAGACATAGGGAACTTTTGCGACCATAAAAGCCGCGGATTTCGACAGAAGTTTTGAAAGACCTTGCATTACTGTATCCTCTTGCGTTGTTTCAATATACTTATTATCAATTCGAGGACTAAGTGTCAATAAATTATGCATAAGCAAAAACAGAAAAGCCAAGTGATTTCTCACCTGACTTTTCTTTACAAAGCTCAGCCGGTAAGATTTACCAGTACACTAGCGCTCCCGGGCATAAACTTCTCATCTTACCGGCGTCATTTACAAGAAAATCCCTAGACAAAAGTCTAAGGATTTTCTGTATGCTCCGCCGGCAAGATTCGAACTTGCGACCAATCGGTTACACGTATCCAAGAATTTCTTCAAGGGGTGGACTATATCATCATCCTTTTTAGTTTACGTAGATAAGAATCCTTGATCACTATAATGATACAAGGACTTCTAGTGTCTCACACTAAAAGTCGGATGTGAGGCGCTTCGACTTCTTGAATTAATCAATGAAGCCTACTCCCAGAGGGATAGTCTCTGAACCTTCAAAGGATAATCCTAAGCTTGGCTGCTGATTGCCCTCGACTTGACGTTAGGGGTTCCAGCAATTCACCTCATTTTTCCGTACTCCATTACTGGAGAAGGCTGCTATTTAGAACATGTGTTCAATGTTACAGCCGACTGCTCTACCGCTGAGCTACGGCGGAATGTAGGAACTAAGCAAAAATGAGCTGGCTCATTTTTATGTAGGTTCCGGAGTTCCGACGAAAGGTTTCCCTTACGGCGGAATGTATTACCTGAATGAACAGGTGAGTGCCATTCTACAGAAAAACCCACCAAATTCAATAAGTGCTACTATAAAAGCGTGAAAAACGCCTACGCTATCCTCGGGGTCTTATTTTTCATCATATTTTCGCTTGCCTACTACGCTTTTTCTGTGGCTTCATAAGTTGTACACAGCTAAGCTTGCAAAGTCGTAGTATACTTAAGGAAATTATTACTAAGACACAACGTATGCTTACACTCTATTTCAAACCAACCTGCCCGTTTTGCCAACGGGTGTTAGGAGATGCAGAACGCATGGGAATTAATTTTAATCTCATCGATGTTTCTGACGACGAAGCACTCAAAGCTGAGCTCGAGGAAAAGGGTGGCCAGCGCATGGTGCCGTTTCTTGTGGACGAAGAGAAAGGTATCTCGATGTACGAGAGTCAGGATATTATCGAATACCTGCGGGAAAATTATGGTGGTGGGGAAGCTGCACCAGTAGCCGCCAAGCGAGCGGAAATTGGCTCAGCGGGCTGTGAAGCGTGTGAAGCGTAATGCGTTCCTTTGAGATTGAGTGGTAACAAATTGCGCTAACGGAGCGTATGTAGTAGTAAGACTACTCATTAAGTAAAGTAAATACTATGTCATTTCCAATCATCAATTTTAAAGCAACCAACACAGAACTTGATATGGCGTTGCAAGACCTGGTGACACAAAAGTTTACGTCACTAGAGAAATTTTTAGGTAATGAGACCGATGTAAAATGCGATGTGGAATTTGAAAAAGTCAGTGCCCAGCAATCAGGAGCGGTGCATCGGGTAGAAGCAAATTTATGGCTCGCCGGCACCCTGCATCGAGCCGATGCCACGGAACATAGTTTTGAAGAGGCGGTCGACGAAGTGCGGAATGAACTCGACAAAGAACTGCGTCGCTCAAATGATAAAAAGAGCAGCTTGCTTAAACGAGGCGGTAGAAAGATCAAGGAGATGTTACGGTTTGGCTAGGCAGGTATGTCTTTTGAGCGATTTCAATTAATTACCGAAGAAGCGATATTTGATGAATATCGTGAGGCCTACAATAGTTTACTTACATACATTGAAGCCCTCAGTGACGATGAGCGCAGGACGTTGCGTCTGACTACTCCTGATATACAATCTTCCGAAGCTCTAGCTATGAAGGAAATTGAAGTTCTTAAAGACCATCTTGCAAACGCCATAGACCCAGATACACCGTTTAATGCTGTGGGTGTAGTTAATTTACGACACGCTCTTGAGCAAAAGTTAGAGAAATTAGGTCTTCTCCCTTAACTTTTGTACTGATTGATATATTGCTCAAAGTTCATCTCTGATTTGCCTTCAGGGATGACGCGCAAGAGGCGG
>JBCCYW010000012.1:0-29464 GCA_039188945.1 Patescibacteria group bacterium
TGTTTATTTGCATAAAATAAAACTCTTTAGTATGGTGAGAAAAGTAGAAGAAGTACAATCAAAAAGGAGCGCTCCTAAAAATGCCGACAAGAACAAACTTTCAAAAGTTAATGGCTTTGATTTTCGATTATCGTTTACTGCGCGAGCAATTTAGACCCGACGCACTCCGTTTGCGCTGCGTGCGCAACAACAGCGCAGACCAGCGTTATCGGAAACGGCGGTAAGAAGCGGCCAACGGCCCGGATTTTCAAGAAGAGAAATCCGGGCCGTCATTATTTATGACCACTATGCCAAACCAAGTACCACCGCTACATTCTGACCAGAGAGGCCAAAGTAGGCGATGCCGCTAATCGCTGCTAGCGCAAGCATTTTGACGAACACAAAGTTATCACTTTTTTTCATATAATTATCTACGTTATCTCGTTGTGCCTTAATGGTAGCACGACCATTACAATACAATGTCAGATACACACAAAGGCCGGCCCCATACGGGGCCGGCCTTTGCTTTGGCAACGTTTCCTTAGAACATCTTTACGTCGATGCTGACGCCAGATGGCAATGAGAGGTTCGTGAGAGCCTCTACTACCTTGCCACTGGGGTTAAGAATATCGATGACTCGCTTGTGCATTCGCATCTCGAATTGTTCTCGTGCGTCCTTATGAACGAACGTCGAACGGTTCACCGTGTACTTCTTAATGTCGGTTGGTAGCGGAATTGGTCCAACCACCTTTGCATCAAAGCGCAGCGCAGTGTCAATGATCTGCTTCACTGACGCATCGAGGATTTTGTGCTCGTAGGCACGGACTCGAATCCGCAGTTTGTTGATCTCTCCAGCTGGAGCTTTGGGTTCTTTTTTTGCTTCTGTTGCCATATCAAGTTTCAGTTAGTTCGCTTACGCGACAATCTTGGTTACTACACCAGCACCAACAGTCTTACCACCTTCACGGATAGCGAAACTCTGCTGCTCTTCCATCGCTACTGGAGCGACAAGCTTTACCTTAAAGGTAGCCGTGTCACCAGGCATAACCATTTCTACACCGTCAGCAAGGGTAACTTCTCCAGTTACGTCAGTGGTTCGAACGTAGAACTGTGGCTTGTAGCCAGTAAAGAATGGCGTGTGTCGTCCACCCTCATCCTTTGAAAGGACGTATACTTCAGCTTCGAACTCAGTGTGCGGAGTGATTGAACCCTTCGCAGAGAGTACTTGACCTCGGTGGACATCTTCTTTCTTCGTCCCACGAAGGAGGATACCAGCGTTATCACCAGCCTGGGCAGCATCGAGCTGCTTGTTGAACATTTCAACACCAGTCACGGTTGTGGTGGTAGTGTCCTTCATTCCAACGATCTCGATTTCTTCACCAACCTTCACTGCACCGCGTTCTACACGACCAGTTACTACGGTTCCGCGACCTTCAATTGAGAAGATGTCTTCAACCGGCATCAAGAATGGCTTGTCGAGTTCACGTTCTGGGAGTGGGAAGTATTCGTCCATCGCGTCAGCGAGTTCGATTACCTTCGCCTGGTAGTCAGCATCTCCTTCGAGCGCCTTCAAACCAGAACCCTTAATGATTGGAGCGTTTTCTCCATCAAAGCCGTTTGCAGTGAGGAGTTCACGTAGCTCTTCTTCAACGAGCATAAGCATTTCCTCATCATCCACCATGTCACACTTGTTGAGGAACACGATGATCTTTGGTACACCAACCTGCTTCGCGAGGAGTACGTGCTCTCGAGTCTGAGGCATCGCACCGTCGGTAGCCGCAACAACAAGTACCGCACCGTCCATCTGAGCCGCACCGGTAATCATGTTCTTAATATAGTCGGCGTGACCTGGCGCATCGATGTGCGCGTAGTGACGATTTGGAGTTTCGTACTCACTGTGTGAGAGCGAAATAGTAATACCGCGCGCCTTTTCTTCTGGCGCCTTGTCGATGTCTGCGACATCTTTGACGTTAGCATCGTAGCCACCGCCCTTTGCTTTGAGTGATGTGAGAATCGCAGCCGTAAGCGTAGTCTTACCGTGGTCAACGTGACCAATAGTACCTACGTTAATGTGCGGCTTTGATCGATCAAAATCTGCCATAGTACTAAAATAACTTTTAGTTAAGTAATAATTCCGCACACAGCTGCTTTTTTAGAACTATAAAAAAGCACTTGCACGAGCACTCAGGGATAACGGCACGAGAACAACGGCGTCACCTCCGGGCACACGTTAGTGTGAAAGAGCAATATATGAACGCTCACACACAGCAAAATAGCTGTAAATGCGTGGCGGTATTGTACATGAGCGCCTTTATTTTGCAAGGGGAATTCACGAAGCCGGCTTCCTGAAGACTATTTGCCAGTCTTGTACTGCTCGAGCACGGAAGAGGCCAGCACATGATTGGAGATAAAACTTCCACATGCGGTAGAAACGCTGGTCGTATTTAGGGTTACGTTGCGATAACTCACCATATGCCTTATCAAACCGCTCCCACCAGGCCATGAGGGTTGGGTCATAATCTGGACCAATATTTTCAAGGTGCTCCCAGGTAAACAGCTTTCGGGTGTGTGACTCCAGCTGACTGAGCGATGGCAAAATACCGTTTGGGAAAATATAGCGATCAATCCAGAGATCTCCGGCTGGCCGGGCCGGAGTTTGCAGGCCAATGGTTTGTAAGACAAATCGTCCTCCTGGCTTTAGTAACTCATGGACTTTATTAAAATAGGTTTTGAAATTCTTCGGTCCAACGGCTTCGAGCATCTCCACCGACACAATATGATCAAACCCGGTTTCGTCAACATACTCTCGGTAATCAGTCAGAACGAACTCAACTGGCAGGCCTTGGCAGCGCTCTTCACCAAGCGCTTTTTGTTCTTTCGAGACCGTAAGGCCAACACACATGACACCATAGCGCTCGGCAGCAAACTGCATCAAGCTTCCCCACCCGCAGCCAATATCTAAAATCCGATCGCCAGCTTTGAGACCCATTTTCTGGCAAAGCGCTTCTAGCTTTTGCTCTTGCGCTGCTTCGAGAGTGGTGACTCCACTCCACATAGCGCTGGTGTACACCATCCGCTCGTCGAGCATAGCTTGATACAGGTCATTACCAATGTCGTAATGATCATGAGCCACCATATAGGCGCGAGCACGGCTTTGTAAGTTAAAGAAAAGACCTTTGATAAGAAGTGGCCACTCATCATACGCGACGATTTTTCGCTCAAAGTCTCCATCGAGATACACCCGGGCTACCAAACTAGCGAGATCCTCACACTCCCACCAGTTATCCATAAAGGCTTTACCAATAGCGAGCGTACCACCAGAGGCAATCGCCTTATACGCGCGCTCATCATTAATGGTGACGTCAGTTGGACGACTGCCATTGAATTGCACATCAATTTCAGATAACAGTGAGCTGAGACTGGTTTGAGTAGTTTTCACAGTAGTGGCTACCCTAGCATGACGTGTGAAAAAGGAAAGGGTATATAAAACAATCAAACCGCACCCCTTTCTGGAGTGCGTTTTGACTGCGGTAGTGCGGTTATTCAATAATAGCGTCTTGATATTTACAGATGAAGCGAAATGTTTCGAGTGACTCTCCAACTAACCAACGAAGGTCACTGGTTCTTTCTAGAAAACCATCACTGCTTAGACCTGTACTGGTGCGCTCAAAAAAAGCTTCACCCATAAGCCCTAAACAAGTTATAGGATTTCCCTTCCTGGTAGTAGTAAGCATTCGTGGGACAGCAACACCTTCGCTAAGAGTCAGATGTTCTTCATAGAAATCAAAATCAAACTCTTTGGCAATATGTAGAATTCTACCGTCGCCACGCTTTAACATCACTCGGAACCGAACCAAGAATCCACTTTCATCTTCAGACGTAATCCGAAACCAATAATAAGCTTCTCTTGGCTGATTAATCTCCACGGTTCTAGAATTAACAAACTTTACCTGTGCCTCAAATACTTTGCGACAGGCTGACATGAGTTCATGTGACGATGTCATATCGTACCTCTCGTATCTTTAACCCTCAGGAACTATGCAAAATAGTAAAGAAAAAGTAAAGGGCGCCAGTCGGCGCTCTTTACTTTAGTTTTCTCTACCGAGGTGGGCCAGCCACAAATGACAGATCCATATCCCCCATCAGACAACGCGGAATGTATGGAAATGATTCAGTCGCCACGTAGTAGTAGGTACCGTCTGGATATTCTGGTGTTACGCCGTACCGACCATTACACTCATCAAGATCACTGCTACCCCCTGCAACATGCTCATAATCTTCGTTGTAAGTACCATCGTGACTACCACCCGGACCACCCGAGCGAGTACCCGACTTCAATTGGTAGTTTGAGTCAATTTCGATAATATCGCTCGCGGCATCATCAGCATCTTCATACACATATGGACCATAGAGCGGGAACCCATCGGCTGCAAAACCAATGATTGGTGAATGTGCGCCGTCCGTTGCACCATCGATCAGATTAGTTGGTTGACCGTGGTAGTGATAGAGACCATTTGGCTGTACGTGGGCGTTGTAGTCATCAAGGTCAGGCAGGGTTACAAAGGGATCCTCTTGCCAGCCACTATCTCGGTCATTCTGATACCACTCAGCCGCAAACGGCTCGAAGGTCACACCATTTAAGGCAATACCGAAGGTAAATGGAAGTTCGTAGTAGGTTGGTGAGCTGTTTTGTTCGGGAGTAAGTGCCACTCGATACTCATGGTCTTGCGCTGAAGCGGTATTAGCGTAACGATTACCGCTAATACTGTATTCGGGCAATCCGTCACTCGAGAAGTACCGGTAGTTGCTATCGGTCGTCATTACCAAGTCGCCCGTAGTAGTAATACCTTCACCTACTGAAGAAGCTGGGGTGGTTGTCATAGCATCTATTTCAGAAATGGACGTACCGCTTCGTAATGCCAGCTGCTGCTTTAAGAGCTCAATCAGCTGCAATAACATAGTGATCTGGGCTTGCAAGGCACTTTGGTTACTTGAAACCGAAGTTGTCTCAACTTCGTGATACTCGGGCGAATCGATCGGATGAGCTGGTGCTCCAACTGGGTGGTTTACATGAGCCAAAATAATAAAAGGTAAAAAAAATAGAATCAAAAGAACTAAAAGTTGTGCACGATGTCGAAAACGAAGGGTCATATAAATAATAATTATGCTCAGTATATTTGTAGTATACAGCAGCCAAAACAATTAAACCGCATCAAGATGCGGTTTAATTACCTTTCTCTTGATGCGGTTAGTGAACATAACCTAAATCGCCATTCTTGGGAGGAGCCAAAAGCATTCTGGTCTCTTCCGGGTTGAAGGATTCTTTCGTAGATGCCAAAGCAAACATCAGAAAACGATGGACAGCTTCGTACTCTCCTTCCATCTCTTCCACAATATCATTAACGCGTTTCGCGTCAGTGTTATCGAAGTGTCCTGAAACCAACTCATTTCTGGTGAGAGAGACTGTGACATCATCACTATCCTCCACATCATTGAAATCGATTTTACTCCATCGAAGTTCACCTTGAACAATTGATTCCAAAACTTTTTTCAGTTCAGAATGTTCTGACATCAATTGTAGAGGTTCACTCTCGTCTACTAACAAAAACAAATCAATTTCAACAAAGTGACGATCCTCACTTGTAAATGAAATGGTTTCAATTGTCACTCCACAGTAGCACTTATCAGTGGATGTCTTGGTGACAATATCGAGACATTCCGTATCTAACCGCAGCTGAACATCCATCCAGCTGGCGAGTAGTTCTTCAACATCTTCAAGAAAATTAGCTTCTCTTATGCCACTCATTGCTGCTCTCCTTCATTTCCTAAAGTGACTATGCACAATGTGTGCATAAAAGTAAAGAGCGCCGGTCGGCGCTCTTTACTTTTATATTAGTAGTGAAGTCCTATGCTTCTACCTCACTCTTCAATCCTTACAGGATCAGTACAGGTTGTCGCTATTTTTGCAAAATAGCTGACAACCTCCATGAAGAGCTTACGAAGCTTACGCTTCTACCTCGCTCTTCACGCCGCGAGCCTTCTTGATGTCTTCAGCGACATTTGGTGGGACCACTTCGTAGTGATCGAATTCCATAGTCATACTGGCGCGACCTTGGGTCATTGAGCGCAATGTATTGGTGTACCCAAAGAGCTCAGACAGTGGCACCTTCGCGTGCACAATGGTCTTACCACCCATTTCTTCGGTACCATCGATCAAACCACGCTTGGAGTTGAGGCTACCGTTGATGTCACCCATGTATTCTTCTGGGGTACGTACCTCAACCTTCATAACTGGCTCTAGAATCACCGGACTCGCCTTTGCGGCAGCATCCTTAAAGGCATTGATACCAGCTAGTTTGAAAGCGATTTCACTCGAGTCAACATCGTGGTATGAACCATCAAAGAGTTCAACTGACACATCTTCCATTTTGTAGCCAGCCACAAACCCGCGACTCATCGCTTCCTGAGCACCCTTACGGACTGCTGGGATGTACTCGTTTGGCACAACACCACCCTTGATACTGTCGATAAATTCAAAGTGATCTTCACGAGTTACGTTCTTCTTCACTTCTTCACCTTCTTCAAGGGCAACCAGTGGCTTGATGCGGATCTTTACGTGACCGTACTGACCACGACCACCCGACTGCTTTACATACTTATGCTCAGCTTCAGCTTCGCGCTGGATAGTTTCTCGATACGCCACCTGTGGCTGACCAATGTCAGCTTCAACACCAAACTCTCGTTTCATTCGGTCAACCAGGATCTCAAGGTGCAATTCACCCATACCGGCAATGATTGTTTCAAGCGTTTCGTCGTCAGTTGATACTTTAAAGGTTGGATCTTCGTCTGAGAGGCGCTTCAAGGCTGTACCCATCTTTTCTTGGTCATTCTTTGTCTTTGGCTCAACGCGCACCGCCACAACAGGTTCTGGGAAGGTAATCTGTTCAAGCACCACCGGCTTATCAACGTCACATAGGGTATGAGAAGTCTTTACTTCCTTAATTCCTACCGCTGCAGCAATTTCACCAGCGTAGACTTCATCGATTTCTTCTCGCTTGTCAGCCATCAAACGAACGATACGTCCAACACGTTCTTTGTTCCCCGTTGAAGAGTTCATGATGTATGAACCAGCCTTCACCGTACCTGAGTACACGCGGAAGAACGCGAGCTGACCGACAAACTTATCGTCTTGGAGTTTGAAAGCAAGCGCTGCAAATGGCTCTTCGTCGCTCGGGAGACGCTCCACCTCCTCTTCAGTCTTAGCGTCAATTGCCTTGACTGGCGGTAGGTCGGTTGGCGCTGGGAGGTAATCAACCACCGCATCGAGTACAAGCTGCACACCGATGTTCTTCAGCGCTGAACCAGTCATGATTGGGAAGATTTCGTTGGCGAGCACCGCTTTACGAAGGGTCTTCTTCAAGTCTTCCACTGAAGGTTCGTTTCCTTCAAGGAACGCCTCCATCAAAGCGTCGTCATGCTCAACGATCTTTTCGATCATTTCTGCGCGCCATGTCTCAGCGTCTGCCTGCAAGTCAGCTGGGATCTCTTCTTCGGTCACGTCCATACCCATTTCGCCACCAAAGCGGTATGCCTTCATGGTAACGAGGTCGACAACACCAGAGAGGTCGTCTTCACGGCCGATCGGGAGTTGGATCCGCACCGCTTTATTTGAGAGACGCTCGTGAATTGACTTGATTGATTCATCGTAGTCAGCGCCGAGCTTGTCCATTTTGTTTACAAAACAAATACGTGGCACGCCTGCTTCGTCAGCGTAGCCCCAGTTGGTTTCAGTCTGTGGTTCAACACCTGCTGCACCGTCAAACACCACTACCGCACCGTCCAAAACACGCATCGATCGCTTTACCTCAGCGGTAAAGTCGATGTGACCAGGGGTGTCGATAATGTTGAAGGTGGTCATGAGATCGGTATTGGTTCGATCAGTCTCGAGGGTCTTTGACCAGTTACAAGAAATCGCCGCGGCAGTAATGGTGATACCGCGCTCGCGCTCCTGGTCCATCCAGTCAGTGACAGTCGCACCATCGTGCACCTCACCGATTTTGTGGCTCATGCCAGTGTAGAAAAGAATACGTTCTGAGGTAGTGGTCTTTCCCGCGTCAACGTGGGCCACAATACCGAAGTTTCGCATCTTCTCGATTGGGAATGCTCGTGCCATAAATAGTTATCTTATATATGAATTGCTAATGCTATTAATCTCCCTATTCATCAGGTATATCCCTCAAAAATAGAATGCCACTATCAAGTGGCTAAGCGCGGATACTATACGGTATTTACCCTCAAAGAACAACCACCATAACGAAGAAGCTTCCTGCTATACTGCTAGTAATGGGCATAGAAAAACCAAACAGCAAAAGAAGCGAAAAGCCAGATCGCCGGACTTTCCTAAAGGGGGCTGCAGCTTTTAGCGCTGCTGCCGCAATTCCCAATGAAGTTAGAGCTGAGATGTATGTCATTCCTACTACCATGAATATCAGTGACAGTATTGGTTGGATAGAGTTGGAAGGTGAACATGTGAGAAAACTGATAAAAGTTGACCCCGAGCTAATCGGTGACGGCGGAAACCAAGCAGCCTTTGTCTTCTCAAGTCAAACAAACACATTAACTCTCGAGGCGGTTGGGGACGTCATGCATGTGGCTCCAAACCAAACAGAATATATTATAAATTTTGACGACGGGACAACACCATTGATCGGAAACAACCTTCAAGATCTTCTCGACAAATTAATTGGGATAAAAAAATAGAGATGTTTTCAATCAAATAGTTGACTCAAAAGCAAATTCTAGTATTAATTGAAGAGGAGAAAAGAAAGTGAGGTTCATGATGCGATACCTGCAACTAGTTGCGCTGAGTTTGGTGCTGCTTACGGGGTGCTCATCAGCTGAGACCCGAGCTGAGATTGTTGTTTGCGAGACAGCAATTAAAGCATGGAAACAATTTATCGCCTGGAAACATCAAGGAACAACAATAATATGCCCAGAATATGTCGGGAGGGTTCCGGGAGATGCCAAAGAAGTCAACAAACAGCTAATACGAACGATGTACCCCATCCCCTTTGTGGTCTGGTCAGAAAAGACTCAGCTCTTTTACCTTGAGGCACCACAACGCAAAAAACCGTGAATTGAAGCCGGGTTGAAACACAGTTTTCAACCCGGCTCACCGCGCCCTAGGCGCGTTTTTATATTGTTTAAATTTATAATAAGAGTATATTTGTTTTAGAATCAATATTTGGAGGTTTCTATGAAACATCTTACAAAAACACTGCTCTTAGCAACCGTTTCCTTCCCTCAGTTACTTCAAGCAAAACCTCATAACTCTCACGATCTTCCGTCAGGCTATCAGTCGATCAACTGCACTGGAGAAGGTGATTGGCATCATGTACCTTGGAACGAGACGGATCCTAAGGATGGAGCAACTAAAGAATTTGTTCGTGTCTCATGCACCGAGAAAAATCGCTTCTGTATTCTGGTTGTCTTTCCAGAATTGGTTGCTGTTAGTTTCAAACGTATAGATATAGGGGTGATCGGAACAAATCAAACAGTTGTCGCTCAGGCCTTTTTGTACATAGATCAAGAAAACAACATCTTAAGTAAAGAAGCATTACAATCTGAAGCATATGATGTTGCTTTACAGCATTGTAGTTGGCCAAAAGAGATCGAAATTATGCGTGCAAGACCGTCGTGACAACGACGGTCTTTTTACTGTAATCAATGTTACCCAAAATTGACGATCTGATTAATAGATGTAGAGTAGATCTAGATCAAGACCTTATAGTAACTCATCACTAGAAGGAAGCTTCTGATGCTGAAATATCCAAAGAAAATAGTGTTGTTATTTTTTGGGGTTTTATTGGTTACCATAAACCCTGTTTCTGCAAAACCAAGTTCTGAACTTGATAAACCAATCGATCCAACTCAGCACACTGGATGGATAACACAACCGATTATGGCGGATGGGTACATGCACACCCTGTCTATAAAGATCTTGAGTGGACCTACACAACCGCTTTGTTCTGTACTAACTGATAAAAAGCATGGTCATCGCTATTTCGGTTATTTCAACAAAAACCCCGGGCACGAAGAAAAAAGAAAGCCTGACCTATTTGTTGTCTGGGGGGTGTCGTTTTATGTTCTAGGAATGACTGCCGGAAACGAGACAGCTACTACAGTCTTTCCACAATGGAGACTTCGATCAGGAACACCCGAAAATTGGGAAGAGTGGAAAAACAAATGTGCACCAACGAAATAGCGCCTCACAAGGCGCTATTTTTAATAGCCGAATATATATAAACATTGACTTTTTATATAAATAATGTATTATATTTACACCTTCAGACATCTGCGAGCGAGGTGAAATATGTCTGCTGCTTTGAACATTGCTACTCTATGTGGATTTCTTCTGACTGGCTTGCCTTGGCATACGTTGCCTGAGCATAGTGAGCCATTTGAGCTCTATCTCGACGTCACTGAGGCGCTTGGATGTGTGCGCCACAATATAGAAGCGAGAAAATTCATCAGAGAAATAGAACCACATCCACAAGTTCAGTACAGTTATCGCTGCTGAACTATGACCGTCTTACGAGGGACACTTAGGCACATCGTGTCTAAGTGATTCCAGTAAGCGGTTTTTTTGTAGCAAAAACTTACCACCCACCAAACACTGTTTATGATTGACAAACTTTCTCTTGAGAGTATGTTGCAAGGGCGGGGTTTCGATCCCGAGTACCTAAGCTGCAAAGGAGAAACGCTGATGACTTCGGACACAGCACAGCAGACAAGTGAAGCGCGTGAATTACTCGAGTACGTTCGTGGCAACTCCAAAGGTAAGAGTGTTTCGCTCTCAGAGTTAACCGTAGACGAGTTGGTAGATTTCCTACACACTGAATTATGGGAAATCAACTGTGAAAAGTTGCCTGGTTTCACACCAGTTCGACAACACTTTCGCACTTTGATTTGCAAAGAAGAAGGTGACGTAAGCTGGGATCGATATACAGGATTCGTGTTTGAGCCAAAAGAATATTCAAGTCTTGGCATTGAGACGCAATGCCTGGCACTCGGACACGGTCCCTATGCCTACGAAACCATTTGGCGGCACCACCGGCAACCAGACAAATCATATGTTGGTTATGACGCTCCTAAGGAGTGGGGCGAAATGGCCTATCTCTTCAGCCGAACAGAGACTCGTTTTTTGTTGACTCGCTGCACAAGACCACATAATTACATGTACCTTGTGGAAGTCAAAGCCATCAATCGTGAGCTAGAAAAGGATAACTTCCGCTCATTTCTCGTCACAAACATGCGCATTACACCTCTATCACTTGCAGAGTTTCCAATTGTTTTTGGAGACAATTTGTGTGAAGTGGCTAATGGACTTATTAGTTCGTTCGCGAACGCACTAAGAAATGAGGTTAAAACTCTTGAAGGAAGACTCTCAGCTGCTCGTGAAACCGCTGCCTATTGGGGGCAGTGGCAATATGGCACCAAGCCATGAGATTTCAAAACCTCGGCGCCCCTCGGGCGCCGCTTTTTTTATTGTGAAAGAATGAGCTACTATAGACGTAGCAGAGAGTAATTATTTAAGCCATAGTGTATGAAAACTGACTACGACGTGATTGTGATGGGAGCCGGTTCAGCCGGATTAACGGCTGCGGTCGGGGCCAGCAAGATTGGTAAGTCTGTTCTTTTGATTGAACGAGAGCATATGGGTGGCGAGTGCACCAACTCTGGCTGTATTCCGAGCAAAGCCCTCTTGCATCACGCCAAGGCATACTACACGGCCAAAAAAATTGCTGGCGAGAATGGTAAAAGTGAAACGTATCGAAAAGAAGCTTTTTCGTATGTACGTAGTATTGTCGAGAGTATTGTCGAAGAAGAGCAGCCAGAAAACTTTGAAAAGCTAGGGATCGACGTAGTGATGGGTGAGGCTACCTTCAATGCTAAATGCTCACTCACCGTAAATGGTAAAAGCTATACCTACAAAAATGCCATTATCGCGACCGGTTCAAGCCCACGCATGCTCAAAGTGCAAGGTCTCGATCAAGCTGACATCCTGACCAACCAAAACATCTTTGCCCTTGATGATGTGCCAAAGCGAACCCTGATTATCGGCTCTGGACCAATCGGGATGGAAATGGGACAGGCCTTTAGCATGCTGGGGAGTGAGGTCACCATGGCCACCATTGACGCTGAGCTTGGACGTCTTGAAGACCCGGCTATTCGTCCTAAAGTTCAGGCAATTTTTGCTGATCTTAGCGTACGGACATTCACACGTGCTCACCTTACCCACGTGGAGGACAAAGTAGCGGTGTTTGAAATAAAAAATGAAGCCGGCGATGTGGTTGGTGAAGAGCGCGTTGCCTACGACAAGATTTTGATTGCTATTGGTCGCGTGCCAAATATTCCTGAGGGGCTGGAGAAGGCCGGCATCAAAGCTGACGAACGCTGCGTGATGGTTGATAGCCAGCACCGTACCAGCAACAAATATGTCTACGCGATTGGTGATGTCGCGCAACGTTTGAAATTTACCCACACAGCTGATGATGTGGCTCGACAGGTAGTCACCAAAATCGCTTCTCGCGGTTGGTTGCGTATCACCAAAAAGAAAGCAGTGCCGAAGGTAACCTATGTTTCACCTGAAATTGCTCAGGTCGGCATCTCCTGGGAAGAAGCCAAACAAAAGTACGACGAGCGCGAAATCATGCGCATTGAAGTTCCCTACTCACTCAATGATCGCGCGAAAACTGATAGCACGACAGATGGACTCCTGGTGGTGGTTGCTCGACGCGTAAACGGCGCAGTGCTCGGTGCCAACCTGATTGGTCCAGCCGCTGGAGAAATTCTCTCTATTTTCACCATTGCGATCGATAAGAAAATCTCAATGTGGGGGTTGCGTTCAATTATTTATGCCTACCCGACCTACTCGCTTGTTATTAAAAAAGCTGGCGACCAGTTCTTCGCTCAGCAAATTGCGGATATCAAAAAAGACGTTGGTAACATCTTTAAAAAACACGCTCCGAAGGTATTTGCACTCTTCTTCTGGGGTATCTTGATTTACGCCTTTCAAGATTATCGAATTAGTAATGATCTCTCCTACCAAGATGTGCTCTTTCAGCTCCTCGACTTCTTCACGAGCACTGTGTACGGACCACTGATTTATATGGTGCTTTATGCATTGCGACCGCTAATCTTCTTCCCGGCTACCCTCCTAACTGCTCTCTCTGGCGCACTCTTTGGTTTTTGGTGGGGTGTCATCTACACCATTATCGGTGAGAATGCTTCGGCTAACTTTGCGTACTGGATTGGACGTTTCTTTGGTAAAGGTCTCAAACTGGAAGACTCAATTATTGGAAACTGGGTGGAGGCATTACGTAAGCGACCGTTTGAATCGGTACTCTTCATGCGTCTCTTCTACGTACCCTTTGACCTCACCAACTATGGTTCCGGTATCTTGAAAATTAAGTGGTCATCGTACTTCATCGCCACCTTGATTGGCATCATGCCTGGCCTGACAACCTTTGTAGCACTTGGCTCAGCGATTGATCTTGAAAGTTTCAAAATGGACGGTCTCTCTTTCAACGCCTTCGATCCGAAATTCCTCGCCCTCTCAGTTGGTATATTTGTCGCCTCGCTCGCGCTTTCACGTGTCTTGAAGAAGTGGCAGGCCGACGCGTAGAAGCTACAAGTCGAAATCTGATAGTATGAAGCGATGAATCAAAACCGACTGCTGTATTTGACGGTATTCCTTACTGGAGCAGGTGTGCTCATCATTGAAGTAGCGGCAGTGCGCGTACTCACTCCGTTTTATGGTTCCTCGCTCTACGTCTTTTCGGCTGTCCTTACGACGATCCTAACGGCCCTCAGCTTAGGCTATTGGTTTGGTGGCCAGCGCTCTGATAAACGCCACTCCCTGACTGACCTCTTCTCAATTATTACCCTCAGTGGTGTTCTGGTGTTGCTGTTTGAGCTACTCACAATTATTACTGTCCCCCTTATCGCCTCAGCGCTTCCTCCGACCTTTGGACCGCTAGTATTTGCGTTTGGACTCTTCTTCTTACCTGCCTTCTTACTCGGAATGGTCTCGCCCTATGTGATCAAGCTGCAGTCACTAAGCACTGATCCTGAACATATCGGTAGTGTCGTAGGTGGTACCTTTTTTTGGGGCACGGTCGGTAGTATCCTCGGGAGTATCGCCGCTGGCTTTTGGCTCATTCCCTTCTACGGAGTACAGAACAGCATCGTAGCGGTGGGTCTAGGCTTGGTCCTTACCGGCTTAATAATACCAGCGGTATTAAGAAAACCACTCTCCACCAACCGCTGGCTCGTAGGATTATTTATTACTGCCGTCATAGTTAGTCTGATTAGCTTAGTAGAAGATAATGATGCGCGGAATGTAGTATTTAAAACCGAAGGTATCTACAGCTCAATTACGGTTAGTGACACCCAGCACACAGGCCGGCCAATGCGCCTCCTCAATCGTGACACCAATAACTCGTCAGCAATTTTTTTAGATGGCACTGACCTCGTATTTTCCTACACCCGGTTTATTGAGCTGTATCAAGAATTGGTGGATGACCCTCAGTCATTGCTTGTGTTGGGCGGCGGAGCATATACCGTGCCGCGCACCCTTTCGATCATTAATCCTGAGCTCGCGATCGATGTCGTTGAAATCGAACCAAAACTCTTTGAGATCGCGCAAACATACTTCGATTACACGCCAACCGAAAACACCCGCAACTTCAACCAAGACGCGCGGGTGTTTTTAAGCCGTTCTGAAGACACCTACGATATCATCTTTAGTGATCTCTTTAGTACCGATCTGGCTGCTCCCTTCCACTTGAGTACCGTTGAGTTCTATCAGGAAATATATGATCATCTTTCTGAAGATGGTGTGCTGATTCTCAATTACGTTGGTCGACCAAAAGGGCCTCGACCTTCATTAACTGGTTCAATGGTCAAGACCATCACCTCAGTGTTCCCTAACGCTGTCGCATATGGTCTCAACAACAATGATGATGTTTTTCAGAATATTATCTTTATTGCTAGCAAAGGTGAACGCCCAATTGATCTCTCAGATTACGCCATGGTTAATAATTATGGAGAAAATGTGCCACTCGAACAGCTGGCTCTGAATTTGGATTCATATGATCGGGAACGAGAAATTCTGTTGACTGACGACTTCGCCCCCGTCTCCCGCTTAATGGCTAAACAAAAGTAAGTATGGCAAAGAAAATTATTCTAAAAACTGCTGAAAACAAACTGTCTCCAGCTACTTACATTGCTTCGCTACCTAAAGATCAGCAAGCAGAAGCAAAAATGCTTTTGAAGTTGTTTAAGGGTGCTACTGGTAAGCCAGCAAAAATGTGGGGTACGAGCATAATAGGCTTTGGGAAATACATCTACCACCGGAGCAATGGTGATGAGGGTGAGTTTCTAGCCACTGGATTTTCAATGCGTAAAAGCGGGCCAACTCTTTACATCATGCCTGGCTATACCGACTATAGTGACCTTATGAAACAGCTTGGTCCCCACAAACTTGGAAAATCGTGTCTCTACCTAAAGAATCTTGAGGGAATTGACCTCAAAATAGTAACCGCCTTGATTAAACAAGGTCTCAAAGACCTGGCCAAAACTCACACCGTTTCCTAACGTCGTTCTGAAAATACGAAACGATATTGGCTATTGCTGATACTGCCGTTACTTACTGGAGTCGGTTCAACACTACTGAGAACAATGACACCAAAGCTGGTTCGTAGCGTGTCGCCGATACTCATCACCGAAGTTTTGGAGCGACCATCTTCTTCAGTCATAACTTCAACCATAATGGTCCCCTCCCAGGCACACTGAGCATCAGCTGGACACCGATTATCTTCTGTTACGCGCAGGGGCGTGACCACGGTGAGTCCAAATGCAACGGTTTCGTTAAGAGCAACGCCAATCGGTGGACAGGCAGCAAACTGACATTGTGGACCTTCTCGTCCCACCCCCGAACCGTCAGGACAAATGCGAGCATCAGCAGTACACGCGATGAGCTCAGGTTCGCTCGGCTCTGCCTGCTGCATTAACACAGTGGTGAGGATTCCCGCCGCAATACCAATTCCCCCAATGATATAGATGGCTTTTTGCATACTGTTATAAGCATAGCACTGCATCGTTTGCTCAGGTGGAGTTATTCGAAACAGCGCGGGCCACAAAGTGGCCCGCGCTTTTCTTATCTACTCCTTCAGAGATATCGTCGCGTGATTTATTTTAAATATGAATCAAAATAAATCGCATGACACGTATACCCACCTGGATGTTTTTTTAGGTAATCTTGATGCTCTTCTTCCGCTGGCCAGAACCTTTCAAATGGCTCGAGAGTTGTCACTACCTGGCTATCCCACCGCTCCGATTCATCTACCACTGAAATCATTTCTTCCGCAATTTGCTTTTCTTCTTCGTTAGCAATGAATATGGCAGAACGATACGAGGTTCCTTTGTCATTTCCCTGTTGATTCAAAGTGGTGGGATTATGAATCTGAAAGAAGAAGTCGAGAATCTGCTTATAAGTAATTTTTTCGGGATCATACGTGATCTCAAGCGCTTCGGCATGACCAGGATGATTACGGTACGTGGGATTATCGTTCTCTCCTCCAGTATAACCAGCTTCGGTATCAACGACTCCGTCGAGTTCGCGAATCAGATCTTCGAGTCCCCAGAAACATCCACCAGCCAATACGGCTTTATGTAACTCACCCATTTTTCAATTCAAGACTTACGCTGTTAATACAGAAGCGATCGCACACACCGCCCGTCGCCTTCTTTGGACCGTCTGGAAATACGTGCCCAAGGTGAGCGTCACAGTTTGCACACCGCACCTCAACCCGGCGCATGCCATGGCTAGTGTCTTCATGCAGAGTTACCGCCCCCTCATGAGCTGGGTCAGTAAAAGACGGCCAGCCTGACTTACTGTCAAACTTTGTCTCCGAGGAGAACAGTGGAGCATCACATACAGCGCAGTGATACATGCCATCATCTTTGGTGTTGACGTACTCACCGACAAAAGGAGCTTCAGTACCTCCTTCGCGGGCTACGCGAAACAACTCAGGGTTTTCTTGCTTTAGCTGCTTGTCTGTCTTCATGTTGTTTATTTTATCCTATAACACTTTCTACTACGTGGTTAAGCCGTATTTTATGTCATCAAGAGTCTTGTTCTGTAACTTAGCTTATCCACATTAGTGTACTATTGACACTAATTAGCATCTTTGCTACCTTAGTGAATAGAGAGAAGTTGCCCGCACCTCGGTGCGGTATCTTCTCACCCCATTATAGTGTCGATAATACACTATCTACGTACCTTGATAGGAGAATCATCATGACAAACACTCTTGGTGTAGCAGTTATGCGCGTGCAGGTGGCCGAACTTCATGAAGGCCATCGTCACCTGATCGATACCCTGCTCGATGAAAATGACTACGTTCTCATCCTAGTTGGTGATCGCATCAAGGTGGACGGCAAGCGCAACCCCCTACCCTTCGTGGTACGGAAACAAATGATCGAAGCTCTGTACGGAGATCGACTGATAGTACGACGCCTTCCAGACAACCCAAGCGACCAAGCATGGAGTGCGGGCCTTGACGCTACAATTGAAGCATTCAATCAAAGCGCCCTGGCCACCCTCTACTGCTCACGCGACGGTTTCGCTGAGCACTACCACGGCAAGCACCCTCTTCGCATTCTCGATGAACACCCTGCCGAAAGTGGTACGGAGCAACGATCGAGGATTGCGGAGGAGGCACAGCAAGGTGGACCAAACAGCCCTCTGTACCGAGCTGGCTGGATCGCGGCCGCCACTATTCGGCCCGCAATTGACTTCTCAACAGTAGATGTCGCCGTCATCAATGATGACCGGACACACATCTTGCTGGGTCAGAAATCTATTGATGGCGATCGGTGGCGATTCCCTGGTGGGTTTGTTGATCCAACCGACGAGAGTCGGTGGGCAGCAGCGAAACGGGAGGTACGTGAAGAATGTGGCGATATTGAAATTGAAGTTGAAGCTCATCTCGGTGACTTCAAGATCGATGATTTTCGCTACCGTGATGAAGCAGACAGTATTCGTACTGATCTCTTCGTCGCCAACTATGTCTTTGGCGCAATTCGTGCCAAAGACGATCTGTCAGACCTTCGCTGGTTCCCAGTGAATGAACTGACCAATCGACTCATCGATAATCACCAACCGCTTGGAGCCGCTGTGCTCGAGCACCTCAAGAAAGGAACCACATCATGAAACGCAATATCTTACTCGATACCGACAGCTACAAGCTGTCCCACTTCAAGCAGTACCCTCCAGGTACTACCAACGTGACTTCATACATCGAAGCTCGCGGTGGCGACTTCAGCGAATCAGTGTTCTTTGGGCTTCAGGCTTGGATCAAAGCAAACCTGCTGACCCCGATCACAGAAGCTGATGTCGAGGAGTATGAGGCGATTGGTTCAGCGCATGGTCTGCCGGTTAACCCTAAAGACATGCGCTACATCATCGCCGAGCACGGCGGCTATCTGCCTCTCGAAATCAGAGCGGTCGCTGAGGGCAGCGTGGTGCCGATCAACAATGTGCTGGTGCAAGTCGAGAACACTGACGAGCGTCTGCTGTGGCTGACGTCCTACATGGAGACCTCACTCTTGCGGTCGGTATGGTACCCAACCACGGTCGCAACCCTCTCGCGCGAGGCCAAGAAACGGATCTACCAAGGGCTGATGCTCACATCGGACGATCCCGAAGGTCAGATTCCGTTTAAGCTCCACGACTTCGGAGCTCGCGGCGCCTCAAGCGAAGAGACTGCTGCGCTCGGCGGAATGGCGCACCTGGTGAACTTCATGGGCACTGATACCCTTTCGGGGATTCTAGCTGCTCGACGCTTCTACGGCGCTGATATGCCTGGCTTCTCGATTCCGGCTTCAGAGCACTCAACCATGACTACCTGGGGTCGCGACGGCGAATCGGCTGCTTTCAAGAATATGCTAACGCAGTTTGGAGGCGAAGGTAAGCTGGTGGCGTGTGTCTCAGACAGCTACGACATTTTTGCTGCGGTCGACGAGCTCTGGGGCGATGAACTGCGAGAAGCAGTGCAATCGACGGGCGGTACTCTGGTTGTTCGCCCGGACTCAGGTGACCCGGTGAAGATACCAATTGAAGTTGTCGAGCGTTTGATGGCAAAATTCGGACATGAAACCAACTCGAAAGGATATCGGGTTTTACCGGCGAGCGTGCGTGTCATCCAAGGCGACGGAATGTCACTCGAGAACATCGTTCGCGTGGTGACAACAATGGAAGAGCGAGGTCTCTCCATCGACAACATCGCTTTCGGCATGGGCGGCGGTCTACTGCAAAAGGTGGATCGTGACACCATGAAGTTTGCCATGAAAGCCAATGCGGTGAAGATCAATGGTCAGTGGCAGGATGTCTACAAAGATCCGATCACTGATCAAGGTAAGCGCTCCAAGCGCGGACGCCTTGGTCTCATCAACCAGTGCGGCATTGGTACTTGCGATTACCGAACGGTTCCGGCTGACATCTTCTATGATGAGGTCGATCCTCGGGCCAACCTGCTTGTGCCGGTCTATCGCAATGGTGAGTTGCTGGTCGAGCACACCTTTGACGAGGTGCGTGAACGAGCAGCAGTGGCCTAGGCCACACACAACCCTCAAGGCGGCAAGTCTTCTGACTTGCCGCCTTTACTTATTGTATGAAACACAATATCACTGTTAGATGATAAGGGGTATCTGTTGCAGTGTTTGAGACGTAAATTTGTAAAGTGCTGCTGGGCGGTGTTTCACTCCCTCCTCCATCTGACCAGTTTCACTAACAATATCAAGCGCTAAAATCTTTTTACGGAAATTACGCTTATCAAAGTCTCTTTTATGAAGCGTTTCGTAGACACTTTGTAGTTGAGTCAGAGTAAAGTGTCGTGGTAATACATACTGAGCAATATTAGTGTATTCAAGTTTGCTTGCGAGACGTTTTTTAGCAGCTATCAGCATCTCGTTATGATCGTATGCTAGTGCAGTAATTTCTGAAACGGGGACAAAATGCGCTTCTGGGTGTTGATATGTTGAAACAACATCCGGCCGTACTAGCCCTAGGTACGCAATAGCAATTACCCGGTTACGTTTATCACGGTTAACGTCACTGAACGTGTAAAGCTGTTCAGTATAAATACCTGACAAACCTGCTTTCTCCTTTAGGTGACGCACCACTGCCTGACCAGCCGTCTCGTGAGCTTCAACCAGGCCACCAACAAATCCGTCAATATTCTTGTAATGTGGCGGCCGGTCAACATTAGCAACTAGCACCTGTAATTCTCCATCAATCAAACCGAACACTGGTACATCGATAGCGATTGCCGCAAAACGGGTATTAGCGGGGGCTTGTTTCATATTGGTAAGTGTACCGAAAACACCATTAAATTCAAATGACCTTATTTCCTTTATCAGCTGCGTGCTACCATAATTATACGAGCTTCGGCATATGAAGCATTTGGGACTTAGTTTTATAATTATTCTCTTTCCGGTCTTTGTTAGTGCGCAAAGTAACGCTGGTTTCGTGCAAGGTCTCTGGTATGAACAAGAAACCCTGTTTGTTGGTGAATCGACGAGAATTTATGCGGCGATTCGTAATAATACTGGTGCTGACCTGACGGGCACGGTGGAATTTTATGTTAATGACAATCGGATTGAGCGCAATGATGTATCAGCACTTAATAACCGTTTGGTAGAAAGCTGGACGGATTGGACGCCGACCTATGGCACGAGCACCATTCGCGCCACCCTCTCGCGCACTGAGCTCTCTTCAACTGCTTCTGGGACGCAACAAATATCGGTTGTGTCGGCACTTACGGAAGACATCGTGTTTGTCGATTATGATACTGATGGTGATGGTCGGGGTAACGCTACTGATCGTGATGATGATGGTGACGGCTGGAGTGATGAAGATGAGATCGCTAATGGTACTGACCCGCTCGTCTACGATGAAAAAACTGACAGTGGTGATGTTGAAGATGAACAAATAGAAGAAGGTACCGAGATGGCAGTTGAGGATGATAATAGTAATTCTGGACCAGAGGGTCTCGAGCAGTTTTTAACTGATAGCCGTGCTGACACAACGTTTGAAACTGTTACTGATCTTATTACCACCACACGGACGAATCTTGATAATTATCGCGAGCGAAGAAATGCCGAGCGTGCAATTGAAAGTAGGAGTGATGAGAGTGGCGTAGCGAGCACAAGCGCCGAAACTGCCGGCGAAGCCGACAGTAGTTTCGGCGCCATCTCCCGCACCCAGGGTGACGTCCCAAAAACCTTCACTGAACGCACCTGGGACTTTATTGTTCGCAACCTCGAAAACCTTTACACGCTCATGCTTTGGCTTACTTCTCTGTTCCTCTGGAACCCAATTATCGTCCAGCTTACGCTCCTCTTTCTTATTCTCTACACTGTCTACCGGCTAGCTCGCAAATTCGGCCGCCGCGACAACTAAATAATTTGCAGAATTCTCTATTTGGTTTATAACAAGTAGATTCATCGACCGAACAAAGGAGGAAGAATCGATGAGAAGTTCCTTACTGCCCGTCCTGATGTTTTTTTGTTTGGCCATCTTGATCTTACCAACAACCGCCATCAGCGATCCAGAGTCTGGAGCTGTTATTGCGCAGGCAGGCGATCCACCAACTGACGAGTTCCGAAAAGTGTACGACGAGCACTACTATTCAGGTGAGTGTTGTTTCTGTGGCGTAGTCGATTCGTTCAAAACTATCTCCGAAAACGAAGTCGAGGTTACAATCGGAGGCAGTACATATACCGTGCCCAATAAATGGAAGGGTCCTGCACCAGAACGCCCGGATTTCAAGGGAACAATCGTGTGCGACCCAGTAACAAAACAGTACCCCTGCCTTATCGGCAACGTCGGTATATGAAACGAACGCCCGCGGACTTAATTGCCCGCGGCGCTTTTTTTATTGCAATTTTGGGTGGAGTTTGGTTTAGTTGCGGTAGATTAAGGAAAGGGTCCTGAAATGGGAATCGAAATTGAACGAACATTTCTACTCAATAAACCAGGTGACGATAACTGGCTCAAACACACCAATGCTTTGATTGAAATCAAACAGGGCTACATCGCACAAGGCTACGGAAACACAGTACGGGTGCGTGAAGCTATCACGCGTGATCCCGGAACGATGGAAACCAGTGAAATTTCACGTCGTGTTGGTATCAAAGGTAAGCCCAAAGGAATTGTCACCCCTGAGATTGAAGCGCGCGTTACGAAAATGCAATTTAATCATCTCTACGAACTCTGCGAAAGTCGTGTTATCGATAAAACACGATACATCGTGCCAATTGCAAAACATGTGTTCGAGATAGATGTCTATAAGGGTGTGCTCGCGGGACTTGTCACTATTGATATTGAGCTCGCGGCAGCTGATGAAGCTATTGTGATGCCCTCATGGATAGGTGAAGAAATTACTGGTCGAAAAGAGTACACCAATCATGACCTGGCTCTCAAGGGTCTACCTCAACACTTCGTAACCTGGTGGACTTCCTGATTATAGAAAAACGTCCGCGGGATTCCGATTCCGCGGGCGGGTTTTATTTTAAGCAAGCGCTTTAAAGCGCTGTTTGAGAAGTCCAAAACGATCACTTGAATCTGGGTGCGAGAGAATATTCTCACGAGAACGTTCTTCAGCTTTGAGTTCAGTAAATACCAGGTCGGGATATTGCTCAGCCGTAAAATCGACTTGCTTACCATCGGGTAACTCATTCCAAAAGTGCGAACGTAAGTACGCGTATTTCTCATGTTCCTTAAGTGAACCTTTCAATATCCGCCCACCAAAACAACCCTGAGCAAGTACTGCCACTACCGCGCAATGACCCCACATAGGATTATCTTCGGTCCAACCACCAGGATTAGCACTCGTATCCGCCTCACAGACTATCTTTAATTTTTTAACAAATTCGGAGTGTTTTCTAGTAAGACTCATATTTCTGATTATGCTCTTCTGTTTAAGGTAAATCAAGAAACCGGAAAATTCAGATGGATAACGAGGAGAACAAGAAAAATGGCCCGACTGGGACAAAGGTCCAGGGAGGGCCATTTTTCGTAGGGCGACAAAGTTAGTCGCTGAATTTTCCGGTTTCTACCAGGCAAAATGTGCGAAAGCTCGGTTCGCCTCAGCCATCTTATGCATATCCTCACGCTTCTTCACCGCTGCACCTTCTTCCTTAGCGGCGAGCATGAGCTCTTCAGCTAACGCTTTGTGCATTGGCTTACCCTTCTGCGAGCGAGCGGCTGCAATGATATTGCGTAGGGCAAGTGCAAGCTTACGCTCTGGACGCACTTCACGCGGTACCTGGTAGTTCGCTCCACCAACGCGGCGACTGCGCACTTCCATCAGTGGACCGGCGTTGCGAAGCGCTGTTTCGAACACTTCCAGTGGTGTTCCTTCCACCTCTTTGTTTTTTTCGATTTCATCAAATGCAGCGTAGATGATCTTGCGAGCAGTTTCCTTTTGCCCACGAAGCATCACGTAGTTGATGAGTCGCTCGACTTCAACCGACCCGTACTTGATGTCTGGATTGACGGTTGGTCGTTTTTTGATTGGTCGTCTCACGTTGAATTCTTAACTTTACTAATTAAGAATGAAAAGCTCTGTAGTATGGCATTTCATTCTTCGCATAATGGTCTGCCTGTGTAGGCCACCACGATATGATCTGTAGCGAATATAGACTATGTGTAATGTGGTTGGGAATGTTCGCTATGTTCCCCTATTTCTAAATCAGATAGAAATGTTTCTGTAGCGCGGCGCACAAGGAAGTTATTCCGAGGCGTATGCGCAATACGGTGAGGAATAACTTACCGAAGTGCAACAAAGCTACAGGGACATTTATTCTGATTTAGGCTTCTTGGCGCCGTAGCGTGACCGCCCCCGTCGACGAGCGTCAACACCAGTAGCGTCATACTTACCACGCACCACGGTATAGTTCACACCAATGTCCTTCACACGACCGCCGCGCACCAGCACAACTGAGTGCTCTTGCAGGGTGTGGCCGATACCAGGGATGTAGGCAGTCACTTCCTGACCGTTGGAAAGACGAACACGAGCGATCTTTCGAATCGCGGAGTTCGGCTTACGAGGGGTCTTGGTAGTAACACGCGTACACACCCCTCGTTTGAATGGTGAGTGGTAGCTGTTTGGCTGATTCTTGATTGAATTGAAGCCAGACTCCAGCGCAGCAACCTTGGTCTTACGAGCCTTGTCTTTGCGCTTTCGCTTTGTTAATTGATTGATTGTTGCCATAAGTAATAGCCCGGACAGAGTACTATAAATAAGGTAATTTGCAAGGCAAGAAAAAGGCGTCTCCCGAAGGAGACGCATGAGTTTGAACGAGGGGCAACAGAAAAGAGACTGATGCCCGTCCCTGCGGGGGACGCAAGGACAATACCAACATTACCATATTTACACAAAGAGAAAAGTCCTCCCATAAATACGCGTGAGGAGGACTCTCGGAGGGCGCGGCATAATGCTTGTCTGCGTTGCTTGCGTGTGGCGCGCCCTCATTGTGCTTTTATACTGTCACCGGTCTTCCTTCCCTATTTATACGCCGTTGTCAGAAAATTGCAACTAAAAGAAGCGTAAGCCTGTGAAAAGAGTAAAAACAGCACCCACCAAAGCTGAAAATGGTGCCCAAAAGATAGTGATAAAGAGGTAGATAAAGATAAAGGTAAAGACAATACCGTACTGTTGACTCAAGTTCATAAAGGCACGATATTGCTGGGCGGCGCCAAACGGCAGTAGTGAGGCTAGAATTTTTGACCCATCAAGCGGAGGAATCGGAATCATATTAAAGAAGGCTAAGAGAATATTGATATACACCACGTACGAAGCGAGCTCGATAAACGCTGAAGACAGCTCCAGGACGGGGGCGAGGCGAATCAAGGCGGCGAAGATAAGGGCTAGGACAATATTTGAAGCTGGTCCAGCCGCCGCGACAATCGCCTCGCCCCACTTCTGGTTACTGAGGTTGTATGGATTGTAGGGCACTGGCTTCGCCCAGCCAAATAAAATGCCGGCATTACCTAAGAATAAGAGAGCAGGCAAAATCACCGACCCTAATGGATCAATGTGCACCAAAGGATTTGGTGAAAGTCGTCCTTGCAAGCGAGCCGTTGGGTCACCGAGCCAGTTGGCAGCATAGCCGTGCGCCATTTCGTGAATGACGATCGACATTATCAAAGCGACGATAATAGCAATTTGTTCAATACCCATAAATGGTACTACGCATACTACGGGAGAGGCCTTGCATTAGCAAGATGCTGTGGTAGTATAGCGCCACTTATTTATGGCAAAGCAATGCGACATCACTGGCAAGAAGACCCAGATCGGCGGTCGTTACTCTAATCGCACTCGTGCGACGCAGTTTAACCCGTGCGGTAAGGTAGCGCGCCAGCCAAACCTCCAAAAGCGCCGAATTTTTGTACCGGAGCTTGATAAGCACGTCACGGTGAAGATCTCGACCAAAGGACTACGGATGATCGCTAAGAACGGAGCCTACAAAACCCTCAAGGACGCGAAGTTAATCTAAATACCAGAAGCCGCGGAAACTAATCCGCGGCTTTTGCTTTTGTATAAGGCAAAATATAGAAAAGAGAAAAGCGCCCTTGCAGGCGCCTTATCAATTTTCGCAAATATTATTCACAGTTCAGTAGCGATGTGTTTCGGCTAACTGCAACTGCCGCTCCTTACAAGCCTCAGGGTGCGTCGCCAGAGCAATTGCATCCATGGTTGCGTTAAAAGTTTCTGGTTGAAAACAGGAGAGTCTTTTGAAAAACAAAGCTATCGCCGCCTGCTCCTCAGCAGTCTGCCCGTTCAGGAAATCACCCAGAAGATGAGCAGTGGTTAGATCGGTGAACGTCGCAAAATGTATTTCATCACCCGGCAGCCATAATTCAAACCTACCCTCTTTGTTTTGTACAACTCTGCAGTTCATTAGATTCCTCCATCAGTTCTGCCGCAACAATAGCCAGAATTAGAGATTTGTAAAGGACCCGCAAGGGTCCTTTTAGGTTTCATAGCCATGGTAGCTAAAAAGTGGTAGCTCAGGTGGTGACTTAACCATTTCCGCCTGCTGTTGCTTGAGCGGCGCTATTTCTTCGGGTGGCTCTGGAAAATCCCAAGCTTTGGGATTTTTCTTTGCAAGCTTTACGACAGCTTCTAGAAGCGGTGTCAGATCAGCATAAGCCACCGAACCCCGAGCAAAGAAATCTCGACCTAGTTGGTCACGCGCCATCAATTCTGCAGCGGCTCTCCTCATAGCTTCAAGTCTTGCTAATTGGTGAGCGAGTTGCGCTGCCAACTGTTCACCGGATAGCTCAGGCGCTTTTCTTTTAACCATGTATCCCTCCGACAAAATCTCTCTAATGAGAGATTATCAATTCATTCCTACTTTTGCCAGACCTCTCGGCCATTGCTCAAGAAAGATGTCGTGCCTGCATCATACGTACCCAGTACCACAACATCATCAAGGACATTGATGACTTCTTCATGTGGGTGGCCGTAGGGATTATCTTTGGCGGCAGAGATAACCGCGAAGTCGGGGTCAACGGCCGTTACGAACGTTTCGGCCGTCGAGGTTTTCGAGCCATGATGTCCCACCTTCAGCACTTCGCTCGCAAGCGCTGAACCGTAAGTATCGACTAAATACGCTTCAATACTTTTTGGTGCATCGCCAGTAAAGAGAAACTCGATCTCACCAAACTGTAGCTGAGCCGCAATCGAAGAAGCATTCGTTTCCATCTCACTCACACTTCCTACTGGAAACAGAATCTCAAGCGTAGTAGAGGCACCCAGCTCGAATACCTGACCGGCTTCGGCATACACCACCTCTGCCCCCTCAGCTTCAACGGCAGCAAAAAAGACTGGCGCGACAGGACTATCGGTCTCATTATCAGTGATCATAATGGTAGCAACTTCATAGCGCCGCAACACATCGATGAGACCGCCAATATGATCCCCGTCTGGATGGGTGGCAATAAGTAGATCGATGGTGCGATCTCGCCAACCCATCACCTTCCCAAGCTCACGCAAGACCGAACTATCTTTGCCGCCATCAATCAATACCTGCACGCCGTCGGGTGACTCAATAAAGGTGGCATCACCTTGTCCGACGTCGAGAAAATGAACTTTGAGGAGGTTGTCATTGGTGGGTTGGGCGCCGGCGAAGCCGGCGCCCAGGCTCCACACCACAGTCGCTACGGCCACAAGCAGTAGCACCACCATAATTCGAATCCGTACGACGTTGTCACTCATTGGCACATCATACCGCGTACGCTACAATGGTTGCTACGTATTAGTAGTTCCTAGGTCTTTTATTTGTATGAAGTACGAAGCACTCACTTTTAATATTCCAGCTCTCGATGGTATTTCTGAAGAAACTATCACTGAGCACCTTGGTCTCTATCAAGGCTACGTTAAAAACGTGAATCACATTCGCGAAAAAATCGCTGACTATATGAATGATGCTACTGCCAACGGTTACGCGATTGCTGAGATGCAACGGCGCCTTGGTTTTGAATTTGGTGGCATGCGCAATCATGAATACTACTTCTCTCAGTTTGAAGGAGGGGCCACAGCTTTAACTGATGGTGCACTTAAAGAAAAGATTACATTCCAGTGGGGTAGCTTCGAGCAGTGGGAGCAACGGTTTCGAGAAATTGCGAAGACCCGCGGAGTTGGTTGGGCCATGCTCTATCATGACCCCCACACCGACCAGCTCGTCCAAACCTGGGTGGACGAACAGCATATTGGCCAGTTGGCTGACCTCGACATTATCCTCGCCCTTGATATGTGGGAGCACTCATTTATGCGCGACTACCCACCATCAAAGAAGGCCGAATATATCGATGCTTTCTTCAAGAACCTCAACTGGGAAGTTGTCAGTTCTCGACTCGTCTAGCGGAAGAACGCTGGGGTTTCAGGCGGCGGCTCGCTTTGCGAGCCGCCGTTTTCCGTTTCTTCTTCGATGGTCCACCCATCAACCAAACTCTCGTGTCGGGAGCGATACTGTTTTGTATATAAGAAATATCCCATACCAGCGTACGCTACGATCACCACCCAGAATGGGAACTGTGGCACCACGTACGAAGCAAATGGTAATGTCGCGAACCACTCTGCGGTCAGAATGATGTAACTCAAACTGATGTTTGCAATCATGCCAAGTAATAACGCAGCTGCGCTGCTCACATAACCCACCAGGCCAGTTAAAAAGACTAAGCCCATCGCTAGTGGGACCATTGGCAACACTAAGACATTGACCAGAACCGCGACAACAGAGAATTCTCCGATGAGATATAAGAGGAGTGGCAAGACAAAAATTTGGGTAGAGATCGTAGCGGTCACAAACTCTCGTACTTGTAGTCGAGTGGGTACAAAACCAATCAACTGCTCAATATGTGGTGCTACCAGAATGAGTCCCATGGTGGCTAGAAATGATAATTGAAAGCCCGGATCGTAAAGTAATAAATATGGGTTGATTAGAAGCATCACAAATCCGGCAAGCAGCAGGGCCCGCATGGTGGCGTAAAGGCGCCCAGTTGCTCGAGCGACCAGCACGATCGCCGCCATAATCGACGCCCGTACGACCGTAGCGGTCAGGCCCACCATAACGGCAAAACCAGCGATGGCAGCGATGCCGACGACCACCCGCGCGCGCACTGATAGCACGACGGCTAAGAGGCGCATGATCGCTTCAGCGACAATCATCACGTTGTAGCCAGAGAGCACCACAATATGGATGATGCCAGTGCTACGAAATGCCGATTCTAAACCCTCACCTAAGGCTTGCTTTACTCCAAGCAGCAAACCAGCGCCGAGACCAGCTTGCGGCTCTGGAATCGCTTGTGAGAATGATGCGATCAGTGACTGTTTGAAGGTAAGGAGGGTAGCAATAAGTGGATTACCGCCTGCCTGCTCTATCACTTCTACCTGGGCGAAGGAAACGGTGTGGGTGACACCACGAGCCCGCAACCAATCTGGATAATTAAACGTGCGTCCAAGATCAGTTTCAAATGCCTCTGGCGCTCGGAGTTGACCACTCACCTGAACTCGATCTCCATAAGTAATATCAGCGTAGCGATCGGTAAACGCGAGTATGGTGGTATCTTCAATGTCAACGTAGACATGCAATGACGAAGCCCGCTGCTCTGGTTCTCGTAGTACTTCTCCCTCCAGGACAACCTCTTGGCCAACTTGCATTGCCAGTGATGTCACTGATGTCTCTTCAGCATACTCAACTCGTAATACTCCAAAACTAAAAAACAAAAACCCAAGGGAGCAGACCAACAGGTAGGGGGCCGGGCCGGGGCCGGCCGCCCCCCGCCCCCCCCCCCCCCCAACACAACCCAAAACCAAACACCCCAAAAAAAAAAAAAATAGTAAAAAAA
>JBCCYW010000013.1:0-23937 GCA_039188945.1 Patescibacteria group bacterium
CGATCAAACCCATCCAGTCCGCTTGGTCCACCGTTTTCGTTGTCTGAGATCTTGACGGTGGAATCAACGGTACCGTCGCTGTTCATAAAGAGAATGTGGAGGGCGCCTTCGCCACTATCACCACCAGAAGTCGCTTCGTCAAACCGTGCCCCCACTACCAGGTCAACCACCCCATCACCATTAAGGTCACCAACGTTTGCGACAGCTGAACCAAAATTATCGAAACTATCTAGTCCGCTTGGTCCGCCATTCTCAGCGTCGGAGATCTTGACGGTTGAATCGACCGTACCGTCGCTGTTCATAAAAAGAATGTGGATCGCACCTTCACTACTGCTACCGCCAGAAGTCGCTTCGTCGCCGGACGCTCCCACCGCTACATCAGTTACTCCGTCACCGTTGAGGTCGCCAAGGTTGGCAACTGAGCTACCAAAACCATCCGTACCATCTAGTCCACTTGGTCCGCCATTCTCAGCGTCGGAGATCTTGACGGTTGAATCGACCGTACCGTCGCTGTTCATAAAGAGAATGTGGAGCGCACCTTCGCCAGCATCTCCACTGGAAGTAGCTTCATCGTCAGGCGCTCCCACCGCCACATCAGTTACTCCGTCACCATTGAGATCGCCGATATTGGCAACTGCAGAGCCAAATCTATCAGAACCATCGAGGCCACTTGGGCCACCATTTTCGTTGTCTGAGATCTTGACGGTTGAATCGACCGTACCGTCGCTGTTCATAAAGAGAATGTGGAGCGCACCTTCAAAACCATCACCAGCTGAGGTAGCTTCATCACCAGACGCTCCCACCGCTACATCAGTTACTCCGTCGCCGTTGAGGTCGCCGATATTGGCAACTGCAGAGCCAAACGTATCACTACCATCAAGCCCGCTCGGCCCGCCGTTTTCGTTGTCTGAGATCTTCACCGTCGTACTTGCACTGCCAGTAGCCACATAGCCAAAGCCAGCAATGGTAAAGTCTGAAGTAGATGCAGTACCACTAAACTGTTTCTTTACAGCGCCCGTGAGCGTGATGTTATAGAGTGCTTGATCACCGGTGAAGTTGCCAGAAATCAGTTTATTCTCTCCCGTCAAAAATATTGTACCGCCATTGTTGTACACTGGATCATCTGAGTTAACGATGAAATCTCCACTAATAGTGAGTTGGTACGGCAGTGTCGTAGTAGCGGCATCAGCCGTGATAGTGAAATCACTGGTACTCGCATTGCCTAGAAGTGCCAAATAGTTATTTCCTTGCAGAGTCACATCACCCAGTGCCTCTTCGCCAACAAATGTGCCTGTTAGCGACGGCGTGGTGAACTTGGTAAAGACTTTCAGCTCACAACCAACGGCCGAGCCGGCGGTTTGGGAGCAGGCGGTAGTGTTATTATTCTGGGCTGAAAAAAGATAGTTTCCGAAAACGACTAGTCCATCTACCCGACTAGAATTCGTCCCTGTTGTTGATCCATCAACATCCCGACCGGCAATATATGTTGGATTAGTCGGGTCAGAGATGTCAAAGACCTTGAGTTCACAACCTCGGGCAGAGCCAGCAATTTGGGAGCAGGCGGTAGCACTACCAGCGTGTCCAGCATAGAGATAATTACCGGAGACAGTAAGGCTAGTTATTAGCACTGAGTTTGTTCCCGCACTTGATCCGTCAGAGTCACGTCCAGCTACATAGGTTGGATTAGTCGGGTCAGAGATGTCAAAGACCTTGAGTTCACAACCAATCGCTGAGCCGGCTACCTGGGAGCAGGCGGTGGAATCATTACCTGGCGCTACGAAAATATAATTCCCCGACACAGCGAGGGTGTTGATACTCTCACCAGAGCTCCCACCACTCGATCCATCGGCGTCTATGCCAGCAACGTAGGTAGGGTTGGTCGGGTCCGAGATATCAAATACTTTGAGCTCACAACCTTGGGCTGAACCAGCGATTTGAGAGCAAGCAGTTAAATTAGCATCATGTCCAACGTATAGATAGTTTCCAGAAACTGCTAGACCTCCTCTTCGAATAGACTCGTTCGTTGTTCCTGTTTCCGAACCATCAACATCCCGACCGGCAATATATGTTGGATTAGTCGGGTCCGAGATATCAAATACTTTGAGCTCACAACCTCGGGCAGAGCCAGTGGTTTGGGAGCAGGCGGTAGTATCACCAATCTGTCCGAGGTAGAGATAGTTACCTGAGGCAGTAAGGTTAAATACAGACTCGTTTGTTATTCCCGTATTTGAGCCATCGGCGTCTATGCCAGCAACGTAGGTAGGGTTGGTCGGGTCCGAGATATCAAATACTTTGAGCTCACAACCAATCGCTGAGCCAGCGATTTGCGAGCAGGCAGTAGAGTTAGCACCCGAACCAACAAAGAGATATTCTCCAGCAATAGCTACGCTAAAAACACTGGCGGAACCGGTTCCACCACTCGATCCATCGGCGTCTATGCCAGCAACGTAGGTAGGGTTGGTCGGGTCCGAGATATCAAAGACTTTGATCTCACACCCGAACGCTGAGCCAGCGGTTTGGGAGCAGGCGGTAGAGTTAGAACCATAACCACCGAAGAGATAGTTACCAGACACAACGAGACTCTCCATAATCTCAGATCCAATCCCTGTACCAGAGCCGTCAACATCTCGACCAGCCATATATTCAAAGCCGCCGGCCTGCAGGGTGAGATCACTGTTCTGTGAAATAAATGTCCCGCTATTTATTAAATCACCATCAATGGTGAAATTCGCTGACGCATACACAGTACCAGTCGCGATTATAAAGTCGGACGTCGACGCCTTAGATAAAAACCATGAACCATCAACGCCATCGAATGTTACATTTTGGAAACGATTCGCTGGACCCACAAACTCTCCTCGGATTTGCTTTCCAGTACTGGTTGCAGTGAAAACGACGTCGTTACTGTAAGTATTATTGAAAGTGGCCGTTGATGGCTTTATCAGTGAACCGGCGATGGAGAGTGGGCCTTGGACGTTGATGGTGGATGAGGCAGAGAGTTCAAGGGTTCCGTCAGTTGGCAAAGTACTCGAGCCTTGGCCCTGAAGCGTAATACCACCAATAGTATCGAAGATGGTACTGGTAGAGACAAGGATCTGCCACGGACTGAGGACCTCGAGTGCATTAGCGGCAGAACTCGTAGACACACGGTATTTAAGATCACTATCATCGGCATTATCATAGAATGCAATGTCGTTGGTAGTAATTGATTGCCCAGAAGTGGCGTTATAATTGTGTTGTAAAATAAGATGATTTTGGTAGAGATCTACTCCCGTAACTGAAGCAGTAGTGCTAGAAATCTTCAGGGCCGTAGCAGCCGTTTCAGTTTCGCCATTGATGAAAATAATCATGGTGGTAGTAGCAGAGAGACTGGAAGTGGCGACAGTAAAGCTATAGGCTCCCGTACTCGATACTGAGGTGGTAGCCTGCACGCTAGGGGTTGAGGTGCCGACCGCCAGAGCTAAATTCTTCGAAGTAGTAATAGCACTACCACCTTGGTCGCTAAAGAGAGTGCCAGAAATGGTAATACCAGCTATTTCAGCTGGTGTATTATCTTCAGCTGCTCCGATAGTATAAAACGTAGTTGGTGCTGACTGGTTGAGGTGTTCGACATCAATCCAGACACTAGCACGCTGAACAGAGGAAACACGTACTTCATCAATTGAACCATCGACATAATCACCCTTAGGATTAAATCGAGTCCCGATAGAAAAACTCGTAGCGGTTGGATTTGTGCCACTTACAGCACCACTTCCATCTGCAGAACCGTTTATATAACCATTCACGTTAGTGACAGAATCATCATAATCAGCTGAGATATGTACCCAACTGCCTGTTCCGACCCCTCCAGTTGACACTGGAGCACCGGCACCTCCATGGAATAATTCATAGCTAACGATACCAGTGGTCGGCACTCTGAGTTCAAAGACGCCATCAAGACCAAGCAGTCGCTGCTGCGCAAGACTCGTATCGCGATTAAACCATAGCGAAACATTACCCTCCGTCGGAATATTTAAGCTAGTTAAACTATCGATATCGATACTATCGGCATCGCCATTAAAATTAATTCCACTTCCTAGCTGGGCTGTCGTGTTTTCAGTCGTATCACCGTCGACATCAACCAGTGTTCCATCGTGATCATTTGCCGTTGAGTCGACATAAAAATCTGTAGCGGTACTATCACCTTCCTCAAAGTGATGCACCATAACATAACTATTGCTCCAGACGTTTTCAGAACCATAGGTAGCATCTTCGGCGTAGTCTGCAGTCGTCGAACCATTCCAATACAGATAAAACGTTGAACTAGCAAATGAAAATGAGTTGAGTAGGTTTGCCCGAAAATGTAACTCTCCACTATCAGTTCCCGTATCAATTGACACCACCTCGACCGGCATTTCGGTCGTCAGTGCTTCATTCATAATGCGAATATCACCACCATCACTGGAGACCCCATCCCAAAATTCAGTCGGTAAATCATTGAGATCTACATACACAGGAAAATCAATAAGGGTGCTGTCAATGTTGGCACTATCAATCGTGATCGGTACTCGTTCGGTCCAGTCAGAGCTATTCCACGTTGTTTGAGCGAACGTCTCCTGCGGCGCAACCAGAGCAAACACAACATAAAAAAGTAAAGAAACAAAGGTTATTTTCAGTACGCGCAGCACATACACATATATATGTGTATGTGCTGCGCTTTTTAGTTGTCGATACTCGTTGTTCATTGTGTGATGTCTCTTTGCTACTTCGCCTCTTCGTCGCTACGTTGGATTACTTCTTAGACTGGTGGTTCCTCGGCTGGAGGGGTTGGATCTGGCTCTGGAGTCGGTTCTGGCTGTGGTTCCGGCTCCGACTCTGGATCAGGAGGAGGATCTGCTTCGGCTTCAGTCTCCTGCTCCTCTTCTCCTGAATCAGTCGGTGAATCTTCGGCTGCTTCGGTTTGTTCAGTTGACTCCTCGGAATCAGTAGCCGGTTCTTCTTCAACAGCTTCTTCGGTAGTGGTTGCTGCCGGCTCTTCATTGCTCTCTGGTTCGCCTACCGTTTCAGTTGTCGTACCTGTTTCTTCGGTGGTTGTTGCGGATGGCTCGGGGTCAGGATCTGGCTCGGGGTCATTTGATACTCCGTCACTGTTGTCTGAATCATCTAAGTCAGGACCTGGCTCCTCGATCACTTCAATAATCTGTCCTTCATTATTGGACTGCTCTAAGAGCTGAATCAGCTGCGCCTCAGAAACACAGGTGCTACCAACACACAGCTCATCAGTTGTCACTGTCTCAACTCGAATACCAGTAAGCACCAAGAAACCATCCACAAAGGCGTTGGCCAGTTGCTGCAATTTGTCCCAAACTGTCTCCTCTCCCCCTTCACTATTGGTTGAGGTAGCGAAGAGCTCAGCGAAGAATTCGGCTTCGCGATCAACTCGATATTGTGAAAGGTTAATAAACATCAACACCTGACCAACCTGCACCGTCGTTTCTTCATCGAGCTCAACTTCCTCCGCTTCTTCATTAACTAAATCTTCAATTGCTTCAATTAAGGCTTCAGCTTCGCGACGGAGATTCTCTTCGTTAATTTCATCAACCACTGCTTCGGTTTCGGTACAATCTTCCTCTTCGCCAGTCGCCACACCACCACCAAAGTAGCAACCATCATTAATCCGCGGATCATCGTTTACATTAAGCGGCACAAAATTTGGCTCAGCCACATCATCACCAAACTGATTTACAAACCCTTCCGAATACGCCTGCTCACCATCGAAGTCCTCGAGTGCGTAGCCTACGATCGTGCCGCTCTCTACCGCCTTCATCGCCACACCCGGCAGGCTTGAGAGCATCAGTGGATCGCCTTTAGTAATTGGGCCATTTTCGGTTGATAGCTTAACTGGCACACGTCCGGTAAGACCAATTGGGAACCCTTGCTGACCAGCAATGAGCGAAGTGTCATCGGCACCCATCGTGATACCTGGCTTAGTTGATACGACACCCAAAATTCGCTCTCCTTCCGCGCCAGTGGCGCGGGTCACTGAAAGACCACTTTCAAGTACCACCACTTCACCCGGCTCAAGCTCATCATCACTAAAGTACATCTCGGCGAGGTCAGAGTTGTTAGTGCCGTAGCTCACCGCTGTGATCTTGCCGGTGGTTGAAGCCACACACGAACCATCGTTATCGACACATAGTCCACCATAGCCAATCTGCAAGCCAGCTACAAAGTTGGTCGTACCGTCACCAATCGTGGTGGTACCGTGCGCAGTCACCGTAAACTTCGAGGTGCCAGCGTTTTGGAAATCGACGAACTTAGATGTGGTCGCGTTGAACGTACCGCCAGAGTTACCAAAGTTCATCAACAAACCTGTACCAGCAAAGGTCGAGGTGTCTTGGAAGAGCTGTAAGAGCTCAGACGTCGTGATGTCATTACTGTAGCCGCGAATCGCATTACCCTGCGTCGTACCCTCAGTCTGGAAGAACCCACCGGCAGGCTCGAAGTCGCCACCAGCATCACCTCGGGTCGTACCGCGGACACCGAAGGTTCGCGCAAAGCCAGAGAGCGCCGTATTTTCACCGAGCGTATTTACACCCCGGTCAGCCTGCACTTCAAGCGCACGGACAGTGTTGCCAAAGAGCGTATCGTCCTCAACGCGCATGATAGTGCCGACAATCGTCGTCGTGGCGGTATTTGAAGCATTCAAATAGTAGCGATTACCGAACTGCACCGCATTTTCAACGCTGTTTTCGGTCACGAGGTACTGATCAATACCAAAAGTGCCAGCTCCAGACATGCCTCGTCGGTCGATTTCTAGGAGTGAGTTTGCAGTTGAAGTACCGAGCCCAGTGAAGCCAGATACGACACTAAAGGCAGTGCTGGTAGCGGTACTAAAGAGTGAAGTTGAGGCATTGCCCTGCACCGTCAATCCACCACCAATCAAAACATCAGCGCCAGTAGTAATGCCACCGAGGACATGTAGCTGCTGGTCAATGTAGGCCATATCTACTTGCAGATTTCCTGCTACCAGCGAACCAATTTCTGCCGTCGGCGTTTCAAAACCACCAAGGTCCCAAGCTGACAATACTCCACCACTTTGTTGTGAAGCTCGATATAGGGTGTTACCCACAACAACTACTTCGTACGCATTAAGACCCCCGACTGAGGTATCTACGACCTGAACAAAACTCGGATTAGCTGGATCAGAAATATCAATAATCGCTGTTGTTGAAGACAGCCCCGATACATATGCGTAGTTGTCACTAAACGTAATGCCAACTGGCTGCTCAAAAAAGGCCGGGGCGGTTGTAGAAGCCAGGACAGCAGTGGTAGTTGGGGCGGTTGGATCGCTAATATCGACGACAGTGATAGTGTCTGATTGTCGTCCCAGAACATAGGCATAATTTCCTTTCACTCCCAGATGCTCTGGACCATCAATGACAGACGTATCGTTCGGACGCCATTTACCGGTCGTCGTTGGGGCGGTTGGATCGCTCATATCGACGACATCGATACCATCAGCTTGATTTCTGGCCACATATGCATACTGACCCTGGATTGCGTGGTGTGTTACATCAAACCCGGAAGCATCATCAAGTACGGTATATCCAATAAGTGAGGGGTTGGTTGGGTCTGCAATATCTACTATCACCAGAGAATCAGAGTTGAAAGCGGTGATGTAAGCTCGATCTCCTCGGACAATCAATCTCTTAGGACTGTTCATTACGACATCACCCGGATCAAAGGTTCCAACTAGCTCAACGTTTGTTTTATCAGTAGCATCATAAATTCTCATTTGGTCAGCAGCCTCATGAATAACATATATATAGTTTCCTGCCACCTCAATATCTCTAGCTTGAGAAGTATATGGCGTATTACTAACAAGCTGCATGTTGTCTGGATCAGCAATATTGAAAATATCAAAACCTCCAGAACCACTGTAACCTGCCACGTACGCATAGTCGCCATACACTTCAAAAGAGAATGCCCCAGCAGTACCGCTGATTGAAGTAGTGGAAATAAGTGTTACGTCAGACGGCGCGATCGTTTGCTTACCTCGAATCGACAAGTCACCTGTAAACGACGAGTCGCCTACGACTGACAAAAGTTGATTTGGAGTAGTGGTGCCGATACCAACATTCCCACTAGCATCAAGCACCATGCCAATACTCGCAGCTCCGGCGAGACCAGTTCCAAATTCAAGACCGAGGTTACCGAGACTATCTTCAGCTCTAGCAGTGATAAATGCACCGACACCATTATTGTCTGCGTCCACTGAAACAAACTCAAGTCGTCCAACTAAATTGCCATCATTGAGTGTCGTATCATCATCGGTCAGGCGAATAACTGCATCGTCTGCAGCAACCGCTTGAATTTCTAACAATCGTTGAGGGCTCGTAGTGCCGATGCCAACCTTACCCTCACTATCAAAGATTACGGACAGGTCACCACCGGTGTATGTGAATCCTTGGTTATTAATTGTGACATCACGATTAAGCGTACCAGCTCGAATGGTAAGGGTATTTTCAGCATCTATGACTGAGCTACTCGTAAAGATTAAATTACCCAAATTATTAAAATAGGCTTCGTCTCCGATTGAAAGAAGCTGTGATGGGCTGCTGCTCCCAATCCCCACATTTCCGTTAGCAAGTATTTCAAAAACTGTATCAGCTGCGTCGGCTGTACCTGTCAATACATCAGCAGCCGGACGGGCTTGAATTGAGAATGACCCAGAATCATCAAACAAGAAAGCCGAACGCAGTGTCCCAGCAGTAAGCGCACTTGATTTGCCACCCTCATAATCAACAACAAAGCCAACATCACCGGTCGTACCTGATGTCTTTGCTAGTCCTGACACCGACAAAGCGGTATCAGGTGTACTCGTTCCAACCCCCACATTCCCATTTTCCAACACCGTGAAGACTTCTGTGCCGTCGGTTTCAAAGAGGTTGAGGATGTCGTTTGATCCAGTGGATTGAATATTGAGAGCAGCCGCGAGGTCTGTAGAAGTACCAATTCCGACAAAGTTCGTACTTAAGTCACCATATATTGTATTACCGATATTCAAATAGTCAGACGTATCAACAGCAGGTGTATCGACATCATACCCAAGTAAAATATTATTCGAACCAGTTGTTATTGTGTTTCCAGCATTAAAGCCGATTGCAACATTATTAGACCCAGTGGTCATCTCAGACAGTGTTTGGTAACCAAGCGATGTGTTATTTTCAGCATTTGTAGTAGCCTTCCACATTGATCTACCCCCAACAGCTGTATTGAAAGATCCAGATTGAAGCGCAACCAACGATCGATGACCAACTGCGGTGTTATAGGTTCCACTTGTAGCGGTTAAAAGTGAGTAGGTGCCTAAAGCAGTATGAAACGTACCATCAATATTATTAAAGAGAGCGCCAGTACCAAATGCGCTAACTTCAGCACTGGCAGTATGGTTGGCCAATGCATTTTGACCAAATGCGGTTTTTCCAAAACCATCAGTCGTTGAAGCAAGTGCTCCTGCCCCAAATGCAGTGTGGGAATTACCAGTCAGGTTTGACTGAAGTGCGCCAGATCCTACAGCAGTATTTTGAGTACCTGAGGTATTTACAACGAGAGCATTGTTACCAAGTGCTGTGTTGCTCGTGATTTGTCCTCCTCCGAGCCCAACTGTTAATCCATTAATGAGAGCATCACCTCCAACTGACAAAAGAGCTGTCGGCGTTGTTGAACCAATCCCCACGTTCCCATTCTCCAAGACGGTGAAGACTTCCGTGCCGTCGGTTTCGAAGAGACTGAGGATATCTGAGGTACCTTCAGACTGGATCGTCAATTTTGCATTACCAATCGTGGTAGTACCAATTGAAAGTTCTTCAGTGACATCAGTGAGGTAACTAAATGTACCTCCATCAGTAAACAACCCACCCCCCACTTCACTACCGTTAAAGAAGAGGGTACCACCCTGGTTATAGAGAGAGTTCGTGGTGGTAGCTAAGGCAGTAGTAGAAGCGAGATAGAGGTTGCCTTGCACCGTAAGCTGGTCACCAAAGAATGATTTTCCATAGGTCTCAAATACTGACTGAGTGCTTGATGCTGCTAATAGGCCGACTCGAAGCGTATCATTAATCTGCAGCACATCAGCGAGAGCGTATCCACCATCAGAAACTGAGAAGTATGGAGTGCTGGAAGCTGAGCCTTCGACTAAGAAGAGTGGTTCGGAGAATCGGTAAGCTGTTAGTCCACTCAGTGCTACAACCACCAGGTTTGGAGACAAGGAGGTAACGCCGCGCTGTTGCGTGAATGATCCTAAAGGAAATGTATCCCCTACTTGGCTCCACGTAGTTCCATCAAATTCATACGCTGCCAGTTGATCGTTACCTTCATCAATAGTAGCAACTCGATTAGAAGAGAGGGTGGTCATATTACCCACACCAACACCAGTGATTGAAAAGTCAACGCCAACTTTATTCCAGTTCGTTCCATCGAAGTCAAACACCCGCAGCACCCGAACTGCATTATCCATATACACAACTCGATTTGGAGAAAGAGCAGTAAGACCAGCCATTGCAGTAATTCCTGACGTAAGAGCATTACCTACTTGCGACCAATTATCACCATCAAATTCATAAAGAGTGAGATCATCATTAGTTGCATCAGAAAAGACAATGCGATTTGGAGACAGGGTGGTCATCACTGCATTGCCAGCAAATCCATTAATTGACAATGCACTACCTACTTGGCTCCACGTAGTTCCATCAAATTCATATGTGCGTAGCTCGTCACTAGTAGCATCCGTGAAAGCAATTCGGTTTGTATCAATAACAGAAAAAGCGTCAGTCCCAGCTGAGAGTGAGAAATCTGTGCCGACTTGCACAAACTCAGAACCGGTAAATTCAAGAACTTTTAAATTGTCTGAACTATCATGGACGACCACTCGATTGGACGACAAAGAAGAGATATCTGCTGTGCCAACACTCAAGCTAAATGTTTCTCCAACCTGCTCCCAACTTTGCCCTAGATTCGTATCAGAGATACCAAACCGAGCTGCCACACTAGTCGAGCCAACACTCACCCGTCGCTCACTTGGATTCACAAACAGTGTTGGGTCGGTAGAAGTACCAAGCGCGAAGTTGTCGGTAATACTGGTGAGGAAGGTGGTGTCACCACTGTCGGTGAGGAGTGAACTGCCGCCAATACCAAGACTTGAAGTAGCCACCCAGTTAAAGCCTGATCCCGTGCTCTGCAATACCATGCCATTGCTGCCGGCTGAATTTGCGTTGTCGTAGAGGGCACCGGTAATGATAGCGTCGCCCGCGACGGAGAGAAGACGAGCTGGTGAAGAGGTGCCGATACCGATGCCAGAGTAATCAGCGGTCAGAATTGGTGAGGTCGCGCTCATAAGTGCTGAAGATGCTGTACCGCCAACAGTGAGAGAGCCCTGAATGTAACTGCTACCACCTACCTCAAAAAAACCATTGACGGTAAGAAGATCATTAGCAAGTAGGTTCCCTGTCTGAATCGTCTCAGTTAGAAGGTTGCCGATGTCAGCGGTTGGTGTGGTAAAGCTTTGTAAATCAAGGATTTGCAACGCATGCTCGGTATCAGAAGTGACATACGCATAATTACCGACGACAGCCAAGCCGTCTGCACCTGAAAGTCGATCAGCAGCATACTCACCGTCGTCGATGCTTCTAACAATAACAGGGTTCGTTGAAGAGCTGATGTCGATGATTTTTAGGCCATCGACTACAGTGATATACACATAATTACCAGCAACTTCGATTTGTTCAATACCAGAAAAAGTAGAGTCGCCGACTGATCCAACACCAACTGGATTGGTTGGGTCGCTGATATCGATGATTTGTACTCCTAAGTCCAAATCGGCACTAACGTAGGCAAAATTGCCAGAGAGAGCCAGGTCAGATGCACCATTTAGTTCATCAATGCCAGCTGCTGTATCAGTCGTAGATCCAACACCAACTGGATTGGTTGGGTCGCTGATATCGATGATTTGCAAAGCATCATCGTTATTAGCAACGATATACGCATAATTCCCTCTAACAACAATGTTTTGTGCACCGTCTAGAAGCACCCCATTACTTCCATCAGTGATTGATCCAACACCAACTGGATTGGTTGGGTCGCTGATATCGATGATTTGCAAGCCATCGTCACCAAGACTAACAATGTATGCGTAATTTCCAACGACCACTACATCGGTAGCACCGTCAAGCTCGTCAGTACCATTCGTTCCATCAAGGACTGCAGCTACGATCTCTGGTGCGGTTGGATCTGCAATATCCACCACAGTGAAGTAGTCAGCCTGAGAGGCTATATATGCATAGTTACCACGCACCGCAAGACCACGTGGTGCACTGAGGGTCGTGGCATTACTAACTGCCCCGATACCAACTGGATTGGTTGGGTCGCTGATGTCGATGATTTGCAAGCCATCGTCAACAATGCCACTTAAAACATATGCATACTGCCCCTGTACGACAACCTCCCTAGCCCCATTCAGCCGCGTGGCTCCGTTAGACCCGTCAGTAATTGAACCAATACCAGTTATAGTTGACGCCAAAATCTCCTGACCCCCGTTGGCCACCGTTAAGCCGCGAGTATAAGCTGGGTTGTCAACACCACCAATCACAGCATCCCCAGCAATAGTAGTGTCGGCACCAAGATATGAATCCCCAAATGCCTCAAGCACAATATCGGTACTCGAAGCAGCACGCCGACCGACGCGCAATGTATCGTTGATCCATATAGATTCTGCTTCTGTATAGCCGTTATCTGAAATTGAGAAAAATGGTGTACCGCTTGCAGTATTTTCAACCAAGAACAATGGTTCCGAAAACTGATATATCTGCAATGCATTGGATGTCCCATTAATAGTCAGGACTCTATTAGCACCAATCCATAACACCTCAGGATTGAATACAGAACCAAAACTAAATGTTGTACCCACCAATGTCCAACTTCCATCTCGAAGTTCATAAAGACCGAGAGTATCATTATTACCATCAGTAACAGCAATACGGTTTGGAGAAATTGTAGTAATGCTCGGATTGGTAACTGCGGTGAGTGGGGTTGCTGTACCAACCTGAGACCAATTACTTCCGTCAAATTCGTACGTTCTTAGTTCGTCACCTACTTCGTCCAAATAAGCGATTCGGCGAGGTCCTAGAGCGGTAATGTCTGGTTGTGTAATACTACCTAGGTCAAGACTAGTACCAACCTGAGACCAATTACTTCCGTCAAATTCGTACGTTCTTAGTTCGTCAGTACTTTCATTAATGTACGCAATACGATTGGGACTAAGCGTGGTAAGCGAAGAATTAAAGAACGCTCCATCAGAAAACGCTAACTGATTTCCGATTTCAGTCCAGGATGTGCCATCAAACTCATACACTCGAAGATCATTATCATTACCAGCAATATAGGCGATACGGTTAGGACTAATCACATCATGGGCAGATACCCCTATGGCACCAAGATTAAATCCAGTGCCGATCTGATTCCATGTCGTACCGTTGTATTCGTAAACCTGAATTTCATCATCACCACCACCTCCCCCATTAGTGGTGTAGACTATCCGATTTGGCGACAATAGCGTTAACTCAACAGCATCACTACCAGCAATCACCGTTGTCGTACCAACTGCTGTCCAGGTTGAACTGAGATTACTATCACTAACACTTAAACGAGCCCTACCAGATGTGGTGCCTAGGGCAAAATTATCACTAAATGAAGTCAGGTAGGTAGTGTCTCCTCCGTCGGTGAAGAGCGAACTACCACCACTAGCAATACCAAGACTTGAAGTGGCAACCCAACTGAAGCCGGAGCCGTCGCTTTGCAATACCATACCGTTGCTGCCAGCTGAATTGGAGTTGTCGTAGAGGGCGCCAGTGATGATAGCGTCGCCAGCGACGGAGAGGAGGCGGGTAGGTGAAGTAGTGCCAATCCCCACATTTCCATCGTCGCGCTCGATGACCATAGAAACTACACCTGCCTGATTATTGTTATGACGCAATATTTGAAACTGATTTGCAGAGGCGTCTCCATTATACTGGACCGAAAAACCAGTCGAATCACTGTTTTCCATTAATCGAAACCCAGTATTAAAGCCACCAAATGAAGCCAGGCGCATTATCTTGTCACCGGTAGAGAACGCTCCCACATCAATTTGGTACTGTGTTGAAGTTGTACCAATACCTAAACTGCCAGCTATAAAAGCATCACCACTCTCGGCAACAGAAAAGACTTCGGCACCATCGGTCTCGAAGAGATTGAGGATGTCGGTGGTGCCTTGGGACTGAACGGTGAGGCGAGCATTGGCGCCAGTAGTGGTACCAATGGCGATACCACCGGTACTTAAGGTGTAATCTCGTCCGTCGAGGTCAGTACCAAAGAGAAGGTTACCGATGTTGAGCGTTTCAGAAGCGGTGGTAGTCGGAGTATCGATGTCGTTACCAATAACAATGTTGCTGCTACCGGTTAGATGCTCATCACCCACAAGATTACCAACAAAGGTATTCCCGGTATTACTTCCAATTAAAGCACCTCCCGCGCCAGCACCAACAATAGTATTGGCACCGCCCGACCAACCTGATGCAGCGTTACCATCACCAGCAAACGCACCGATGATGGTATTACCTGCTCCAGAAGTGTTATATCTGGCAGCAGAGTGTCCGATTAAAACTATTCGACTACTAGAATTGCCTGTCGTATTTATGTCCTGACCGGCACTATCTCCAATTGCCACCACCTGAAATGCCCCCTCCAGATTTCGCAATGGCCCATTGCTGCCGATAGCAACAATACCTCCACCAGTTACAACTGAACTCAGGGCATTTTCTCCAATAGCGATCATGCCACTAGTCGATGTTCCACTACTGAGCGCATTGTTACCAAAGGCTAAGATTTGATTACTGTCACCATTTAACAGAGCCCCTGCATCAACCCCAAACAGATAATTATGTCTGGTGGTAGAAGCACTTAATACTTCGGTACCAGAAAAAGCTAGGTGTCCGCTATCACTATTTACATTAATATTTCCACCGATAGTGATTTCTGCACCATCAAAGGTTAGCCCGCTTGAATACTCTAGATCCGTTCCCCCACTGTTTACGAATGGAATTTGGTTGTCACTCCCCAAAGTCAACGTCTGACTTGAAAAGCCAAGTGAGGAGGTGGCGGTCCACACAAACCCACCAGCCGCGGTTGAAGAGGCTTGGAGTACGTAATCATCAGTTGGTCCACCAGCAATGTTGAGATTTGATTCAGAGATGTTAGCGGTCAAGGTACCAGCGTTATTGATGAGACCTGAGTCACTACCCGTGAAGCTCGTAAAAGTTTCTCCATCAATCACTAAGCGGGTCAATGTTGAGGTACCAGCAATTAACTCTGTGGTAGATGCTCCACCAAGAAAAGTCAGGAGGCCAGTAGCGCTGTCTGCTTGATCACTTCTTAGAAACGAGCTCGACGCCACGCCACCGAGCTGTCTGGCTTCAAAGGCAGCTGGTACCGAACCAAGAATCTTCCGCGGACTCATTTCTCCATCCCAGGTTGGTGAACCGCCGGTGCCACCAACTTCAACACCCAAGTAGAGAGTTTGGTTGAAATCAACACTACTCATGTCAGTGGTAGAGCCCAGCATCACGCTAAAGAGACCGTTGGTGATTTGCACCTGATTACTACCAGTGAGTTCTTCGGTGAACACCGCACTGGTGGTAGCTTGACCAAGGCTTTGGAGCAGCCAGAAGCGCATGTTGTAGGTGCCGTCAGTGACAGCTGCTCCGGTGGTATCAGTAAGCTTACCTTGGTAGTTGATTTGGGGGTTGGTTTGGGCGGTGGCAACTTGTATCAAGAAGAAACTACCGAGCGTCAGTAGAACGGTTGCGGAGGTTAGTAGTATGCGGTTGTATTGTCGTGACAATCGCATAGGCTATTGGTTAGCTTGGTTAATTGGCACCGACAAAAACTCCACTCCTCTACCTGGACCATCACGAAACTCTGGCGTCACTACACCACTATGGTCATCGAGATACTCTAGTGTTACTTCATCAGAAAAAAATTCGGCAAGTTCAGTTGTGTCAGTTGCTGTCGCATCTTCGCTCAGTAACAAAAAACCAGTCCGGACAATTTCTAACCGCGAGGTTTCATGAACGCCTTCTATCGCCGGGAAAAAGATTTCATCAACTACAGACGCTTCTTTAGCAGGTGGCTCAGTTTCTCCAAGTTGCGCTAGTTGCGCTGGAACTACCAACGAATTTGGTAATGCAGCATACTGCTTCACTACCTGATCAGTAACCATAAAGCCACCGCCAACCGTCAAGCCAGCAACGAGCACGAAAGCTGCCTTGACCATCGCACCAACAACCACGATCGATGACGCTTTAGTCTTAACCGACTGAACTTGCTGTTCAACTTTTTTTGTTTCAGTTTTAATTTTGCGTTCAAGTGACCGTTCTTCACGCAACTTCTTTTTTCGAACCTCTTTCTCAACTACCGCCTGCTCGATAAAATTCTTTACTGAAGTTGGATCAACAAACCACTGCCGGCCCAACTGCATACCAACCACCCTACCTTCACGGGCGAGTTTGCTGATGTAATCATTAGAGTAGTTCGACACTTTCGCCGCATCGCGAGTAGTGATAAATTCTATTCCGTTAATCTCAACACTTTTGCTCATGGTCGAACTGATATAGCTTTAATTATAAAGCTATAACGGCAAAACCTATATGCTAAAATGGCCACTTTCTGTGGAAAAAATTTCTACTATTTTAGTAAAGAAAATCTACTGTGTTCTGCCAAGGTCTACCCACCAAAACTATTCAAATTTGCAAAATTAATTTCAAAAGAGGATGTTGATGTGTCATTGTCTGAAATAATTTTAGAATCTAAGCTCATGATGACGATAACAACGATAGCTGAGACAATAACAGCAACATGAACAAGCAAAAAGGAAGTTTTTGGTGCACTCACTACATTCGCAACCATCGCTGATTGTGGCGAGAATGATGGTACCCTTGCAGCCTCTCTTTCGTGTACTTTATCAGCTATAGTAGCCCCGGATTTTAACTCTTGTTTTTCCGATATTTTATCGAGAAAAGACTTATTTTCTTTATTATCTCGTTTTAACGATGTAGTTTTTTTAGATCCTCTGGGAGTATTTTTTATTTGCCCTCGTCTCATCGCTATCTGCCCAGAAGCGTTCTGAAGCTGAGAGCGCTGAGCTGATTTACCAGCTGGAATCTTCTTGCCAGCTTCAGGAGGTCCGGCTACATCATCCCCACCTTCGTAGTAAGTCTCGAGACTGGCAACTTTTAACACACCAGTCAAAGAGACTTCTGGTATTTCAGTTGGGACAAGTTTCTGGGCCTGACTCTCAGATACAACGTCGACTTGTTCCGCCTCGGCTGGATCTACTGAGATTGATACGTTAACTGTGTCTTTTTTCACCTGAGGAAACAGGTCGGCATTATCGGTCTCATACGAAACTTTATTCCAGGTTATTTTGTCTAAGAATCGTTTATTACTTGATTCAGTGGCATCACCTTTTTTAGCTTCGTCTTTTGTTGAAACACCATCTTCTCCAGCGTTCTTTTGATACCGTGCTTTTTTATGTTCTGTGAGTGTCTCTGGATTAACAAACCAACTTCGTCCGATCAGCTTAGCATCGACCTTACCCGATCGACATAGCTGTCCAATGTAGTCTTTTGTATATCGAAATTGCTTGGCAACTTTTGCTGCCTTTTCATACGTAATTCCGTCAATGACCACTTGCTCCATAAGCTTTTTTAAGTATAGCAAAAAAGAACTCTTTGGCGAGTTCTTTTTTTTGACCAGATAGTCTAAATCTCGTTTACTTATTTATCTCGGCAATCAGAGTCTCTTTTAAAACACCTGGGTTAGCTGCTCCCTTGGTGGCCTTCATACCTTGTCCGACCAAAAACTGTAACGCTGCCTCCTTACCTTCACGGTACTCTTCTACCACCGATCCGTGCTCCTTAAGTATCATAGTGATAGTGGGAAGCAGATCCTCTGCTGAGGACGACTGTAGCAAACTGCGCTCTTCGGCCAGCTTTCGTGGGTTATCGTCACATAAAGCTAACTCGGAAAGTAAATCTTTCGCTACTCGAGACGAAATCTCTCCATCAGACACCATAGTCACAATCGTTCCAAAATGCTGCTCTGAGAGCACTGTATCCTCTTCTGAGGCTGCTGCTAGATGTGGCTGCAAATCTGTTAGAAGATAGTTAGCAGCCAACTTCTGCTGCTTACCAGCTTCGATGTGCTGTAAAACATTCTCATAATAGAGCATAAGTTGTTTTGAAAACAAAATTGTTTCCACCTGATCCGAGCTCAGACCGTATGATGAATAGCGATCTCGCCTAGCTTGCGGCAGATTATCTGTACTCTCTGCCACACGAGATTTACTGAATTTTTCGTACTCATTTACCGATATTCTCGGCAAATCGGGATCTGGAAAATAGCGATAGTCTTCCGCAGACTCCTTGCTTCGCTGAGAAAAGGTCTTGCCTTTTGCTTCATCCCAGCCGCGCGTCTCTTGTATGAGTACCTCGCCATTTTCAATAGCTTTGGTCTGTCGTTTGATCTCAAACTCAATTGCTTGCTCCACCACTTTAAATGAGTTAAGATTCTTTACTTCAACTTTGGTACCTAGTTTGTCAGTATTACTGACAGAAATGTTAGCCTCCACGCGCATCTCACCCCGTTCCATATTAGCTTCTGAAATATCGAGAGTACGTAGTAACAACTGCAGCTCTCTCGCAAAGTCGCCCGCTGTCTTAGCATCATGGATAACAGGTTCTGTGACCAGTTCCATCAGTGGTACACCAGCCCTATTAAAATCAACAATACTACCCTCCCCTTTATCGTGCTGGCTTCGCGCAGTATCTTCTTCTAAATGAACACGAGTCAACTCGACACCTTTAATGCTCCCCCCACTAACAAACGGAAACTGATACTGACTGATCTGGTAAGCCTTGGGGATGTCTGGATAAAAGTAATTCTTGCGATCAAACTCACTATAAGAAGCGACCGAGCCGCCAACCGCATAAGCAAACCGCAATACTTTTGTTACTGCTTCTTGATTAATCGTTGGCAACGTACCTGGATGTGCTAAACAGACCGGGCAAGTATTTGCATTCACTTCTGATTCGTGTGGCGCATTCTTGCAACCACAAAACATTTTGCTTTTAGTGTTTAACTCTGCATGAACTTCGAGTCCAATGGTGGCTGTATAGTCGCTCATAAAGATACTTTCACTCTTTAGTAGTAATTACAGAGAGTAGTTTACTGATTTCGAAGATGATCTACAAGCGTATCAGACAGTGATTTAATATCTTCAGGACTTTTTGATGATAAAACAATCGCACGATTCTTAAATTCGTCAATAGATTGCTTCGCATTTTCGACATCACCCTTATTTACAAGGTCAGATTTTGTTAGCAAAATCCATATTTCTTTTTCAGAAATCGATTTAGAATATTCAGATAACTCACTAAAAATGGTCTGGTACGTCTTTTTTGGCTCTCCTTCCTCTAAAGAAATCAGCATCAGGAGCATTTTTGTACGATTAATATGACGTAGGAACTTGTGTCCAAGTCCTTTTCCTGCTGCAGCTCCTTCAATAATTCCAGGAATATCTGCAATCGTGAACTCATATAACTTACCGAGATGTGGATCAAGCGTCGTAAATGGATAATCACCGATCTTTGACTTGGCTGCAGTGAGTGAGTTCAAGAGAGTCGATTTCCCAGCGTTGGGCTTACCGACCAAACCAACATCAGCGATCAGCTGGAGCTCCACAATAAAGACTGCCTCCTCACCGATCTTACCTTTGGTGGATTCCTGTGGAGCCCGATTGGTCGAAGACTTAAAATACTCATTACCAAAACCACCTCGTCCACCAGAGAGTATTTTTATCCGCTGACCGACTTCAGTGAGCTCAGTACTGTCACCGGTTTCCGTATTTGTGATGAGTGATCCGACGGGAAGAGCCACATCAATATCTGCTCCGTTCTTACCAAACTGACTAAGTGAGCGACCAGGACCACCTGCTTCCGCTTCAAATACATTATCGCCAGTGTACTTAGACAGACGATTAAGATCAGCAACAGCCAGTGCGTAGACATCGCCACCATTACCACCATTACCACCAGCCGGTCCAGCTTTTGGTTTATACTTCTCATGACGCCAGCGGACCACACCATCTCCACCATCTCCGGCTTTGGCTTTAATTGTTATTTCATCAACAAACATACAGAAGTTATGTGGGTCTCAGCATATACGCTAATGCAAAGAATTACAATCAGTTTGCATAGTTGAAGTATCGGGTATAAAAAAGGTGACGTAAGCAGAATTACTATGCAGTGACCAAAACAAACTGTTTGGGGATTTTGGTAGTTGTATTATCTCGGATATAAGAATAACTATATATTATTAGTTATTCTGTCTATTTTGGCTTCAGTGCATACCAATCAGTAATGAGCCGGACAACTATAGACTGCCAACTTCAAAGATAGGCAGTGTATTTTCTTCACGTAAAGCGCAGGGAGTTTGATCACTGTATGTATCGATTGCCAATACTGCTGATCATAGTAATAATGAGTGAGCCCACCAGTGCCGAGAAAAAGCCACTGACTGCAAAGCCTTCTAAGAATGACGCAGCAAACCAAAATAATCCAGCGTTTATAACAAGAAGAAAGAGGCCGAGAGTCACGACAGTTACCGGCAATGTGATTACGACAAGTACCGGTTTCACTAGTACATTGAAAATACCTAGTATAATAGCCGCAATAATTGCTGGATAGATTCCATCTACAGTTACCCCCGGAACTAGCTCAGCGACTAGTAGCAGCCCAGCTGCCACCAAAAGAATTTTAGTTATAGTTTTCACCACCCTACTCTACTATAGACACTATAAGGGTTTCAACTCGCTCTATAAGCTTATTGCATCAGTTAGATGTAAGATCGATTATGATGTCACCTTCCAAGCTCCTGAGGCGATGAGCGGTTCGGCTTTTTTGTATTTTACCTCTTTGGTCGTCTGCCCGTCAGTAATCGTTACTATGTCATTCCGGCCATACTCATTGGTATTGACACGCTGTGGCTGCTTCTGCGGCTTAGCGTTCGCTCTGGCTGTTGACTGGGTGATATTTTTACGTTCAGCCTTAAGTGCTTCTTGCTCTTTAGCGATTGCTTCTGCTTGTACCTTTGGTACCACCTCGGCAATTCGCTGTAGTACGACATCTTGCATTTCTTTAAACAAACGGAGGCCTTCTTTTCGGTATTCAATCAAAGGATCTCGTTGACCGTAGGCACGTAAGGTAACGCTGGAGCGGGTGTAATTCATGACCTCAAGATGTTCTACCCAGACAATGTCGATCATCTGCAGACACAATCGTCGGAATAGTTTATGCCACTCCTCTTCTCCATACTCACTTCGTTTTGCGCTTATGGCCGCTTCTGCTTCAGGTACCATAGCGATAACCTCTGCTTCAATGTCAGCTAACTCACTACCGTCTTGCATGAGAAGTTTGCGTCGGCGATCGTACACTACCGTACGCTGCTGGTTGAGTACATTGTCGTAAGCAAGCACCTGCTTGCGCGCATCAAAGTGAAAGCCTTCGATCCTCGTTTGGGCTGACTCGAGTTGCCGGGTGAGCATCTTCATTTCAATCGGCTGATCTTCAGGAATCTTAAAGGTACCCATCAGATTCTTAACTCGATCGCCACCAAAGATACGCATGAGCGAGTCTTCCATCGACACCACAAACTGTGTCTCTCCTGCATCACCCTGACGACCGGAGCGACCACGTAGCTGGTTATCAATGCGCCTTGCTTCATGACGTTCAGTACCTAAAACAAAGAGTCCGCCAAGTGCAAGCACTGCTTCTGTCTGTTCTTTGGTAGCTAACGGTCCTCCAAGCTTAATATCAACACCGCGACCAGCTAGGTTAGTAGCGATGGTTACCGCTCCTTTTTTACCAGCGTTAGCGATTACCTCACCTTCACTCTCGTGATTCTTAGCATTAAGTACCTCATGCGGCACATTTCCCTGCTTGAGAGCCTCTGAGAGCCTCTCATTAGCTTCAATAGAGGCGGTACCGATGAGAATAGGCTGACCCTTTTCATGAATAGTCTTTACCTTGTTGACAATAGCCGCGAACTTGCCTTGTTCATTTTGGTAAATCTGATCAAGGTGATCGATTCGCTGGATTGGATTGTGGGTAGGCACCGGGATAACCTCAAGCTCATACACAGAGTAAAACTCCTCTTGGGACGTCAGGGCGGTGCCGGTCATGCCAGCTAACTTGTCGTAGAGTTTAAAGTAATTTTGGTAGGTAATGGAAGCAAAGGTTCGACTTTCACGCTGAATCGATACCCCCTCCTTGGCTTCAATCGCTTGATGCAAGCCATCTGACCAGCGACGACCAGGCTGCAAACGGCCAGTAAACTCGTCGACAATCACAATCTCATTGTCGCGGACAACATATTCCTTGTCCTTGGTGAACAACGCCTTGGCTCGCACGGCTGTCTCTAGGTGATGGACATACTTAATACCCTTGTCGCTATAGATATTGTCGATCCCGAGCATCTTTTCTGCCGTCTCAACACCAGCGTCAGTCAGCGTTGCGCTTTTGAGTTTTTCGTCGACAGTGAAATGATCGGTTAGTTTGAGATTCTTGGCGACATTAGCAAAGACTTGGTAGAGATTTTCTGAGTCTTGGGCTGGAGCAGAAATGATCAGTGGTGTTCGTGCTTCGTCGATGAGGATAGAGTCGATTTCGTCGACAATCGCGAAAGCGTGATTAAGTTGACGTAAATTAGCTGCCTCAAGCTCGAGATTATCGCGAAGATAGTCAAAACCGAATTCATTATTGGTGCCATAGGTGATGTCTGCTTGGTAGGCTTCAACCCGAGTACAGGGGCGCAAAAAATCATACACAACTTTGTATGAACCTGATTCATCTCGTTCTTGATCCTTTGCTTCGTGTCCTGGATCGTACAGATATGACTCACCCGAGTTGATAACACCAACTGACAAACCGAGTGCAGCATAGATTTGCCCCATCCACACCGCGTCACGTCGAGCCAAGTAATCGTTGACCGTCACAACATGCACACCTTTAGCGGCAAGAGCATTGAGATACGCGGGAAGTGTTCCAACCAACGTCTTCCCCTCACCAGTTCTCATTTCAGTGATTTTGCCACGATGGAGAATCACTCCACCAATCAACTGAACATCATAATGGCGCAAACCAAGCGTGCGCTTAGAAGCTTCCCGAACCAAAGCATAGGCTTCAGGTAAAATCGTATCCAAAGATTCCCCACTAGCTACCTGTGCTTTGAGTGACTGGCTTTTCTTTATAATCGCCTGATCATCCAAAGACTCAAGCTCGCTCTCAAATCCATTGATAGCGGTCACAATTGGTGTAATCTCTTTCAGCTCCTTTTCGTATGTGGGACCGAAAAATCGATCTAAAAATGACATAGTGGCACCCAGTATATACGCTATCTAGGTAATAGCAAAGGACGCAAAAAGCGCCTGTGGAGGGCGCTTTATGCGATCAGCCGAACGCGAAGGTGTCTTATCGTTTCCTTCGCTTGACGGCTTTTTTTGCCGGCTTACGGCGAGTCGTCTTTTTAGCAACCTTACGCTTAGCAGCTTTCTTAGCTGGCTTACGCTTGGTTGTCTTCTTTGCCACCTTGCGCTTCGCTACCTTTTTGGCTGGCTTACGCTTGGTTGTCTTGCGAGTAGTTTTCTTAGCGGTCTTCTTCTTTGCCACCTTTCGTTTCGTGGCCTTCTTTGCTACTCGTCGAGTCGACTTCTTCGCAACCTTGCGCTTTGGCGCAGCTTTGCGACGGGTTGTCTTCTTTTTAGTTGGCATAAGTTATGTGGTGAGAGTTAGTGAATAACATTCGACCGCC
>JBCCYW010000014.1:0-23199 GCA_039188945.1 Patescibacteria group bacterium
CGCGCGGGCTACTTCCGCCTTGGGTTGTCACCCCGCCACCTGTGCGGCCCCCCCGCCTCCGCCCGCCCGCCTCACGAATGCTGCTTCGAGCAACACTTGTCTCTCCTTTCGTGACATTCAACTCAGTCAAGGTATCGTAATCAACGTGTGGTACCTCAAGCCACAAGTCAATTCGATCAAGAATTGGTCCAGAAATTTTTCCTTTATAGGTTTCTTGCATAGCGCGAGCTAAATCAGCGGTACCGTCTTCGCTTCCTCGATAGGGATTCATCGCCGCAACTAAAATGAAGTCAGCGGGAAATTCGGCGCTCCCCTGCACCCGCGCGATTGAAACCACGCGGTCCTCTAGAGGCTGTCGCAGCGCATCCAAGCTCCGTCGCTCAAACTCTGGAAATTCATCCATGAATAGTACTCCCTTATGAGCCAAGGTCACCTCACCTGGTTTTGGGTTACTACCGCCACCCACCAGTGCGGTATGAGAAGCGGTATGATGAGGCGCTCGAAATGGTGGCTGGGAAGAAAGTTCTTCAGGTTGCAATTCACCAGCCACAGAGTGAATAGCTGTCACTGCCAGAGCTTCTTCTCTCGTAAGTCCGGGCAACATATTTTGAAACGCCCGCGCGAGCATTGTTTTGCCAGTGCCGGGAGGCCCTACCAAGAGAACGTTATGTCTTCCAGCGGCAGCAATAATCAGTCCACGCTTAGCACTTTCTTGCCCTTTAATATCTTCTAGTTGCACCCGATCTTCTGTCGTACTGGATTCAATGGTAGTAACACTCTGAATCGGTAGCGACTGCTGCTTCTCTTGGTCGGTGGTGATATGCTCGATGACTGACTGCAGGGTTGGTGCACCAAAAATGTCTATACCCTCCACTAAAGCTGCTTCGGCTGCGTTGGCTTCAGGCACCACCACCTCTTCATAACCAGCTTCTTTTGCTGCCACTACAACCGAAAGCACTCCCCGCACTGCTCGCAAACTACCATCGAGCGCGAGCTCACCAACATAAATTCGTTTTTTCGTATCACTCGAAATGTCACCGGCTGCCAAAAGGTAGGCGATGGCAATCGGGAGATCAAACAGAGGTCCCTCTTTTTTAAGATCAGCCGGTGCGAGCGAAATGATCACTTTTTGATTCTTCGTTTTCGGCGAAGCGAAACCAGTATGCTTGATGGCGGCGCCAACACGATCTTTAGCTTCCTCGATAGCCTTACCCGCTAATCCAACAATTGAAAACGAATGCAGACCTCGTGAGAGGTCAGCTTCAATACTAACTACGGTTCCCGAAAGAACGTGAGGCTGCACCGTAAATACGCGGGTAACAGCCATATTGATTAGAGTGGTAAGTTAGCTTCGTCTTCCATATGCGCCTTACAGGTGCGAGCGGCCGGGTTGGCGTTGAGTCGGTCTTCTTCTATCTGTGCTCCACTCACTTCACACACGCCGAAGGTGCCGTCTTCGATTTTCTGCAACGCCCGTTTAAGGTTGTTGTAACGAGTTTCTAATTGTGAGAGCGTAGCTTGTCGTTCATTCCAGTCTTCGACATTGTCGGCGGCATCGTTTGGATCAGGTTCAGCTGTTACGGCATCGGGCGTTGCTATCCAATCGCCGGTTTCTGAAATCTGCATACCTAATGATTCGAGTTCCACGGTTACTTGCGTCAACAGTGCTTCAAGCTGGTGTTTGTATGGTTCGGTTTCAATCATATACGCCAGTATACCTTACTGGATCAAAGGTATGATCTCACTAAAGACAAAGGTGTTTGGTGTGATCAAGATAGTGTCTTGATCTACAAACCCATAGGTGAGCCCGCTGTCATGTGTTCGGGTAGCGATCTCAGTAATTTGCGTGTCAGTAAATGACCCGCTTTGGTTAGGGACTAGAAATAGATTAGCGACATCAGTAACAATTGTCTCTTCCCAACCAAGCATGCCACCGAGAGCCGTTTCGTAATCGGTAGTTTCAATAAGTAAGAAAGCGTAGGTTCGATCGAATCCACCAATGACTAGTTGTTCGGCAGATTGTACAAACGCTGGGTCAACACTTAACTGCAACTGCTGTCCGATTTCATTTGGAGTAGCTATCCGTCGTCCTGCGGTTTCAGTAGTGATGCTATCAAATTGTTGTACCCGAGAATCAGCCTGCGTGATGGTCTCTCGGAGTTGTGCGGTGGTAAGTTGTTGGAGCGGAATCTGTATTTGCTCGGCTGCTATCAGTTGTGGTACCACTAGTGTTTCTTCCACCACCTCACCGCTTAAGAAGATACTGTATACAGACTGGCCAATGATATAGACGATGATAATGCAGGCAATTCCAACGACAGCAAGGATTGATGCTGAGTTAGTATCTCGAAGTTGCTCTTTGAGAGTTTGTGGCTGGGCTGCTTCACGCACGTCCTCGGGAATTAATGGCCCGGTTACTTCCGCTAGCGCGGCTCGAGCCGCTTGGGCAGCGCGAAGTTCAACTTCTTCAAGAGCTCGTTCGGCCGCTGAGCGCTGTTCTTCTGCTGAAGCAACTTCCTCGGCCGCTTTTTGCAGCAGCTCCTCTGCCTCGGCTTCTGCTTTTGCTCGTTCTCGCTCAGCTAGATTTTTGGCTTCCGCCTTGAGCTCATCCGCTTCGGTTTCTGCTTTCAGCAACTCCTCCTCACGTTTTTTAAGAGCCGCTTCTTGTTTCTCGAGCTCAGCCAGGCGCCGTTGTTCTTCTTCAGCCCGTTTTGGTTCATTCTCTACAGTTTTGCGTGGCGTGGTGACTACTTTTTGTGGAACTACTACTGGATCTGGGATAGCAGCATTCGTCTCCTCAGGTGCCTCAAGGAGTAATGGCATGGCAGAGGAAGCTTGTTTGTTAGTTTGTTCGTTATTCTTGCGACGTTGCTTTACACGTTCTACGACTTGGCGATGATCAACATGGCTCAGCCCACTGGTTACGGAACCATCTGTAATAACACCTTTACGTCGATATGAACCAGACACGGTGTACTTAGGAGGTTTTTTGGTGAGGTAGTTATCATTAAAGTCACGAAACCAATCTCTGACTGATCGAATGAGTGATGGCAACAACTTCCAGCGACGATTCTTTTTATCGGTAACAATTGTTGCGGTATTCACCGAAGCATTCTCATCACTGATATTGAATGATTGCTCTTTGTCTTCCAACAAAGAAGCCCGGTTGTCTTCTCGAACCCCAGCCAGATCTTTTGCTTTGATTTTTACTGGCGCTGATTGCTGTTTTGGTGGTGTTGGTTTGGGCGCGCGGGGTTTCTTTGCCGGCGGCTTTGTAATTTTGGTTACCTGTATTGGTGTACCTGGTATTGCCTCCTCGTCTGAAATGTTTAGGAATTCATCTGCCACCTCTTGCAAGTCTTTTTTTTCAGGTTCAGGTTCAGTTTGTGGTCGCTTACTAACGCCACGCACTGCGTCTAGATCAGCCGCAAAGGTACGGATTTTAGGAATCGACGAGGTTTTGTCGACGTCAGTAGCCATATACAGTAGTATCGCATGTTTTCTAAAAATCGCCGGTGAGTGTTCACACTCACCGGCGATTTTTCATTGCCGCTACTCAGTTTTTTGCTTAATAAACTCTGGGTCAGCTTGTTTAATGGAGAGGCCAATTTTATCAGCCTCTACCTTTGAGATCACAACCGGGACGGCATCGCCGACTTTGACAAAGTCTTCCACTGTTTCAATTCGGAAACTGGCCATTTCTGACACATGAATTAACCCTTCGTTGTAATCGTCAAGCTTAGCGAAGGCACCAAATGGAGCAACGCGAGTAATTTCAACTTCGAGTTTTTCTCCCACTTCGTACACTTTGGTAATTGAGCGGATTCGTTCGGCCGCGGTTTCAGCACTACCATCTTTGCCGGTAATAAAGACTGCCCCGTCATCTTCAATTGAGATTTCCTCAACCCCTGTCTCGTCCTTGATGCCGTTAATGGTTTTCCCGCCTGAACCAATTACTAGTCCAATCTGATCGGGCAAAATAGTGAGCGTCACAATTTCTGGTGCACGCGGCGAGATCTTCTCTCGGGGAGCAGCAATCGCTGCTGTCATGGTTTCTAATATATGTAATCGAGCAGCTTTTGCCTTCTCGAGTGCTTCAGCTAAAACTGGTACTGGGATACCGCCAACTTTCACATCCATTTGAATTGCCGTGACACCTTCTGAGGTGCCGGCCACCTTAAAGTCCATATCACCATGCTCATCCTCTGGTCCTTGAATGTCAGTAATCAGCTGATACTTATCACCTTCCATCATGACACCAGAAGCGATACCAGCCACTGGTCGCTTGATCGGTACACCACCATCCATCAAAGCCAAAGTAGAGCCACAAACTGATCCCATCGAACTCGATCCGTTACTCGACAGCGTTTCAGATACCAATCGTATGGTGTATGGAAATTCTTCTTTTGGTGGAATAACCGCTGAGACGGCTTTTTCTGCCAGGGCACCATGACCAATCATACGGCGGTTAAAGCCCCCCACCCGGCCAGTTTCTCCGACTGAGTATGGTGGGAAGTTGTAGTGATGGATGAAGCGTTTTTTGGTGTCTTGGCTCTCGACAGTATCGATCATTTGCGCAGCCTCAGGGCCACCCAGGGTAAGGGCGGTGAAAATGTGCGTACCACCTCGGTAGAAAATACCTGAACCGTGCAAGACTGGTGACACTTCACCTGCTTGCGCAAAGAGATCGCGTACTTCGTCCATACCACGACCGTCAGCTCGCTTCCCGTCTTCTAAGACACCGCGGTGGAGCTCTTTATCAACCTCGTCTTCAAAGAAATCACTCGCATGATTCTTATCAACTTCTTCCTCAAGCTCGTCAAGCGCAGCAAAGAATTCATCCTTGAGTTCATAAAGATGAGCTTTACCAGCCTTGCCTGAGAAGATAGTTTCAGAAAGTTTCGCTTTGAACTTGCTGGCAAAGAGTGAGGTCATCGCTTCGGGTAGTTCGCGTGCCGCAATTTCTTTCTTGGCCGCACCGATTTCACCCACGATTTCTTTTTGGAACGTTTCAATTTGTTCGTGTACTTTGGTGGAGGCTTCAAGAATTGCTACGAGATCACTCTCGACTACTTCATGTGCGGCAGTTTCAATCATGTTAATGGTGCCGTCTTTCCCACACGAGAGGACTTCAAAATCGAGCTTCCCTTCGGTGCGTTGTTCGTAGGTTGGGTTGATGATCACTTCACCACTTTCAATGTCGCGTGCGATACGCACTGCTCCCACTGGTCCGTCCCACGGAATGTTTGATACTGAGAGCGCTAGTGATGCACCAATGACACCAAGTACATCTGGGTCGTCTTCACCAATAGCGAGGACGGTAATCACTACCTGGACGTCGTTTCGCAGCGTTTGGTTGAAGAGTGGACGGATGGTGCGGTCGACGATACGGGCTGAGAGTACCGCTTCGTCGCTTGGTCGCCCTTCACGACGCTGGAAGCGGCTGCCGAGAATCTGTCCAGCTGCGTAAAACTTCTCTTCAAACTCAACTGAGAGTGGAAAATATGGCAAGCCAGCGTTTTCGCGACTGCTCATTACAGCAGTAACGAGGATCACTGTTTCGCCGTAGCGGAGCATCACTGAGCCGTTGGCTTGTTCGGTAAGATCAACAAATTCAGCTGACAGTTCTTTGCCCGCCAATTCCATTGAAAAGGTTTTCTTTTGCATAACTATTCACTTGTTATGAGTGCTGCAGATTTCAGATTTCACTTCTACCGAATTGAAATCTACCTATCTGAAGCACTCCCGACTAACAAAGTGAGCATACAAAGAATAAAGGGACCCCGCAAGGCCCCATTAAGTCATCCACCACCCTTTGGCTTACTGTCCATAGCCATACCAATCATGATTAGGATGCAACCCAACCCGGCTGTTAACCCGAAACCAATTGTCCATGGAAGTGAACCTGGATCTGTTATATTTGCCATAAACACATTTGCATCTCCAGCTTGAAATGAAAGGTAAAAGAAGGTAGTGATGGGGATTATAATCATTATCGCGCCGATAATGATTATTGTTTCTAGCTTAGTCATGTCGCTTCCTCCCAACTGTCTCTCTTGAAGATACAAAGAAACCGGGGCGGTCGCAAGCGACCGCCCCGGTTTCTTTTTGTTCTACAATTCGTCAGTATCGGTCCCGACCACTTTCTGAATCGATTGCTTGAGGCCAGTGGCTTTACGGCGCCCGGTGCCGCCACGATAGCCAATCAAAAATTCTTTTGGATTCTCATCCATATCGATAAAGTCATCGACAGTGGTTCGCAATCCTGAAGAAGCGGAGCGACCAAAGGTAATCGCTTCCACCTGACAGCCCTGACTCTTGATGTATTCCACTGCCGGAATAAAATCACCGTCACCAGTCGCAAACACAATGGCGTCGACCTTGTGTGCGAGCTTAATAGCATCAACCACCATTCCTACGTCCCAATCGGCTTTCTTTGCTCCACCGTAGAAGATCTGGAGGTCTTTAGTTTTGATCTCAATCCCTACTTTCTCGAGCGCTTCAAAGAAGGCACTCTCTTCCCCGCTCTCGGTATTTACCACGTAGGAAATGGCTCGAATCAGTTTTCGCTCTTGCACTGCCGCTTTGACAACGTTGGCAAAGTTTACTTTTGATTTGTATAAGTTTTTTGCACTATGATACAGATTTTGTGTATCGATAATCACCGCGACTCGTTGGTCCGGATGTCGGATTACTCCCATATAAAGTCTAATATTAAAAAAATAGTAAGTTGTTCCTCTGCTGGTAACTATACCAAATTAAGAGAGCCTCGAAACAAAAGGTCCCACCTGTAGAAGTGGAACCAATTGTTTATCGCTTGAGACCGAGTTTCTTCAAGAGTGACTCGTAGGCCTTTCTATCCTTCCGCTCAAGGTACTTCAGGTGCTTGCGGCGATCCGCGACCATCTGAAGAAGACCTCGACGAGAGTGAAAGTCTTTCTTGTGCTTACGCAAGTGCTTTGAGAGCTCTTCGATCTGACGGGTAAGGAGTCCTACCTGTGACTCAGGTGAGCCGGTGTCAGTATCGTGACGCTTCACGTCTGCGATAGCATTCTCTTTTTTTCGCTTACTTAACATTTGGTTTTAAAAAATGCGTCTACCGATCTTAGATACTAGCCTTAGATAAGGCCGAAATCGGAAGGCGCTTAGCGTTGTTAACCTGCGAAGGTTGCTATGACTATAGCACAAATAGAAAAAAATGCAAGTTCTGCGACGATATTCAAGGTTTGTCAAAATCACGAAAATTGTGCGACGCTTCCCTGCTACAATGTAAGGGATGAATCCCGTTAGAGGTCAAAGCGTTAAGCGCAGCACATTTTCCCAGAGAGGACCCTGGTGTTCGGTCGTATATGTATTAGGGATAACTGGGACGGAAATTTCTAATTTCCTACCTCTAACGGGATGAAACTAGCAGACTTGCAGCGGCAGTTTTTAGAATACTTAGAAATTGAGCGGGGCCGGAGTGTGAAGACGGTTGAGAATTATGATCGGTATTTAACAAAGTTTTTTGAGTACGCTAAGGTGACTGATCCCAAAAAACTCACTGAAGAGCAAGTGCGGGAGTTTCGGTTGTGGCTGAATCGCCAACCAGGCACCAAACAAGGGCGGAATATCGAGCCGATGAAGCGCCGCACCCAAAACTACTACCTTATCGCCCTTCGGGCTTTCCTAAAGTACCTGCGTAAGCGCGGAATCGAATCACTGAACCCCGAGCGGATTGAATTAGCGAAGGTTCCCGACCGTTCGCTCGACCTCATCTCCCCCGCTGAGCTTGATCGCTTGATGAAAGCACCTGATGTCTCAACTGAAGTTGGTCTGCGCGATAAGGCGATTCTCGAGCTGTTGTTTTCAACTGGTTTGCGTATTTCTGAGCTATGCGGTCTTTATATTGAAGACGTCGACCTCACTCGAGATGAGTTTTCGGTGCGCGGGAAGGGCGATAAGATTCGCGTTGTGTTTCTCTCTGATGCTGCCAAGGAAGCCATTAAAAAATATTTGAAGGAACGCAAAGATATGAGCGATGGATTGTTTATTCAGTACGGCAAGAACGCAAAAAACGCTGGCGATCTGCGGCTCTCACCCCGGACCGTCCAACGTCTTTTAAAGACCTACGCCACCAAAGCCGGGATCACCCGCAAGGTCACACCACACGTCATTCGCCACAGTTTCGCGACCGACTTGCTCAGCAATGGTGCCGATCTCCGCTCGGTGCAAGCCCTCCTCGGCCACGCCAATATCGCCACCACCCAGGTCTACACCCACGTCACCGACAAACACCTTCGTGAAGTACATAAGAAGTTTCATGGGAGGAAGTAAGAACGGTGCGCCATTGTGGCGCACCGTAAGTGTAAAAGATTTTATTTTTTAGTCTTTTCCTTTTTCATAAACACCTTGTGGAAGTATTTTAGCCAGACATATCTCTTTTTGGCTACAACAAGTCGATCATTAATTGAGGTCTCTGTATTGTGGGGTAATTTATGCTCAACTAGTTGTCGGTTGAGTGACTCAACCTCAATGCTAAGAGCACTAATTAGGTCTTCAAGCTCGATTCGACCATACTCGGTTAGAATAAATTTTCTGGTCAAGGCTTTCAAGTATTCGTCGTCTCTAAACATCACTGTTGCAATAAGGCACACCCAAAGTCCGATCGTTATCAGAAGTGACAGAACGAGACCGGCCTGTAAAAGTAAAGGCACAGACATCGTTCCAATAATTTCCACAACAATAATCGCGGTTCCTACACCATGCACAAGCAGCCCCGCTATACTCCATGGGATTAAGGTTCTATTTTTCATTGGACACCTCCAAAAGACTTTTCCTAACAACATCCTATTTTATATGTCAATGTATTCAAATCTGAGTCAATATATTCCTGAAAAAAAGCTTTATTTTATAAGTTTTTTATATACTTTAAATTGTCACTAATTTTGGACGAAAAGTTCTAGATGTGATATTTTTCAAGCAATGACACCGAAAATTAAAGAAGTCTTATCTGACTTTGGCCTTACTCCCCACGAAGCCGCTGCTTATGTGGCGTTATTGCAGATGGGTAAAGGTTCGGCTGATGCAGTGGCATCTCGAGCAAACATTAAACGTTCCACCGCCTACCTGGCCCTCGAATCACTTTTGCGCCAAGGCTTTATTGGCAAGGTGCCACGAGCCCGTAAGATGCTGTTTGTCGCCAAAGACCCAGTCGAGCTTAGAGAGCGAGAGCAACAACGAATGAAAGACGTTGATCGGCTGGTTCCCCTCTTGCGCTCCATGGCAGCAGAAGCAAATCATTTTGGGACTCGCTTGTATGAAGGCTTCGAGGGTTTAAAGGCCGCGTATAATTTTCGTCGCGACGAATTACAGGATACTGAGTATGTCGGCTTTTTTGGTAGCGCAGAAAAGGTTGATGAACAGCTGGCCGACTTCGTAGTTGAGTGGAATGAAGAGAACGCAAAGCGTAATATTAGTTCGCGAGCAATTGTGCCTGGTCATCCGTCACTCAAAGCGTGGCGTCAGCTTGATGCTGCCCATAAACGAGAAGTGAAAGTAATTTCTAAAGAACAGTACCCTTCTAACATTTCGATTGAAATGTATGAGGACTTCGTTCGTATTACCTTATTTGAGGAGAAAGCAGCGTTAATTATTGAAAGTAAGGCATTGGCGTTGGCTCTTAAGAGTGTGTTTGAGTTGGTGTGGTAAATAGCGAAAGGGGCGCGATGCGCCCCTTATCCACGACCCGGGTTTCCTTCCCTTTGCATCGCTAATGCCAACAGTCGCAAGGCTTCTTTCATGAGCGGTCGATTATCGCCACCACCTACACCAGCAAGTGTGATATCAGCCGTCCCGCTTTCACTCCATATTGAAAGATTAATGTCACCACCAGGCGGAAAAGTCATTCGGACAGTATTCCCATATGAGTCCTCTACCTTAATGTCATCAGGAGGATAGTTTTCTTCTGCTAATTTAAGCAGTTCTTCACGAGCTTGATCACGAAACATTGGCTTCTCCCATCTTTTTCTGGAGCCAGACTATCTGAATCGAGAAGGAGAAGCAACTATTCTTTTGTTTCGTAAAACTCAATAAGTGCTTCAGTACCAGCTAGGTTTCGGCTCCACTCAATAGAGTTAAAGGTTTCTAGCTCAACGGTAATAGCTGGGATGCCAATTGAGGCCAGCCAGCCCTCGGCATCGCCAGTAATTGGGTAAGCGTCAAAGACAGGCACGGCGCCGTAGCTACCAGCGTCAGCATAGAGTTGCATGATGGCGAGCGTGTCAGGGAGCGGTCCTTCGTGACATTCAGAGGCATAGACATTGTTGGCTTGGCTGTGCCAGAAGACAACCGCTGAAGGGTTGGTGGCGAGGACATAGTCGCGGATGGCAGCGGCCTCAGGTTCGGAGAACGGGCCGCTGCCGGCAGACACCACATTCCCGCGCCAGGTACTTTCCGGTGCCCACTTGCAACCGAAGTTCCGATTGAGGTCAATGCCATTAGCGTTGAAGCGGCCTTCAGCCAGACGAGTGGATGGGTCGATCACATCGGTAGCGGCAAAGCGCCCTTCTACGCCGGTGGCTAAGAAGGTGCCATCGGGGTTGAGGTCAGGAATGATATCAATCGTTATTCCCTCGGGTACTTCGGTTGGATTCTCAGTGAGGTGATCGATCATCTCATACGCCAGAAGCGCTGAGTTCCATTCGTAGCCACCGTGAATACCGCCAACCAGGAGTAAGCGGGCGTCGGTGCCGCTGCCAAAGGTAACGACACCAATGTCACGTCCCTCAACCGATTGACCAATAGTCTGCTCACTCACAAATGGTTCTGGCTCCGGCTCTTCAACGATCACTGGCTCTGGTTCAGGAATTGGTTCGGGTTCTGGAGTGAATACGCCAAGGGCGAACAGTACGCCAATTACAATGGCGGTAAACGCTCCCAATGAAATAGCAATCTTCTGCACAAGACAACCACTTATTCAGCCACAAACTCAAGTACGGCTTCGATACCGGCTTTGTTTTTGGCCCACTCATCATTCTGATGATCAGAGAGGAGGACACTAATGGCAGCGATTTCTTCACTCGCGAGCCAGTTCACCATGTCGCCGGTGATGTCGTAGAAGTCGAATTCTTCAAAGGCGGTATAACCTGCTGCTTCAGCATAAAGGCCAGTCAGGGTTGCGGTATCAGGCAAAACTCCCCCACGGCAGTTTGAGGCAAACACACCTCCCGCTGCTGCGTAGTACACCACTACCGCGTCAAAGTCATTGTCGTCTACTAGTTCGCGCAAAGCAGCGGCCTCAGGTTCTGAGAATGGTTCCTCGCCACCACTTACTGCTTGCGTTTGCCATACCCCTTCCTCCTGCCACTCACAATCAAAGTTACGGTTAAGATCAACACCATTTTCATTAAGGCGTCCAGCGAGAGTATTTACCGCTCGCGGAGCATCGGGGTTGAGGTTAGGAACGATCGTCACTCGCACATCTTCAGGTAGATCAATTGATCCTGATTCTAATTCTTCAATCAGATTTTCAGCTACAGCTACAGTGTTTGGCGCGAAGCCACTATGGACACCGCCAACAAATAACACTTCCTTACCTCCTTCACCAAAGTGGTATGCCACGATGTCTTCGCCACCAGCTGATTCACCAATGGTTGTCACTGGCTCTGCTTTTTCCTCACTGCCGCTATCTTCGGGCAACGGTTCCGCTACGTCACCAATACCATCATCTGGCTCAACTGGCATTGGTACCTCAACCTCTGGACCAGTTTGTCGATCGTTGTTCGTTACTGAAAATGAATCACTACTTACTACATAAATAATTGCTCCAAGGGCCACTAAGGCAGCCACGATAATCCAAATGTTTTTCATCCCGTTAGAAGTTACATTTATAAAAACTTTGAGTTTTGATTTTCCATACTACTCCCACCGAAGCAAAACTTCTAACGGGATTCATACCGCTCTATTGTATGAAAAATTAGGAACCTTGGCTAATTTTGGCTTTTGTCTGGACATTTATGCTTATTTTCATACACTTCTATAAGAAAGGAGACGAATACTATGAGAGAAGCAACCCTAGCCTTCATCATTCAGGACAATCACCTACTTTTGGGTGAAAAAAAGCGTGGTGAAATTGGCACTGGCACCCTTAATGGTCCAGGTGGTAAACAAGACCCTGGCGAAACTCTGGTCGAGTGTCTCGTGCGTGAGACCGAAGAGGAAATGAAGATCATTCTCGATCCAGACAAGCTGGAAAAGGTGGCCATTATTACTTTTTACGCAAACGGCGCTCCAGACTTCAACGTTCACATCTATCGCACCGGTCACTTCGTCGGTGAGCTGCGCGAAACAGACGATATGTATCAGCCTGAGTGGTATCCGATCGATCAGCTACCCTTTGATCGAATGTTGGAGAGTGATCACGAGTGGTTTCTTAAGGTCGCGCAGGGTGAACGTTTCACTGCCAACGTCTACTACCAAAAACAAGCCAAAGGATTTGAGCGTATCGAATTCTTCCCCTTCCCCGATTAATCACTTTGTGAATAGTTGGGGTTTTCTTTTACACCGCTAACTCGGCCTCTGAAAAATCTGCTCGACTGAGCATAATCGTCTCGCCTTTTTGCACCTCTCCAGAAATAATTTTCTGGGCAATTTTCTCTTCAAGGAGGTCTTGCACTACCCGCTGCATTGGGCGAGCACCAAATTGTGGGTCGTAGCCTTTCTCAACCAACACATCCATCAACTCTCGAGTTATCTCTAAGCGAAAGCCGCGTTCTTCAATTCGTTTATACAAGTCATGCAATAGTAAGCCGGCCACGCTACTCTGCTCCTCAAGAGTCAGAGGTTCAAAAATAATCGTACTATCAAAACGATTGATCAACTCTGGTCGATAGATCCCCTCTTTAATAATATGATCGACAATTTCCTGCTGCAGTGTTGCGAGCTCTTTGCGTTGCTGAATCGTTTGGAGAATTAACTGACTTCCGGCGTTACTGGTCGCAATAATAATAGTGTTACGCGCATTGACTTGGGTGCCACGCCCATCAGTAAACATGCCTTCATCGAGAATTTGGAGAAACAAGTCATGCACTGAACGGCCAGCTTTTTCGAATTCATCCAGGAGCACAACAGAATAAGGATGTTCCCGCAGCATGTCAGCCAGTGCGCCGGATGATTCCTGGGTTCCGATCAATCGTTCAAGGGCGTCTGGGCCAGAAAACTCAGACATATCTAGGCGGTGCATGGCTGTTTCTGCACCAAAGAAGGTAAACGCCAAAGCTTTGGCGGTTTCGGTTTTACCAACGCCGGTTGGTCCTAAAAAGAGAAATGTACCAATCGGTTTGTCAGCCCGCCCGATGCCAGCGCGAGCACGTCGCATGGTTTTAGCAATGGCGTCTATCGCGGCTCCTTGCCCAATGACTCGCTCGTGTAATTTTTCTTCAATATTGAGTAATAAGTCGCGTTCTTCTTCGCGAATCGGTCCAGCCGGAATGCCGGTTTTTTCACCAACATAGTCATACACATACTCGCTCGTCACAATCTCCTGTCCGTCTTTCCCAGCTCGAGCAGCTACCTCAACCAACAGAGTCACTGCTTTATCGGGCATCACTCCTTCTACCAAATAACGGTCGGCACTGGTCGCGATTGCTTCAATGGCGGTGTAGGTAAAGAGGGTTCGGTGTTTTTGTTCTTGTGCTAGAGCAAGATTTTGTAAAAGACTGACGCTACTTGAGAGATCAGATGGTTCGAGGAGAACTTCCGAGAAGCGCCGAGTAAAAGCGCCCAGGGTTTCGAGTTGGTTATGGTACGCACCAGGTGTATCGGTAGCGACAACATGCAATGCTGGGTTGGCTAGATAAGGGTCAAGCAAATCTGCCACCTGCACTTGGAGTGAGGCCGCTTCAGTGATAAAGGTGCTGATATTCTCAAGTACCAAAATCAAATTACCAGCCCGTACTGCCTCATCAAGCATGGTAAGAAACGCAACTTCAAACGATTGCTTGTCTTTGTGGCTCGCAAACAGTCGATCAGTATCAAGTACCAGTACATGTTTGCCCGAAATGGCATCGAGCGAACGACCACTTTCCATCCGACTGGCAACCGCCACCATCAGATCCATCTTTCCCACTCCTGGTTCGCCGATGATCAAAGCGTTAGCTGCTTTGTCGCGGGCTAAGATAGACTCAATGGCGTCAATTTTTTCGCTCGCATACGAGCTACTGCCAGCAATTGATGAGAAGACAGCGGTTGTTCGAATATTTCGAAGATAGCGCTCGAGTTTGTAGGCGCGACCATACGACCACTCACGTCCGATTCCTTTGATTTGTGAGAGGTTATCCTTGCTCCACCACCGAGCCGCTCGTTTACTGCCAAGATGAACACCAAATACCCAACGTAATGCTCCTTGGAAGCTATCGTTCTGTACCCCCGCTTCCTTAAGAAGTGATTGCAGACCAATATCTTGTTGTAAGAGAAACTGTCCGAGATTAATTGAACTGAATAGCGTGTCCTCAGCAACTGGAATCATATGAGCAGAGATAGCTGGGCGGTCTTGGCTAAGAAACGTGGAGATCTGGGCGGGACTGATTCCTGCTCGTAGCAATACCTGTCGGCCAAGCCGGTGCGTAGCGAAGGCCGCCGCCAAATCCTCAGCATTGAGGCTAATGATTTCGGCTAGTTCATAGGTGACACCGGTACGTACTTCTGGCACGAGGCCAATGATTGAATTAAGGCCAAAGAAGAAGTGAGCATTGTGATAGCAATACAACATCAGCGACAGCCCCCACACGCTTAACGCAATGAAACTGATCCCTAAAAAGGTGTCAGACCAAGCCGCATAAGGACTGAGTGGCAGTCCGACAGAAATGATTACTGCGAGGATGGTGAAAAAGAAGCTGGTGTAGCGAATATAGCTTAAGAGACTACGACCAATAAGTCTGTCGAGAAATACTGCGGGGAGGTGTACTTGGCTGTGTTCGTAGATAGTTTTCATACTTAAAAAAGCAATGTTGCTCCATAACTCAACAGGCCAAAGACTAGGGCTGGCGCCACAAGCCACGTTCCGATCACCAGTACAATTCCTAAAAACAATCCAACCAAGACAATCAGACCAACCGAAATAATAATCAGTCGCAAGAAAAAGCCGATTACTCTCGACATCATATTTACGATCAAAGCTTCACCGTAGGCTTCGAAGGTAAAGGCGCCGGCTCGTTCAGTCATTCGTTTCCAAGGCGCAAACAGTGAGGTGATGAGAAGCGGAATTGAAAAGTAGTGAGTGGCAAACCACATGAAGTTAATCCAGATGCGAAAGAGCTGACGCAAAGCATCAGTGTAGTGCCACCATAGATAATCGCCACAGAGCGATACGAACATTAGAGATAGTATAACGCCTTACCCGAGCCGGAGCGAGATAAATTCCTCTAAATCCTTAGCTAGAAAATATTTGTTATGGATCAGTTCCTCTCCAATAGTTGATGTTGGGGCTGGTCCGTAGTCATGTCCAGGAAAGACAATTGTTTCACTAGGTAGGGTCTTGAGTCGTTGTAGCGACATATATAAGTCTTCGACTTCACCAGGAGTCGTGCGACCACAGCCATGCACAAAGAGGGTGTCTCCGGCAATGAGAAGCGGGGTACCGTCGGCGCTGTGTGCGGCTGCAATATAAAAACAGACTGAATCGTTGAGGTGTCCCGGAGTATGAAGTACAGAGATTTCAGAATTTCCCAATGTAATGACACTCCCCTCTTCAAAGCTTCGGACCGGGGCTGGTGTGCTACTGCTCACCTTCTCTTCTCCTAGCTCATGCACATACACCACAAGGTCTTGATAGCGGTTCGTGACTGCAGCGAGTTGGTCGTAGTGATCGAGATGGGTGTGGGTTATGAGCACCAGGGTTGGTTGGAGGCCCTGTTCTTGCAGCACTGTTTCGACTCGCTCAATCTTCCCGGTCGGATCAACAATCGCCGTTTCTTTTGTCTCGGTATTGGCGATAACATACGAAAAATTATCATCCAACCCCTCTACGGCTACTTGAAATACAGTGAGTGACATGCGCGCCCAGTATATATGAAAGAAACGGCGCGGCCCACTATCCTACATTTACTACATACTTATTGCAGTATCCCATCGACCCTGTATCATACAAACCAAACAACGTTGAGCGCGTTAACAACTTAATACTCAATGCCATTATGTATTTCGCAATCACTAATGGTGGTGCTTCTAGCATTACGCGTTTTCTTTATAAGCTCATCAGCGTTCTTCTCCTCGCTTCCTTCTTTCCATACATTCATTTCGCGTCAGCGATGAACCAAGCGGGGCAGGGCGCTCCACCACCGGCAGATACCACAGCACAGACTAGTACCATCTCACCCAACGCAAGCGATGGCTCCTTTACCTACGCCATTCCACTTTCGGTGCCACCGGGTCGTGAGCTTGCTACCCCAGACCTCTCCCTCCAATACAGCAGTCGGGGCGGTAGTGATCATGATCAATTTGGCTATGGGTGGTCGATCGATATTCCATACATCGAACGCTTCAATAAATACGGTATTGAGCACCTATACACTGGCACCTCGAGCTTCTTCTCTAGCCTGTCTGGAGAACTGGTTGAGACCAGCACCAGCGGTGAGTATCGACCAAAGATCGAAACCGGCGATTTCCTCGTCTATACGCTCGCCAGCAACACCTGGACGGTGACCAATAAACAAGGGGTCACATACACCTTTGGTGAGACAGCGGCCGATCGCCAGAGCAATCCAGACGACAGCACTGAGATCGCGAAGTGGATGCTCTCAGAAACCCGCGATCAGAACGACAACTACGTCACCTATAGCTACCACCAGGCTGATGGCGTCATCTACCCAGAGCGCATCAGCTACTCAGGCTACGACACCACCGACGGTATCTTCACCATTGAGTTTGATCGGGCCAGCCGCACGCAAGCCTTCCGCAGCTACGATCATGGTTTTGCCGCCACTACCACTGATCGGATTAGCGAAATCAGGGCTCTGATCGACGGTTCCTGGTCAAAGCAATACACCCTGGGCTACCAGGTAGGGGACAACCTGAAGCGCGATCTCTTGGCGACGGTCACGGAAGCCGGCCGGGTGCATGGTGAAACCACCACGCTCACGCCTCATACCTTCCACTACGCGACTAGTACCAGCGATATGGATATCAAAACTACGAGCTATGCAGCTGGTGGTTTCGGGTCGTCTGATGTCCCACTCTATGATAACGGCGACACAGACGGCTATCGACCAGCCGATGTGAATGGCGACGGCCTCACCGACCTCATTAAGGTCGACCTCTTCGATGGTGGTGGCAGCGTATACATCAACGACGGCGATGACTTCGTTGAAAACACACCTTGGACACTTGCGGTTCCCCAACCGAACGTTAATTTCTTCTTTGCCTCCAACAACGTACGGGTGCTCGACGTCAACGGCGATGGTCTCGCCGATATCATCTGGTCAGCTGATTTGTGGGACAATAGTGCTCAGTATCGAGCGGTGTATCTCAACACTGGCACGGGCTGGTCACCGCTCACCGGGGGAGTTCCCAGCAACTATACGCTGACCCTCCCTGGCCCTTTCGTCGACAAGATCGACACCACGAGAGATGACGAAGGTTATACCTTCGGTGACGTCAACGGCGATGGTCTACCAGACATCCTGCGCGATGAATCAATACAAGGAGGCAGTCCTGGCAATCAGGTCTATCTCAACACCGGCGACGGCTGGGCCACCACCAGCGAGTGGACACTGCCGACAGTGGGGGGCATAGCATTTAAAGAGCATTTCGGCCGGGTGGCTGACATTAACGGCGACGGCCTGGTCGACATCATCAGCTCGTACTACGACGATCATAACGATGTCGGTGAAAAGATGGTCTATCTCAACACCGGGGCAGGGTGGTCACAAGACACATCATATACCGACAGTATTCCTGGCTATTTCATCACTGACCCGTGGGGCTCAGAGCCAGGTCGAGACAACGGCTATCGGATGGTTGATTTCAACAACGATGGCCTCTTGGACATCATCTTTGATGACGATGGCGGCAATACAGGCTGGGGCGACGTCTTCGTCAATACCGGAACCGAATGGGAAGAACGCGAAATCCTGAAATTCGGTCTGGCGAGTCAGTTTTTATTCAAAGAAAGCATTGCATTTCCTGCCGACATTAACGGAGATGGTCTCACTGACCTGATCTATTCCAAGGCTTATGGCAGCAACCAAGGGGCAGGGGTCTACCTCAACGACCACGAACAACCAGACATCGTCACCATGATCACCACCCCAGAAGGCGGTGAGATCGATCTCACTTATACCGGCTCTGGAAAGCTTGGTGACGTCTCAGGCAATCGCGACAACCCATCACTGCCATTCCCGGTGCGAGTCCTCGAATCCGTCACTCATAACAGCACCTTCGGCAACACCTGGAGCGAAACCTACGGCTACGAAGACGGTGACTTCTATTTTGATGCCTCAGACCTCCGCGATCGCCGCTTCTCAGGCTTTGGGAAAGTCACCAAGGGTGGTGAGCTCGGAACGACCACCACCTTCTTCCACCAGGGCAACGGCAACGACACGGCTTCTGAAGAGGCTGGTGATAGCGAAACTAGGATCGGCCGGCCGTATCGCATCGAAGTCGGTGACGGCAGCGACGAATACAGCATCGTCCGCACCAACTATGACATCACCGATCTGGGTGACGATGCCACCTTCGTGCGGGCCGGCAGTGTGCTCGAGCTTAGCTATGACGGTGACACCGACCACAAAGACCGGGCCACCTCATACACTTACGACACCACGAACGGCTCGCTGACCACCTTCACTGAATGGGGGGAGGTATCTGGCAGTACCGACGGCACCTTCACCGACAGCGGCACAGACAAGCGAAGCACCGACTTTAGCTACGCCACTAACACTGCCGGTGTGGTGGCCTTAAGCCAAGAGACCCGAAAAGATGATAGTGGCACCACGGTCAAGCAATCAAACTTATACTACGATTCCCAAGCGCTTGGCTCAGTGACTGATGGCAATCTCACCAAGCGTGAAGATTGGGTCAGTGGCAGCACCTACGTCGATACCACCTGGACGCACAACGCCTATGGCCAGGTGACTAGTGAGACTGATCCGCGAGGCCACACCACCAGCTTTGGCTACGACACCAACAACCTCTTTGTGGCATCCTCGAGCAATCCGCTGAGCCAAGTTACGCTCTATGAGGTTGATCTCAATTCCGGCCAGGTAGCGACCACCACTGACGTGAATGGTGAGGTATTTGCGACCACCTTTGATGGCGTTGGTCGGCCAATCGCTTCGGTCATCCCCGATCCACAAACTGGATCGGCTGTGCTGGCAGCTGGGTGGACATATACCGACACGGCTGGCGCGACAGCAGTGCAGCACACTAAGCACCTCACGAGCTCACTCGAGCATGATACATATTCGTATCTCGACGGCTTCGGTCGCCTGATCCAAGAACGAGTTACAGCAGAAGCCAGCAATGAATTCGCGGTTAGAGACCTGGTCTACGGAGCCGGAGGTCTCTTAGCGGAAGAAAGCTTGCCGTACTTCGATGATGGCTCAAGCCGCAGCACCGTGAGCACGGAGAGTGATCTCTTCACCAGCTATGCGTACGATCCCCTCGAGCGGATCACCAAGGTGAGCACGGTCGTAGGTGACACCACCACCAGCTACGATCAGTGGACGGAGACAGTTACCGACGCTGAGAACAACCAGAAAGACTTCACGTTCGATGCCTTTAACCGGTTACACCAGGTCACCGAGCACGAAGGATTAAATGACTACGACACCACCTATGCGTGGGATGATAACGACAATCTCACCAAGCTCACTGACGACCTCGGCCATGAACGAACCATCACCTACGACGGTCTCTCTCGCCGCACCACCCTGGAAGACCTCCATGACCCAGCTGATGCCAGCTTTGGCGAGTGGGACTTTGAGTACGACGCGGCCGGCAATGTGGCGACCACGACTGACCCAGAGAACCAGGTCACCGTCGTTACCTTCGATGCGCTGAATCGCCCAACGGCCGAAAACTTCACCGGCGTGGCGGGCACTGAAATCACCTATAGCTACGACAGTTGCACCAATGGAGTGGGGCTCCTGTGCGAAGCTGACGCTGGCACCACCACCACCTCATACACGTACACCCACAACGGTCTTATCGACGAAGAGACACGCGAGATTGACGGCGCGTCATACGTGACCGGATACACTTACGATCGCCAGGGCAATCAACTCGAGATCACCTACCCTGATAGCTCAGCGGTGCGATACACATACAATGACGCTAACCTCCTTGAGACCGTGGAGCAGAAAGAGAGCGGTGGCAGCTATGCCGACGTGATCAGCAATCTCGACTATAGTCCGCATGCTCAGCCGACGGTGATCGTGCACGCTAATCGGGCCACCACCACCCGCACCTATGCCGACGATGAGATGTATCGTCTAGCCAGTTTAGTGACCGTGACAGACCCGATTGGTACCGGCAATGGTGGCCCTGATCTCCTTACGCTCGAAACCGAGCTGTTTGGTTCGGAGAATTCAGAACCTGCATTGGCAGAGCCAGAGCCGGTCAGTGAACCAGATGAACTGGTTGAAGAAGAACCTATCGAAATCCCGACTGAGGAAGCGGACGTTGAACCAGAAACAGTAGTTGAGGACGTCATAGCTAAGCCGATCGTAGAGGAAGCAACTGAACTTGAAGTACAGCCAGAGCCTGAACCAGTGGAAGCTGCCGATACCAGCACCACTACCCCTGAGGCAGAGGTGGTAGCGGAAGCGGAAGTAGCTAGTACGACGGAATCTGAACCAGAGCTGGCCGCTACCAACACCGAGCCCGTAGCAGCCGTGAGCGATGAGCCGGCGTCGAGCACTCCAACCATCCAGGAAGCCCCTGAAGCGGCTCCTGAGACCGCTCCGGCAGTTGCGGTAGCAGAAAAGCCTCGAGCAACGGGAACCAATGCCTTTAGTCCAGCTGGTAGTCTCGATCGGGCGTTCAAGAACATGACGGTGGCAGAGCGAACGCGCGCCAAGAGTTATGAGTTGCAAGCCCTCGGTCGCCAAGATCGAACACCAGTACGCAAGGGCAACACCAACTACGACATTGAGATCGTCGACATCGATGTGATTGACGGCGGGGTGGAAGTGAAAGCTCGAGCCTGGCGTCAAAACGGTCGCCAGATTGGTTTTGGCCCAGATGGTACTGTCGATATCGAACGCTTCTTGATCTATAACCCACCAATCCTGGTGCATGACGAAGCTGGTGAAATCAAACGCTCGGAGATTGATGCTGAGACCGGCGAACTACGTGAGTGGAACCTGCGTGAAGACCCTGAGGCAGCCCTCCTTCAGGTCATCGCAGATACCATTGAGATCAAGCAACAGAAGCACAGCCCACAACGGATTGTGCGCGGCAAGGTTGGGAGTACCACCTCAACCTTCTTCGCTGAACCGTCAGATGGTTTCATCCATAGCAGCAGTCACGCCACCTTTAGCGAGGCTCGTAACGGGACGGGGTTTGCGCTCTCTACCACCTCTACCAACAGCACCTTCAGCCGGGTGCGTTTGGCTGGTGGCTCAACGGGCAAGACCCTCTATCGCTCGTACTTCCCATTCGACACGTCGAGCTTAAGTTCCAGTATTATTGATAGCGCAACCTTCTCCGTCTACGCCACCTGGAAGACCCAAGAGGTCGCCACCAGCTACAGCATCTATGAGGTGAACCTCGATAGTTCAGATGACATTATCCTGGCGGACTACCAGAACAACACCACCAACACAGACACGCTTTCAGATACTGAGTACGCGGCTAGTTCCTGGACAAATGGTTGGAAGAACTTTGCGTTCAATGCGAACGGAGAGGCATACATCGACACCACGGGTGTTACCGAAATCAGCGGCCGGTCAATCCATGACGCCGCCAACATTCAGCCATCTGGCGTCGTGAATTCCGAAGCCCGCATCTACTTCGCGGATGAGACTGGCACCACTAACGATCCGAAGCTCGTGGTTGAACACACGAGTAGCGAGAGTGAGGCTGAAGACGCTTTGCAGCACTTCTCTTATGAGTATGACAACGTTGGTAATATCACCAAGATCGTGAACCAATCGCTTCTTGATAACGGAACCATCTTCTACGACTACGATGATCTCTATCGGTTAACCCGGGCTTCCTCGAGCAATGCCACCTCGAGCCAGGATTACCTGCGCACCTACGCATACAACGCACTCGGCAACCTCACCTCAAAATCCGATCAAGGGTCATACCTCTATGCGGGTGACACGGGTGGCAGTTATGCCAACCCGCATGCACCAACCTCAATTGCCGGCAACGCCGTCACCTATGACAATGTCGGGAATGTCCTCACCTACGATGGCGACACCAACGTGTGGAACTACCGCCAAGAACTAGTTACAAGTGGAGACATCACCTTCGCCTACGACCACACCGGTGATCGAACGCTGAAGGACACCACCAGTGGTGGATCAGCCAGTTCGATTAGCTACGTGGGCGACGGTGGCATAACCCACGCCGGCTCTGTGGTCGGTACTACTGGACAGATCATCTCAGTCCCAAGTGGGGTGCAGGATGGTGACCTGCTCATCATGGTCTCGCATCGCAATGACAATGTCGGTGACTTCACCACCCCAGTCGGCTGGACACGGCAGACCGCCCTTGATGGAGTGGAGTCGCCTGGACAAGACCGAACCACGGGCATTTTCACACGGATTGCAGCCTCCGAACCAAGCACCTACTCACTCACTCACACCGACGGTGGGGCTGAGCAGTGGTCATCGGTGATCATTGCCTATCGTGGGGTTGATCAAAGCCAGCCGCTGGACGTGACGCCAACTGGCTCGCACTACCAGGCAAACACCAATGACTCGAACCCACCAAACAGTGCGATCACGACCGTCACTGACGGCGCTCAGGTGGTGCTCATCTCCGCTCTCACTCACGACGACATCACCACTGGCTTAGCACCAACTGGATACACCATGCGGGTAGATCACAGTGGTGGCCCGATCGATCATCGACAGATCCAGATTGCTGATAAGGCTGTCTCGAGTGCTGGCACTGAAACACCAGGTGATTGGTTAAATACCGTCAACAACACTGTGGCTGAGAGCAACGTAGCCACCCTGGCGCTTCGGCCAGCCACAGCGGCTGGTAGCG
>JBCCYW010000015.1:0-18806 GCA_039188945.1 Patescibacteria group bacterium
AACCAATTTGTTTTTTTGAATGCCTTGTGTCTTGAGCCGCTAAAAAAAATTTTGGGTGGTTGGGTACTCGTGAATACGGCGGCGGTTCACTTGGTCCCCCGCCTCTCGAAGCCTTGCTTCATACGCATCCATCGACAACTTATGAAACACCAGCTTCTGTCGATGAATTGGATTGTGGGTCAGGATAAGCGTTTCTTCTATGAGATAGATAACTCGCCCTTTGGCGATAGTAGGAGGGTTGGCAAACAGTTGGTGCGGATAAATCAGAGTCGCTTCTTTCATGGTCATGAGTATACTAGCTGTCGTGAAAGAGACAAAAATTTGTATCGCTTGTCAGCGGCCATTTGAGAACCGTAAACGTTGGAAACAGCGCAGTCAGTGGGAGCAGGTGAAATATTGTAGTGACCGTTGCCGCCAGAAGGTCAAGAAAATTGGCTAGTATTTTTGTCGTTGGGAAGAGACGGTGCTTAAGCTCTCGTGTTTACTGCTCGATCCACTGCGAGAAGTAACGCGCTCTCGCCAGCGACGATAGGTCTTCTCAGACTGATGCTTGCGCATTAGTTTTTGTACTTCATTCGCGGTGATGCCATACTCACGCTCAATCACTTCAAAAGGAATAGTGTCACCCCAAGCCATCAGAATGATTTGTTCTATATCAATATTTGATAGCTCTTTTTTCACAACATTGCTATTATTCAGCAAAATTATCTATGCGTAAACTCTGGAATCGTTCAAACCAAGCAGTCTGGAGTGTAAGTACAATGGATGAGTCCGGTGCAACGAATATGAATATTGCCACCTACGTTACGGCTGTCTCACTTGAACCAAAACTTATGATGGTTGCTGTATATAAGGATACGAAGACGCTAGAAAATCTTAAATGCTCGAATCGCTGTTTATTACAGCTTCTCAGCATAGATCTTGCTCCAGTAGTACGAGTGTGCGGAAAGTTTAGTGGAAAGAAGATAGATAAAATAAAACGGCTCCAAAAACGGTATGAGATTAGAGAACAGTCAGGATTACCGTATTTCGCACTCAGTGCTGGTTATATGGAAATTACCATAATTGATTGGCTCGCTATACAGGGTGATCATGAAATTGCAGTTGGGGAAGTTACAGCCCACGTTAATCTAAATAATAACGAAGTTCTCACAACAAACTATTTACGCAAACAACGTATTATCCGTTAACTATTTTCAGCAATCTTTTCTTGTTTCCACTTGTCCTTCGCGGCTTTATATACTTCCATCGTGCGGTGATAGCTTGATTTTTGATCTTCAATTGGTGCTGGGTAATCTGGTGCTAGCTCACTCAAGTCTTGGGTTTTGCCGTCAGCTAGTTTCTTTGGGTCGACATCCCTAAGCTCTTGAATCCATTGTTTGATATAGATTGCGTCTGGATCGTAGTTTACCGCTTGCGTGTAGGCATTAAAAATACGTAGCGGTCGTGGGTCAGTGCCCACTGATGCACTCCACTGCCAACCACCATTATTTTGCGCTGGATCATAATCGAGCAATTTGCTGGCAAAGTACTGTTCACCCCAACGCCAATCGATCAGGAGGTTTTTAGTGAGATAAGAAGCCACAATCATGCGCGAACGGTTGTGCATCCAGCCCGTGTGATTGAGCTCACGCATCCCAGCGTCGACCATCGGCACACCTGTGCGACCCTCACACCATGCTGCGAACTGCTCTTTGTTATTAATCCACTTGATGTGTTTGGCCCAAGGTAAAAACGATTGTTTGAAAACAATGGGGAAGTGATAAGCGGTGTAGTAGTAGAAATCTCGCCAGTAGAGTTCGGAAATAAAGTGTGAACCCTTGCCTGAGTGCTCTGCGGCCAACTGATAACTTTCACGAATCGAGATCGTGCCAAATTTATGATGAGCTGAGAGGCGCGAGGTACTCTTTTCTTTTCCAGGCCAATTACGATTGTCTTTATAGCCATTGAGGAACACCGGGTCTCGCATAATTGCTAGTGCCTCACTTCGACCACCGGCAAGTGCTAGCTCCATGCCAGTAGTATCGGCTGTGTATTCGGACAGCGGAACCGTGCGGGTGGTAAGAGCCGCGGAAAAATAATTTGAAAAATTATTTTTCCGCGGCTCTGGTACAGCATGTGTCGCGGCATTTCTCATAAACGGAGTAAACACGGTATAGAGTTTGTCCTGCCCCGTACGGATAGTTTCAATTGGCGCTAACACCGCATCGTGATGGCGTTCAAACGGAATGTTGGCTTCTTCGCATACGTCGGCAATCGCTTTGTCGCGCGTACGGGAAAACGGTGTGTAGTCTTTATTAACAAACACGACATCAACCACGTCTTTCTCAATCAGCTGTTGTGTCACCTCAGCAGGATCACCATCAAATATATAAAGCTGAGAACCACGAGCCTTCAGATCATCATCAAGCTCTTGGAGCGAGTTCAATAAAAACTGAAACGCCGGCTCACTAAAGTAGTGGTTTTGCTCCCGGTCAATCTGGCGTGGATCAAATATAAACGCTGGAATAACTTCCTCACATTGTTCTAGCAATGCCAAAAGACCAAGGTTGTCTTCGAGCCGCAGATCTCGCCGGAACAGAAATAGTCCTCGGTTGTAGGGTTTATTCATGACCGGGAGTATAACAAATTTCTTATCAAGAATGTCTATTCATGAGAATGATCTCGCTCAAACAACCACTTCATCACCGGGCAGTGATTCATCCAGAGAGCAATGCCAGCCAGTAAGAAGCCAATACCACTCACGGCGGGTGGATTCGGCCAAGCATAGCTCGCCAGCATATAGATGCCAATACCAATAACGCCAAGAGTTGCAATCATTTGTACTGCTTTTCGTGGGGTGCTCATATAAAAAAAGTTAATTGCTAATTACCTGTAGTGTAGCAAAGTCGGCAGGTTTTTATGAATCGTGTCGAGGCAGTGTCATAGTAAAGGTGCTTCCTTTGCTGACTGTGCTCTGAGCCGTAATGGTTCCATTGTGCTTCTCAACAATCTGTCGCGTAATCGAAAGGCCCAGGCCAGTGCCAGTAACAGAATTTTTTGCCTGGTAAAAATGATTAAAAATATGTTCCAGGTCGTCGGAGTCTATACCAATACCAGTATCAGTAAATGACATCACAACGATGTCTCCTTTTTGAGCTGCTGTAATGGTGAGGGTTTTGGTTTGGGTACTACCCATGTACTTCAATGCGTTACTACATATATTCATAATGGCTTCTCGTAGGCGTTGGGCATCAGCAAGTACCCGCAACTCTGTTTCAACCGAAGTCACAACATTCACACTCTTAGTCTCTGCAATGGTCTCGACTTCTTCTATAATTTCTTCAAGGAATGACGTTAGGTTTATTGAAGCGAAATGCAAAGTATCTTGACCGCTCTCGAGCTGAGCATAATGGAGGAGGTCGCGTATAAATCCAGATAATTCTTCAACTGATCTCTCTAGCCCCCTCGCTACCTTTTCTTGATCTGGAAAGCCCCTCAATTCTTGCAACTTTGCACGCAATACAGCCAGTGGTGTTTGCAGGTTATGTGAAAGTTGCAACATCATTGATTCTTGCTGTTGTTGAATTTGCTGTAGCTCCTGTGTGCGCTCGGTGACTTTATCTTCCAACTCCTTAGCTCGCTGTACCACTTCTTGATAGAGAAGCACACGACCAATCGCGAGCGCTGTTTGTCGCGCGAAGGTTCGTAATAGTGTCAGGTCAGTATCCGAGTAGGGGTCGCCAGATTTTTTAGGACCAACTACAATAACGCCAACTTGTTCATACTTTAGTTTAATAGGAACTTCCAAATCACTAGTGGTTTTGTCGTTGATAGTCCTAACGATATGTACATACTCTGCCTGCAAGATTGCAGCCAGGCCTTGCTCAGATGTCTCTAGTAACGATGACATTTCAAGCGACTCATGACCGGCTTTTGATAATAGTAAAAGTGCTTCTTGATAGTCATAAGAATCTTTGAAAAAGAAGCGGTTAGTAAGTCTGCGTATATACGTGTTGAGAGCGGGAGCGCTCACAATACCTACGATAGTCGTGATCGCGCCAGCGATAAGTACGGCAACCTCAAGTGTTTGGTGGAGTATTGATCCTATGAAGCCAACCAAACTCAAGTAACCTAGAGTAGCTAATGCCAAGAGTAAAATATAGACAAAGCCTCGGTGGAGTAGTGTTTGAATTTCAAGAAACTTATAGCGATAAATGTTGTGAACAATAAACGCCGCTAGTATGAGTGAAAATACTGGACCAATACCGTTAAAGAAGTATATTTCAAATACTACTGGTAATATCGAGTTAGTTAAAAACGCTATAAAAAAGAATACCGTCATTCCGTAAAATAGTATGGTTAGTTGGCGAGTTACTAACTTCGAATGAGAAGGTCGCCTCATTTTTCGCCATAGGTGAATGCTCGGCGCAATAAGATAGAACATGATCCCAATCACATAAAGCAGCGCAGCTGGTCCCGGTGTTGAGGTCATGTAAGCACCGTTCACAACGGTAGCTTCGGTGTAGTACATGTGGGGTATAAAACTTAGTATCAGCAACCCGGCTGCTGGTAAGAGCGAAAGATAAAATAGCAACCCCGGCTTTTCTTTTTCATCAGGAAAGACGTTTACAAAATAGTATTTAGCGACAGTGAGAATAAGTGCAAAGGCAAAGGTAAGTTGACCAACGAACATCCACTCAGTCTTCAGATACACTAAAATTGCTGCCGTCCAGCCGAGGGTGGCAGCTACATGAACCAAGAATGCTCTGTGAAAGGTAGTTCGCTTATGCCATTGGTATATCAACAACAATAGCAATGCATTAAGTAGAGCAGTTCCACTTAAGATTCCTATAACCACTACTTCCATATCGTTCGCAGTATATAGTAAAACGCCGGTTGTTACAGGTTGCTGCAACCGGCGTTTCGCTACTGTCTACTCAAGATCGAGATGTTGCAACGTTGCTTTTGAGACCATCACACGTCGCTGAAAACGCTGCAACGTTGCTTGACAGTACTCTTTTGATCCCTTGGTCGCCAGTACGTATACTGCTGCTTCTTTATTAGCTGTTAACCAGTGTAAGAGCGTTTTTTGCATAGATGTTGGCACAATTGAGATGTCAACTGGCCCTAAGCAATGAGTAGTAAACCCAATTCGCTCTAGTGTTTTTTGAGAAGCTGGTATGCCTGAGTACGCTACATAGTTAATCCCTTTCACTTCAGCTAGACGAGCTGCGAGTGACAAGAGAATTGGCCCCGCAAATGAACACTGTCGTGCGATAAAAAAGTTTTGATCACACATTCTTTCAGGATGCTGTCTTTGCCATGAACTAACTCGCGGGTCGTTTAGAAACAGTTGTGAGGTTAGACGGTTGTTAAGACCGATACACCCAACTACCCCTTCTAGACGGTGGACTGAGAAAAACCAGGCTGGTCGATACGCTGTTCGTGAACCCCAATCACGTTCGTACGAATCATTAGCGAACGCTAATACTGACTCGTATCCAGATGTTCCTTCTTCATATAGTTCGATTGTTGCGCTTGACTGCTGATTGATATGGTCATTGGGTTTCGATGGTGTAGAAGTGTGGGTAGTTTCAGACAGATTCATGCTGTCTCCTTTCTATGGCTCTTGATGAGGTGTGTTTGCTTCGCATATGTCAGTGACATGTTGGTGATACCGAGAGCTGTTCTCTGAAAGAGTGTCTCGAGTTCTGATTCTAGAAGAAAGTGAAACTGTGTTGTGGCAGCAATTTTTCGATTAAAATAAGCCACGTTAATCATTGCTTGTGATAAGGTACCAGTACCAAAAGCCTCGGTCACCAAATGTCTTTCACGTTCCGGGCTACTGTGAGGATCAAGCCAGTAGTCATCAGCGCGCGAATCATTGCAGTGGGCTTTTGCAATAAGGCCGTTATCAAAACCCTTTTTAGGAGTCGCGATAATACAAACTCCTCCTGGTACAAGAAAATTTCGAATCTGGCTTAAAAAGGCTTCAGGGTTTGGCGTGGCATAGAGCACATTGCAGCTGATTACGACATCGAAAGCTTCGCGAAACTGTTCAGGAGCCTCAGCAGTAGTGGTCTTGATAAGTTCAGCTCGGTTTTGTAGTTTACGTCGCGCTTGTTCAAGCATCGCTGTGGTGGGGTCAATCCCAGTCAGTTGCGAATTGGGGTGCGTGTCTGAAAGTGATGATAATAACGTCCCTGTCCCACAGCCAACATCCAAAATGTTACTGGCTGTTTTAGGAACGAGCTCATGCACTGCTCTTACAAGTTCTTGATATGGTCTGATATGCGTTAATGCATCATAGCACTCGGCGTATAATGCCCATTCGGCAGCAGAAAATGACAATGTTTGATGTGATCTAGACATTAGCTTTCAAGGAGCTAGCGACTAGTAGTATTGCTTACAAATAGTGATGAAATTATAAGTTGATTCTCAACAGATTCTTAAAGAGATCTAAAAGAGGGGTTTTAATTTAGTCAAAGCGGTAGCCTCGTCCAGAAATTGTTTTGATGAGTGATCGGTCGTTACCGTCACCGAGTTTTTTGCGTAAGCTGCGTATGTGAGCTTCAATTGTATTTGAAAAAGGGTCTGCGTTCATGTCCCAGACATGTTCCATAATCATGCCTCGAGAGAGAACGGTCCCCGGATTACGCATAAAATATTCGAGTAACATAAACTCTTTTCTGGTTAAATGCACCTCGGATTCATCTTTTGTGACTACTTGCCGTTTTGAATCTAGTAGTACGCCACTGCCTTCAAGTACGTCATCGAGTAGTTCACCGGTTCGGCGAAGGAGGGCGCGCACCCTAGCCAAGAGCTCATCAAAAGAAAATGGTTTCGTCAGATAGTCATCGGCTCCAGCATTGAGGGCAGCTACTTTTTCGTCGGTCTTCGCCAGTACTGACAAAATAAGGATTGGTGTTGTATAGGCTTCTGCTCGGAGCAGGGAGCAGAGTTCAGGGCCCGTTATGCCTGGCAACATGTTATCAAGAATCAAAATATCGTAGGTGTTTAGTCGAGCCAGCTGCAGTCCGCTTGGTCCGTCCGAGGCTACGTCAACGGCAAAACACTCTGCTTCCAGATTTCGTTTGAGAGTGTTTCTAATTTCTGCTTTATCTTCAACTACAAGGACGCGCATAGCGGTGGCTATTTTATTTTTATTTTAACTCATATTTACTATTTGATAAGGATCAGTAAATACTATGAAAGCACAAAGCTCGCCATAGTGACGAGCCTTGTGTCCACATGGCACGACAGGGGATGCTATGAGGAGTGACCAAAAGATACTGTTTACCGCAATCTATAAACCGTATCGCAAACAAATTGTTGTTTTTGAAAGCCGGCGACAGCCGGCTTTCACCCTGTCGCCACTATTATGCATTAAGTCGAACTAATTTCAATTCGTCGAGTGTTATCAAGCTATTCTGTGCATATGTGGATTAAGTGATATCGTAATTTTGGATACAATAGTAGGTAAGGTCTTACGTTGACGAGTCGTGCAATCTTTTGACTCTGTGAGACCGTATCGCAAATGAATCATATTTTTAGCCCTACATCTAGGGCTGCCTATTTCGTAACGCAGAGCGCGTCTTATTTAGCGTTGGGAGGGACGTTGTGGTTTTTACTAATGCCATCATTTGCGCTAGCTCAGATTCCAGATTTTATTAATTACCAAAGCCGACTTCGCGATACCAGTGGTGTACCGGTGACCGGGACGACCACAATACAGTTCGCTATCTATAACAGCGCCACCGCTGGCACTGCTACTGACACGCCATCAGCGACTGGGCCGCTTCTTTGGAGTGAAACATACGATCAAGCAACCGGAGATTGTTCTTATATTGATCCAGATGATGATGGGTACCTGACGGTGCGACTCGGTGCTTGTGTTAATTTTCCTTCCTATCTTGACTTTGGTACCGATGACTTACATCTAGGAGTCACCATTGAAGGGGATGCGGAAGTGAGTCCGCGAGCTCGGATGGGCAGTACACCGTTTGCGTACACCGCCGAGAAAGTTCGAGGTGCGGGACAGTCTGCTATTGGAACAAGCTCAGTTACTGAGGGTGCTGCGCTTACGGTTGCCGCCACGAGTACTACCGGCATCGCTGCGGTGTTTCAAGGCCTGGCCGGGCAAGTGGCAGATATTTTACAGGTGATTGGATCGGCTGGAGAACGTTTCCTCACAGTGGCCGCAAACGGTTGGTTTGGAGTTGGTACCAGCACACCAAGTGCTCAGCTAACCGTCGATGGCAATACTGATCTTTATGGCGATGTCTTTGTGCGCGGTACCACTACTTTCGATGGTGACGTAATTCCGGGAGTAGATGATGTCTATAGCCTGGGTACTCCAGAGCGGAGGTGGAAGGACTTATACGTTGGTCCGGGTACGATTTACGTTGGGGATGTCGATGCGTTTGGTGCGCTAGGGTACAGCATTAGTGATGAGTATATTTTGTTTGACCCAGATGGTGATACGCTTCATGACATTGTCTTTGATAATCAAGGCCAGATTGGTCTAGGAACTACGACACCAACTTCAAAACTTACCATTGACTCGGGAGCAGTGGCGACGGGAAGTGTGGTGCAGATTACTGATCTTACAAAGCTTACGACTGGTTCCGCGTTACATATTGATTCTAATTCGACGAGTACAGCGGTCAGAAACTTGCTCGAAATTTTTAATACCAGTCCGCTGGCAATAAATACGACTGGATTACTCGTCGATAATCCGTTTGGTATCGCAGCAAGCTTTTTGGGTGATGTTGGGATCGGTACTGCCGGTGGCGGGAACGCACTTACTGTCGAGGGAGGGGTTACCATTAGTTCTTCGACACCACATACAGCTTCATCCTCACTTTACAATCTTGAAGGCGATCTTTACTGGAGTGGTCGAACAGTTGACACAGCCTTTGAGCAAGTCACGGCTACGGATTTTCAGGATACGGATCCAGATTCTAGTACCGCCGTCACCTTTTTCGTTCTACCGGCTCTGAGCACCAGTAGTGACGAATACACTGACATAACGTTTAATCCTGACTATACGAGTCTTTATGTCACCAATGTTACCACCTCTGAAATCTTGCAATTTGATACCTCTGGACCTTTCAGTCTTGCCTTAGCTGGTTCTACGAGCACTCTGCCGCTCCCAGGCTCACTTGAAGGTGTTGCACTCACTAATAACGACACTAGTCTCTATGTCTTTGACGAGAGTGACGCGAGCATTCATCAGTACAACCTGACGGTACCGGGGGATATCACTACTGCTACGTACGTCAATGCGTCCTCGTCTATAGTGACCGCTGGTGGTCTCATTAATATTGACCTATCAGCTGATGGTCGGGAGCTCTTGGTGATTGCTGATACGGGTGAGATCTATCATTTTCGGATGACTACCCCGAATGACATCACGACACTCGTTCGGGTGGGTGATCTTGACCTCGGTGCACCTGATATGGACACGGTCGATATTGCTTGGAGTCCAGTCAGCGGCAACCATTTCTACGTCTTGAATGCTGACGATGACTCGATTTTAGAATACGAACTTGATAACCCGTATGATCTCACGGGAGCGACGTTGGTGAACAGTGGCGTTGATCTCAATGGCCCAACCGTGGTGGCTTTTGACTTTCATTCAAATGGTAACGCGCTATATGTTCTGGCTGATACACGAGAGGTATATATTTACACAGTTGATCAATATTTTGAAAATACACTGAGCGATACCGCAGTTGATCTTGTGTATCTTGATACTGACGGGGCTAATCAGTTGGCACTCGGCACCAGTACAGCACGAAATCTGATGACCATCGAAGGTGGAATATATCTCGCTTCAACCACCCCGATGAATACTGAGGAGGCACTCTACAATCTTGGTGGTGATCTCTATTGGGATGGTTTTGAAATTGCTAAGGCAACTACAACCTTCACCGAACTTACGATCACTGGCTCAACAACGCTACAGAAGTTATTGGTTCTTGGTGATTCTGTTTTTAATCAAAACTTGGCGGTGTATGGAACAACAACTCTCGCTACCACTACGATTTCTTATCTAAACGTACTCGGTTCCACCACACTTGATTCACTGGTGGTAACTGGTGACAGTCTGCTAGCAACCACTGCCATAACTGATCTCACTGTCATTGGCTCAACTACCCTTGCCACCACCACTATCGAAGGAGCTTTGTTGACTAATCTAGCAACCGGCTCGGTTACCTTTATCGGTGAAGATGGTTTGCTGACTGAAGATAATGACAACTTCTTCTATGATGCTAGCACTACTCGCCTGGGTATTGGCACGAGTACACCGAGTACGACACTTACCGTGGTTGGTACTACTACCCTCGATGGTAAATTAGCAGTGTCAGATGACACCAATCTCTTTGGTCGGCTCTACGCCTGGGCTGAGAGTTTCTTTACCGATCGGGTGACATTTGAAGATTCGCTTACTATTGCAACTAGTACTCCAAGTGCAACATCGTCTTCAATTTATAACCAAGACGGGGATCTCTACTGGAGTGGTCGGACTGTCGACACTGCATTTGAAGAAGTCGATGATTTTGAAACCTTCTTCACTGATCCTGATATCAGTACCGTAGTTGATACCGGTGTGGTCGCGAATTTGCCTGGGAGCGATATTGCTATTGATCTGGCGATCAGTAGTAGTGGAACGCGGGCTTACCTGTTTGATGTTGTAGATGCTGAGGTGGTTGAGTACACGATGAGTACTCCGTATGATTTTGATACAGCTACTATCACCGGAACTACTTCAGCTACTGCACAGGGTGATTACATTGAAGTCACGAGCAACAGTGAATACATCTATCTACTTCGAAGTAGTACTGGAGTCATTTCTCAACATACGCTCGCTATCCCTGGCGATATCAGTACGGCTTCACTCACTGGCACCACATCAATTGACGCTTTCAGTTCGTCCACGATTAGTTTGTCTCTTTCTCCCGATGGAACACAACTAATCACTATAAATAATGACGAACTCCTCAGTCAGTTTGAGCTCAGTATTCCTTACGACATCACCAGTCTGACCCATGCTACATCAGTTGATTTGACTGACGGATCACTCGTAGCGACTAATATTCGTTGGAGTCCAACCAGTGGTAATCGCTTTTACGTATTGAGTGGATCTCAGCGCACCATACATGAATATCATTTAGCTGAAGCCTATGACATCAGTACGACCTCGCTGACACAAAGTCCGGTCGTGTTCAGTCAGGTAGGTAAGCTTAGTCTCGAGTTTAATGCTGATGGTACAGAACTGTATACTTTTGAGTTGGCCGATCGGACGGTTGAAACGTACGATGTGACGCTCGATAGTTTTGATGAAGCTATTCCTGGCACAACTGGCCTCGTGTATCTCAATCCTGCTTCGAGTACTGGCTACTTTGCCGTCGGTACCTCGACAGCTCAGAATCTGGTGACGATTCAGGGTGGCGTATATTTGGCTTCGACGACACCGATTAATACTGACTACGCGCTCTATAATCTTGGAGGGGAGTTGTACTGGAATGGTGAAGAAATTGGCAGGTCTACTACGACATTTACTGAACTTACCGTCACTGGCACGACGACTTTATTTGATCTTTTCGTAAATAACGATGTGGTGTTTGGCCAGGATTTGACTGTATATGGCACCACGACGTTGGCCACCACGACGGTTGCTAATCTTACAGTCAATGACTTCTTTACCGTCACCGGTACCACAACCCTTTTCGGAGATCTAGTAACGAATCTCACTGAAGGCTCAGTACCATTTATTGGCCCTAATGGCTTACTTACCGAAGATACTATTAATCTGTTTTACCAAGCGAGCACCTCACAACTAGTGGTTGGTAGCAGCTCGCCATTAGCACGTTTAACAGTTGAAGGCGGTCTTTCGTTAGCGACCGGTACACCACTAGCCACGTCTTCCACACTGTACGCGCTTGGTGAAGATTTGTATTGGAATGGCGTTACGGTCGATACTGCCTTTGAGCAAGTGGCAGCGTTTGCGGTGGGAGAGATTGATTTATCGACTGCTTCGCAATATTTCAGCCTACCACTGAATGCCTCATCAACTGAGCCACAGGGTATAGCCTTTAGTGATGATGGAACCAAGTTGTTTGTAGTAGGAACTGAGTTTGGGCTCATTCGGCAGTACGATCTCTTGTTGCCGTACCAAATTACCAACGTGATTGGTGGCGGGGTACTCGATGTATCGAGCACAACTCCAAATCCGCTCGACATTGAGTTTAACGCTGACGGTTCGAAGCTGTATGTGCTTGATGATCTCAATGCGTCCACCAGTAGCGGCATTATTTACGAATTTGATCTGACTGAGAATTTTGATCTCTCTGGTACTACAACACTGAGCGCTACCTCCAGCGAGGTCTTTCCTGGCGATGACATCGTAAGTATGGAATTCAACGACGATGGTTCTGAGTTATTTTTGCTCGGTAACTCTACGGAACGAGTCTACAGCTACACGTTGATGACTCCATATGATGTCACTGGCCTAAGTCTTAGTGCAAATGAGCTTGATCTTGATAGCTACAGCATTGATGAGCCATTTGGGATGACGTTCATTAATAACGGTAATAGACTCCTCATTTCAGCTGACGCGAGTCTTAATACGATTTATCAGTTTGACTTACCACTTCCATATGTACTCACGGGAGCGATACTCAGTCCTTCAAACTACGGTTTTGGCGCATCTGAAACCCAGCCGCGAGATATTGCTGCGAGCCCGTCAGGGGATACGCTTGTGGTAGTGGGTGCTACGAACCTTGCTCTCTTCCAATTAAGTGTGACGGGAGAGAATGGTGATCAGCTTGCTGGCTCAATTGATCTCGTCTATCTCAACCCGGCTCTTGGAGCTGGTCATTTAGCGCTTGGCACAAGTACTGGACCAAACCTGCTCACTGTAGATGGTGGCGTGTATCTTGGTAACACTGCTCCGGCAAATGTCATTAGTGCACTGTATAACGTCGAAGACACGCTGTACTGGAATGGTAGTCAATTACTTACAGCCCAATACAATTCTGACGATGACGAGTATATTATCCCGGTCCCGATACCGATTGTGATTCCTACTAGCGCAACGTTCAATCGAAACGTGAAGCATAAAAAGAATGTCACTCATGAAGGCGACACTATTCACGAGAAAAATACCCGGCAGTATTACGGTAATTTTGAACCAGGCTCGATTGTCTTTATGGAAGATGAATGTTTCGGGATCGGTTCAACTTCCATTTGTACTGGCGTGCCATATCTATCAGAAGATAATGACTTCTTGTACTACGACTGGGAAAATCGCCGCGTAGGTATTGGAACGAACAACCCAACTCAAGCGTTGACGGTCGATGGTACAGCTAGTTTTCTCCAAGCACCGATTCTTCCATACACCACAATAGGGGCAGTACCATTTATTGGTATCAATAACTCACTGCGTGACTCAGTAGGAATGTACTGGGATGACGCCAATGGGTACTTTGGCGTTGGTACCGAAGATGTTGACTCGGTGTTGGCGAAAATACATGTTGATAACGGTAGTTTCTTAGCGACTGAACGCAACCCAGAGCAGGTGGGGGCACTTGAGGATGCTATAACCGGTAATTGTCCAACCTGTACGATCGCCAATGCCTCTGATGTAGCTATGTACGGCAACTATGCAGTGGTGACGTCACGGGACGAAGATGAATTAGTGATGATCGATGTGTCTGAAGTGACTGCTCCCGTGCAGGTGAGTGAAATTAATGGTGCGAGTCCGCTCGCCAATCCAACCAGTGTCACGATCTTAAATGACATTGCCTACGTGACTGATTCTGAAAACAACGCGCTCTATCTCTTTGATATTTCTATTCCCGTAATTGGTCCAACTCTGATTGGTTCGATTGAAAACGTTGATTGTAGTGATGATCATTGTGCACTGGTTGACGCTGAGTCAGTTTATGTGACGCCTAACTATGCATATGTAGCTAGCCCTGGCAGTAACGGTGTCGCTATTATTGATACATCTAATAAAGAAAATCCCGCTCACGTCACTTCGCTCTTGGCTTCGACTACTGGCCAGAATTTAGATGGAGCATACGATGTGGTAGTAGATAACAATTTCCTGTATGTAGTGAACTTCACTGCTAATAGCCTACTTTCATTTAATGTGTCAGATCCTACCAACCCTACTTTTATCGGAGTGCTGGCAGATGGAACTGGCGGGGCTGCGCTATTTGGAGCGCAGGATATTGAGATTGTTGGCAACCATGCCTATATCATCGCTTCAACTGGTTTGTTGGGCGGCACTGCTTTACAGATTGTTGATATTACCAACCCAGCCACTCCAGCGCATGTTGGCAACACTACTGTTTTCCATGATGGTGGCTGTGTTGTCGCCTGTCCAAGTGACGCCACTGATATTGCGATTGTTGGTAGTTATGCCTATATCACCTTTGGTATTGATGATGCCTTGATCGTGGTAGATATAAGTGATTCAGAAACTCCCACGTATGTCGGCGAGGCAATCAGTAGCAGCAACGCCAAGGCGATCGAGGTATCCGGTAAGTATGCCTTTGTGGCAGCCGCGGCCGGTAGTCAGTTCCAGATCTTTGAGCTCGCTGGTATCGAGGCGCCGGCAGCGCAGTTTGGCTCACTCGAGGTTGATAATGCAATTTTTAATGAATATCTCACCGTAGCGGGCACGCTGAATGCAAACACAATTCAAACAGCATTAGGTAGTTTAGTACTTGATGAAGCACAGTCTGGCGGAGTCTTGTTTGCTGGTCCAACTGGAGCGGTTACCCAGAGCCCCGATACGTTCTTTTGGAACGACACGAACGGACGCTTAGGCCTTGGTACTGGTAATCCGGCTGACAAACTTCATATTAATGATGGACGAGCATTGATCACGGCGGGAGCGCCAGTTCCGCTTGGGTTCCTTGATAATGGAACCTGTGACGGCTTGCAGGGAGGTGATGGTTGTCCGCTTGATGGGGCGAGTAGTGTCCATGTGCTGGGTAACTATGCGTATGTTTCAGCTCAGGATGATGACGGTTTTGCGATCATCGACATTTCTCGTCCGTCCAGCCCGACCTATGTAAATGGTGAGTTTGATACGGTAACGGAATTCATCGATGGAGCGACTGACATTTATGTGCAAGGTGAATACGCCTATGTGACGTCGCAAACAGACAGTGCTCTCTCTATGTATAGTGTGGGAGATCCGTCTCAGATCCTGTCGGCAGACAGTATTACTGATGCTGATTGCGACGCTGAAGTAGGAGGTGAAGGGTGTGCGCTTAGCAACCCAGAAGCAGTCATTGTTGACGGGAACTACGCGTACGTACTAAGTAATGGTGATCGGGGCGTGGCAGTGATTGACGTCAAAGACAGTTCGTTCCCAAAACACATCGCTTCAATTTTTGCTTCAACGTCTCCTGCGCTCCTGGATGGCGCCTTTAACATGCATTTGCGAAACGGCCACTTGTACATCCCAGCCGGAACAGACGGGTCACTAACTATCATTGATGTGACCGTGCCGGAATTCCCAACCTGGGTATCAAATGCTACTAGTACGATTAACGAGCTCGATGGGGCGTTTGATGTTGAGGTGCGCGGCCGCTACGCCTATGTGGTGTCGACTGTGTCGCAGAGTCTGTCGATTGTTGACGTCTATGATACCAGCTCCACTTCAATCTTGGGATACTTCAGTCATGCCGACTGTACGGGTACATGTAATCTTGATACGCCGACCGGCATTGCTCTAGCTGGCAACTATGCCTTTATTACTACCGAGACGAATCCTGGTATCGCCGTGTTTGATATTAGTGATCCATGGGCACCGACGTATGTCGGGTTCTATGCGGATGGGACAGATTCGCTGATGCTCAGTCCAACTGACATCGAAATAGTTGGAAACTTTGCCTATGTTACCGACGGAGCAGAAGACGGTTTAACGGTATTTAGCCTGGCTGGAGTCTACTCACCGAGTGGTGACATCAGTAAGTTGGCAGTTGATGACCTTATGATTCGGGAAAGTCTCACTGTTCAGTCAAAACTTCAAGCGGAAACCATTTTTGCTGGAGCTGGGGGTATTACTTCTGACGGCAACATCGATGTAAATTCTTCTAATGTAAATATCTACGATGGTAACGTCCTAGTGACAGAGAAAGCTCCGGTCGTTACGCGAGTCTATACTGACTCTGACTGTAGTTCAGATTTTAGTGGTAGCGAATGTACGTTTCAAAACAGTCAGGACCTGGAAGTTGATCCTGACGGTGATGTGGTGTACGTAAGCTCATTTAGCGAAGATGGTATTACCAAAGTGAACGTTGAGGATCCAGCTAATCCATATCCAGTAGCTGAACTGGCTGACGATGTATCAATTCACCTCAACGGCATCTCTGGTATGGATGTATTCCCGATTCAACAAGAAGATCAGTTTGACGATAGTAGTTCAGGACAGAGTGCTGACGAAGATGTAGTGGATGAGGTACTTATTGTGTTGTCCGAAGTTGAACATGCTGTCTCGGTAGTTTCAACTGATGATGAAACCGATATCGACTCTGACAGCGATTTGGACGAAATGTCTGTCCTGAGTGATATCACTGACGCGGAGTGTGACGCCGTTGTATCAAGTGGTTGCGCACTCGGTGGTCCTAATGCTTTGCAGTCGTTTGTGATGGTTGATGGTTACTGGGCAATTGTTGGATCGGACGACGATAGTGGTGTGGCGATCATGGATGTGTCTGACCCGAAAAATATTAAACATGAAACCTCAATCTTCGCGTCAACTACCAATTTTGCTTCGCAACCGGTGCCGCTTAACGATCCAGATGCCATCTTAGTGAAAGGTACACACGCCTTTGTGGCCTCAGGTGATGAGGATGCAGTAACGGTTATCAACGTGTCTCAGCCGCGGAACCCAGTTGTTGTAGATGTAATTGAGGACGGTGTTGATGGGGCACAGCTTGATAATCCGCTAGCCTTTGAGGTGCAAGGCAACTTCATGTACATCGCATCAAATGATGCGAATGCAGTTGAAGTATATGACATTAGTATTCCAGAAGCAGCGCAATACGTTGGTCGGTTAGAGACCAGTACGAGCACGCCAATGGGACCACCACGTTCTCTGTCGGTTAGTGGAGACATACTGTTGGTCGGTACTGATACTGGTGTAACTGAAGTTGATATTTCAAATGCTGCTAACCCCGTTATCACCGGTAGTATTGTGGATGACGGTGCTGGGGGTTCGGAGGGGCCTGATACTTTCGAGACGACCAATTTAGCCAGCGTTTCTGATGTTGAAACTGATCGTGGAAAAGCGTACGCGGTGAGTCTGACTGAAGAGGCTCTTACTATTATGAGTATGCGTAACGTCACGGCTCCAGCTGGTATTTTTGACAATTTGTGGGTACGAGGTGATGTATCACTAGACGGTCGTATCAAGACTGACTTACTTACGGTTGATGGTTCAATGGATGTAAACGGCAATCTCTTTGCTGATAACTTGGGTGTCTACAATAATCTGGCGGTTAATGGCAAGGTTTCGATATACGACGGAGATTTGATCCAAACTGTGCGCAACTACACACCGCAAGGAACCTACAACGATACAGGTGGAGGTATGATTGGGCCAACCGATCTGGCGGTACATCCGGATAACGACATGGCGTATGTGATTAGTCCAAGTACTGACCTCTTTACTCAAATTGATATTGGAGAGCCGGATGATCCAAGTTATGTAGGAATTTTGACGGATTCTCAGTGTGACGTAGATGCCGGTGATGAAGGCTGTGCGCTTGATAATCCGTCAGCGATTGATATTAAAGACGACTATGTGGTGCTGGCGGCTGACGCGGCTGATGCGCTCTCCGTCTTCGACGTGTCGAGCACATCGTCTGAGCCAGAGTTTGTCTTTAACTTCAATGACAACATCTGCGATCAAGTCCATGATGGCTGTCCGATGAACTATATTTCTGATATGGAGGTAGAGGGTGAGTACGTCTTCACTATGAACGATCCAGATCTCCCAGCTGATGAGGAAGGTTTTGCGGTTACGTTGTTGCGTGAAGATGGTACATTGCGATATCTTGATGCGATTGAAGATGACGGTAGTAGTTATTTAGCTGGTCCAGGCGGAATTGCGATTAATGAAGATATTGCTTATGTAATCAGTTCAGAAGATGATGGTCTAACAGTGATTGATGTTTCTGAGCCGACTGATATTGAGGTAATCAGTACGTTGAAGTTTGATAGTGTAGAAATCCCAGGCCTCATTGATGTTAACGACATTGAGTTTATTGATGACACGCTGTACGTCACGTCTGGTGTTGATGATCAATTAGCCGTGATTGATGTTACTGATCCAGGAGAGCCTGAGTACATCCAAACTATTGATCAAAATGACGTCGGTGAAGAATTCGATGGGCCAGAACAACTGGAAGTTATGGGCGATACGCTCATGATTGCAATGTCAGAAGGTGATGCCGTGACGTTATTTGATATTAGTGACCGAGAGGATCCACTCTATGTTGCTTCGCTGGAAGACAACGAATCACTTGAGCTCGAAGGGGCGTGGGGTATTACGACTGACGATGATGCGGTGTATGTGACGGGTAACACCGATAATGGTCTGCAGATCCTCGAACTCCCGCGTTTCCAAGGACTGCTGGCTGATGTGCACACTATATATGGTGTAGAAGGGCACTTCCATCGACTTACCGTTGATGATCGAATGGAAGTCGAAGATTTGCTTACGTACGGAACCGTTGATATCTACGGCGATGTGAATCTTAGTAGCGCTAACTTTGTACAAGAGCTTGATATAT
>JBCCYW010000016.1:0-18356 GCA_039188945.1 Patescibacteria group bacterium
ATAACGCACTCCTTGTGGCTCTACAGTATACAGAAAAATGAGGAATTCTGGTTCATAAGCTGGAAAATAGCCAAAAAATGAGTGTAAGAAGCGATCTTCGTAATATCCACCGTTTTCAGTATCAGCAATCTGAGCCGTTCCAGTCTTAGCTGCTACAGTGTGAGTACTAATAGCTACGTCCCCACCCGCTAGCGCTTCGTCGACTACATTTGTAAGCATTCGTGATATCTCTTCACTGGTTTCCGGAGTAAAGACTTGCGTCCCTTCAGGAAACGTTACCTCTCGCTTCGTACCATCTTGATACGACACAGACGACACAATATGCGGTGTGACGAGAGTTCCTCCATTACCAAGCGTTGCTAAGGCTCTTATGGCCCCAATTGGTGTTAATGCAATACCCTGTCCAAATGAAGCTGTAGCATATTCAATGTCACGCGGAGAATCGAGGTTTTGTGTTAGACCAAACGCTTCGTTAGGAAGGTCAATACCGGTTTCGCTCCCCAGCTGTAGTGACTTAAAGTACTCGCGAAAACGATCTTTACCCATCGTGTCGACAATAAACGCTACTCCGGTGTTGAGCGACTGATTAAGCACCTCCTGCATATCAACCGTACCACGTCCTTTGCCATCGAAGTTTCCAATGGTAAAAGTGTCGAGCTCAAGCACCCCTGAATCAAAGTAGGTTGTTGACGGTGAGACTGCCCCACTATCAAGACCGGCCGCTACGGTTAGTGCCTTAATGATTGAACCAAGCTCGTACACACTTTCAACTAAGGGATTTTGAAATGTCTCGATGGAAACTCCTCGTCGATCGTTGAGATTAAATGTTGGTATGGCATTAAGCGCGTAAATAGCTCCGGTTTGGGGGTGCATAATGATACCGCCGGTCAGAGTGCTTCCGTAAGCTTCTTGAGTTGCTTCGAGCTGTCGATCGAGCATGCGAGCTACCGTGGGTTCGATGGTGGTGATTACGTCCCCGGCTCTACTATCGGTAGTATCAAACACAAACGTACCTAAGTTACTAAAAATCTCAGCAAAAAAGTTTACCGACATAACGTCTTCGTCGCGTACCAAGGTTTCATCATAGAAACGTTCAAGGCCATACCGGCCACGGAGACCTTCACCAGCATCGTCAGTCAAACCGACAAAACCTACGGTACGAGCCGCCAACTCGTTACCTGGGTAATACCGCCATTGGTTGCGATACAGCATGACACCGGTAAGGTCGAGTTCTTCAATTAACCCTGCAGTTTCTTCACTGATCTGTGTCTCAACTTCAACATAAGTGCGTCCAGGTAGAGTGGCTCGAGTTATAAATAAGTCCTGATCGATCGTAAGATACTGCTGCAGCCGCTCATATAAATTTTGTGGGTTGGTAATAGCTTGCGGGTTGATCGCTAACAAAAAACCAGCCTGCATCGATGCAGCCGAAACTACATCTCCATTTTTTGTGGTGAAATAGATACTACCCCGATCGTAGGTATCTCGAGCAGTATAGACGTATTGCTGCTCTGCTTTCTCTGTATACTCGGCGCCATGCAAAATTTGGATTTGGTAGAGTCGAGCGATGAGAATGAGACTTATCATTAATACCCCACCGGTAATAATCCGTATTCGTACTACCGCCTTGCTACGCATGGTTAATTATCAGTTTCAACGGCGACCAAGCTGCTATCAGAGCGACTCACAAACACTTTCGAAGTTGTTTCTAAATACGAACCATTACTCGCAATATGTTCGCTTACCACATGCTGCGCAGCCATATAGTCAGCTTCTAGTTTAGCAATTTCTGACTTTAACGCACTCACATCACGAATCATTTCTTTGCGAAGTACCACCTCACCCACTGCTGCACTCACAAAATATATATATAAACAGGCGCTCAACAAAAGTGCTGTACCGAAGAGAGCAATGAAAAAGTGAGTTTGTGTATCAATGATGGTAATTGTTGCTTTCATAAAGTGTTTAATCGTGTTTTTGAATGATGCGCAGTTTGGCGCTGCGGGCTCGAGGGTTCTGTTTGATCTCTTCAGCTGTGGCAGTAATTGGTTTTTTAGTAATGAGAGAAGCGTTTCGCTCACTAACAAACGATTTGAAGGTGTGTTTTACAATCCGATCTTCGAGGCTATGGAAGGTAATAATGGCCATTCGTCCTTGGGGAGTCAGACGTTGATACCCTTTAGCTAACAACTCTTCCAGTACGGCAAACTCATCGTTTACCGCAATCCGTAAGGCTTGAAAAGACTTTGTTGCAGGGTGCACCGGGCGATTGCGATACCAAGCTGGTACCGCTCCCCGAATCACGTCAGCCAATTCTCGAGCAGTCGAAATCTCTCCATGTTGATCTCGAGTGTCGACAATTCGCTTGGCGATTCTTCGCGAGAACTGTTCCTCGCCGTAACCGTACAAGACGTTGGCGATATCCCCTTCCGCCCATTCATTCACAATGCTTTGGGCAGTAAACGAGTAGTGCTGTGGGTCGCCATAGGTCATATGAAGCGGTTCTTCAGCAGTGAACGAGAAACCTCGTTCTCCTGCTTCAAACTGCTCAATCCGCCAGCCTAAGTCAGCCAAGATTGCGTGTGGAGCGCGTATCTCTAGCTCACTAAGGACTGTTTCTAGTTGGCTAAAGTTTTCATTCACCAGATGAATGGTTGGGTTGGTTTCTAGAAACCGTTCCTTGCCAGCCATAATGGCGGCCGGATCTGCATCGAGTCCGATATAAGTTCCCTTCTCATTCAGCTTCTCAATAATTGCTTCGGCATGCCCGCCACTTCCGAAGGTGCAGTCAAGTACGACAGAATCACTGGCTAACGCCAGCCCTTCGACAGCTTCAGTTCGTAACACGGTAATATGCCGCATGCGGAATCCAAATTGCTGATTCCGACGAAACTAGAGAACGCCTACTTCACCCAACTTTTCAGCCAGTGCGTCAGCCTGTCCTTCAATCTTTCGTTTGTAGTCATTCCACTGCTTCTCATCCCAAATCTCCACACGATCATGAATTCCGGCTAAGACCACTTTGGTCTTCAAGCGCCCGAATTCTTTTAAGAAATCTGGAACGAGAATTCGTCCGACAGAATCAACCTCCACCTCAACCGCTCCTGATAAGAAGAATCGATTGAAGCTTCTTGTATCCGCCTGACCGAGTGGCAGTTGACCAACCTTGTCGGTGATCTTCTGCCACTCCTTGAGCGGATATACAAAGAGACAGTTATCGAGTCCACGAGTGACAACAAGCTTTCTCCCAAGTTCCTTGCGCCACTTGGACGGCAAGGACAGCCGTTTCTTAGGATCCAACGTATGCTTGTATTCGCCAATTAACATGTTCTCGATAGGTCCGAGCTAGTCTTGGCACCAACCACAATTGAGTGGAGTCAATTGTGGTGGAGGCCAAGACCAGCTCTATATACTTCTTTCGAAGTATACCACTATCTCCCACCACAATGACAGTATATACCACCCCATCCCACCGTCCACCACACTTATACACACGTGAAAAGGCGCGAGCTGTCGCTCGCGCCTTTTGTACCAATCAGCTTCCTGCTGGTGAGTAGCACTTGAAGAGTGTTTTCGGAAGTTCAGGATAGACTTCTCTGATTGACGAGTATTGATTAGATAGTAACTGCCACCTCAGCTTTCCAGCAAGTGACTGCCGTACGGTCACCGCTCGAGGACATTTAGCAGTCATTAGTTCTGCGAGTGAACCAATTTCTGCTTGGCTAATACATCCTGAGTCAACAGCAATTGATTCAATACTCGTAGAAATATGTTCTCTCCATACAGGGAGGGGAATGATTCTTATTGCATTCTGAAGATTGCAGATCGACTCAAGATGACTTTCAGTTGTACCTTGTGGCATGATTTCAGCACCGATTGCTCTAAGCATTTTGTTTTCCTCATATTGAACTTGTTCTGGTCCCACTATATAAGTAAGAAGATTGGTGTCAACTATCTCAGTCGCAGGCGAGTAACAACGAATTTTTTCTCTAGTGTACTCAAGAACCAGCCGACTTTAGGGCCACTATCTTTTCCGAGGAATACAGTGTAGATAGCACTGAAAAATTCTTTTGGTGAGAGACCACTGGTTTCTTTGGCTTCATGAATCAATTCATGCAGAGATTGGGCATCCAGCTCTCCAGCGTTCTCCATTTTGGTAGCCAATAGCTCCAAGCCAGCCTGTTGTTCATTGGTGAGTTCTTTAGCTAATTCAGGTAACTCCACCTGGAGGGTGAAGATAAACTTCTCGTCAGCGTACTCTTTGAGCCATCGCTTAGCGTAGTGACTACGGATCGAGAGTTCGTTCATGTCTGCCTCTGTGAGTTCCGCTCCTTTCATCTCTTGCACCTCGGTAGTAAGGTCCATATGTGGCATTTGCACCAAAAACGCAATTTGGGAGAAACGCGGCAAGAAACGCGGCGCCAAGGTTGCTCGATCAGCAGCCAGGTGCGCAAACTGGAAGAGTGCCGTATCATCGTCCTCTACCCCACTCCAGTATTTTTCTGCCAGGCGATCGTAGGTATCAAATAACACCGGGATAGCATCACCGTCTGGATCAAAATCAATCTGGCGATTAATAGGAGTCTTGAGGAGCAAAAGACGTAACAAGTGCGGTGGCAAAATCTCCACCATCTCTACTGCCGTAGCAGCATTCCCTTTACTCGAAGACATTTTCTTGCCGCCCACAAGGAAAAATTCATTGAAGACTCCATATGGCGGCTCATACTCGAGCACCTCTCGCGAAACCGCTTCAGCCACCTGGCGAGCCCCACCCTTTGAGTAATGATCTTTCCCTCCACCCTCAAAGTGCACTCCCCCGCCTACAGTCGCAAACTTCGCTGCCCACTCCACTTTCCACGGTAGCTTGGCATTACCATCAAATGGTGAAATTCTACCTTCATGGCCACACCCTTCAGCCCACTCGACGGTGTCTGAAGAGCAAACATAATTCACCATAGCACCGTCCCAAGCGGTGACTTTCGTCGTACTCATCTTACCGCAACACTCACACACCACATTTAATGGGTACCAATCTTCGGCTCGCTCGCTTTTAGAAACATCAAAATAAATCTGGCGAACTTTTGGTTGGTTGTCTAGCACCTGACGAATCGCTTCATTCATTGCTCCAGAACGGTAGTGCTCAGTTGCGCGATAGACCTCAGCCCCAAACCCAATCTTCTCGAGCACGCGAACATACTCTTGTCCGTAGAGCTCAGCGAAGTTGTCATACCCCTCTTCTGGCGAAGGAACCTTATAAAGCGGCATACCCATGTACTGCTGATACTCAGCCTCATCTAAATAGCCTGGAATACCATCCATGGGGTCAAAGTCATTAATCTCAAAGAGGAAGTTGGTGGCAAAGCCACGAGTCTTCAATACATCGTGGACTATAGCGTGCAACGAAGCGCTGCGAAGCGAACCGACATGCACACGCCCAGAAGCAGTTTTTTCGTCGCGTACAACAATAGGCTGTCCAGCCTGAATCCGATCGCCGTACTTACGTTCTACCTCATCTGCAATTTTCTCTGCCCAAAACATAAATGAAATAATGAATGTAATGAATATATTGAATTTATGTCCCAATTTGCATAAATCCTAATGCAAATTGCTGGACGAACAAACTCTGTTCAAAAACACCAGTCACAACACTATTCAGAAACCGATATATAACGTTGCTATCGTAGCTTAGTAGGCCTCAAATGAAAAGAGCCGTGTGTGATGCAGTTTGGGTTAGACTGGGCTAGCGCCCTTGGAGCGCGCAAACTGGGCCACACACGGCTCTTTTAAAATAACTACTCATCCTTACAGGATCAGTACAGGTTGCCTGCTATTTCTCTATATCTAAAGAAATAGCAGGCAACCTTTTGAATAGACGCCCCACGTCTATTCAACCTTCATCACCTTGTACTTTTGCTTGCCGCTTGGTGTTTCAAAACTAAACTCATCACCCTTTGTCTTGCCCATCAGCGCTTCACCGAGTGGTGAGAGGTATGAGAGTTTGTGCTCATGAATATTAGCCTCTTCCGAACCAACAATTGTGTATGAGAGATTGCCCTTTTCTTTGTCTTTCTGGATTGATACCACTGAACCAAGTCCTACTACCCCACCCTTCTTATCGTGTGCAACAATCTTCGCTTCTTTGATTACCTGCTCGAGGTGGTTAATACGTTCCTCAATGGCAGCCTGCATGTCGCGAGCTTCTTGGTATTCAGCGTTTTCAGATAAGTCGCCGAGGCTGCGAGCGTATTCAAGCGCTTCAGCAACTTCCTTACGGCGTACAGTCTTGAGATGTTCGAGCTCTTCCTTTAATTCTTCAAACTTCTCTGCGGTCAAAAATTCTTGTACGTCACTCATAGATAAAAATTAAGTTTCCCCAATTATACGTAGATCGTTGCCGGGGTCAATGTTGAGTGAGTGAACGAACGTAGCGACTATCACGAACTTACGTCTCAATTCACTCCTTCCTAGAGTGAATTGCTAGACGACCCAGATCTTTAACCAAACACATCTAGAAAGACATCAAAGACCTTCACTCTCAATCCCTAAATACGCTGGTCTATTATCAGCCATCCAACCGACTACCTTACCCATGATTGTCGTAGCACCGAGGGTGTTATCGCGCGGAGCCCGATCCATCATTAAAACAAAAGCGTACTGCGGTTCTTCGTACGGCCAAAAGCCAGCCGCCCATGAGTTTACAAACGCGTTCCCCGCTCCCAGTTCGGCTGTACCGGACTTGGCCGCTACCGCCACATCATTACGCTCCAAGCCACGTGCGGTGCCACCGGGAAAATTGACGGTCTTGCGCATACCTTCATGCACGATCTGTAAACTTGCTGGATCGAGATTGATGTCTTCAGTTGCACCTTGCTCTCCATACACGACATGTGGGGACACAAGCATTCCTCCATTGGCTAATGCCGCATACGCTCGCAGCATCTGTATTGGCGTACTTAAGAAGCCGTACTGTCCGATGGCTGTAAAGTACGTGTCACCCAAGCGCCAATCGTCATCAAATGTTTCTTCTTTCCAGGCTGGATTTGGCACCACGCCAGCTTGTTCACTACCTAGGTTTACACCAGTCCGACTACCCAACCCAAACCGTGTGAAATACTCATGCATCTTGGTGATACCCAAACCACCCTGGTCACCAAACCCACCCCCGATAATGTAGAAGTACACGTTTGAAGAGTAAGCAATTGCTTCACGCATCGTCATCTTGCCATGTGAGCGCCAGTCCCTAAAGATTGAAGGATTCTCAGGGTTATATGGGTTTGGAATTACAATTTCACCGTTACTAACGATCGTTTTATCAGGGCTGATGGTTCCCTCTTCAAGTGCTGCATAAGCCACAAACGGCTTCACCACGGAACCAGGCGTGTACGCTCCACCAACAATTTTATTTAAAAACGGAAACCGATCGTCATTGTTGTACTGCTCAATCAACTCAACATCATCACCATCAGCCATTACTTCTGGGTCATATGATGGATAGCTCGTCAGAGCAATAATTTCGCCCGTATGAATATCCATAATTGCTCCGGCGCCACTTCTGAAACCAGCTTGAGCGCTCGAGGTAGAAATGATGTCGTACATCGCCTCTGAGAGTTCTGCATCAATGGAGAGCTTAATTGGTTTGCCAGGTGTTGAGGGCGCAATCGCATGTTCTGCAATCAGTTCCCCTAATGCATCAGTCTCAATGATTTGGCGGCCGTTAGCGCCTTCGAGTATCTCGCCAAACGACTGTTCCACTCCAGTACGTCCAATGTAGTCAGTTCGAAAGTAAAAGCCACGATTGTCTTTTTGTGGGTAGCTGACATACCCCAACAGCTGCCCCAAGCCAGATCGATCGGTATACGCCCGAATTGGAAAATCATACTCACCAGAATAATCAAATTCATTCCAAGCCAACATCTCATCATTGCGATCATAGACCACTCCTCGTTCGGCAATAATCACATTTTGCGCCACGCTATTATTATCACTCGTCGCCCGATGTTCAGCGCCATGAGTGACCTGAAGCGAATAGATACGACTCATAAAGAGCAATGCCACCAGCATAAAAATACCGCCAACCAGAAATACATTCCGGTTAGCAATCGGTAACTCCATCTTTCCTTCCATCCGGCCCTGTGAAAACTCTGGCAGATTAGAGGCGTCAAGCAACACCTCATCAAGCTCTACTTGTTTTGTTTGTCGTCTACCAAATACTCCCATAGCTAGGTAGCTTCATTATAGAAAAGAATTCGAGGGACTAAAAGATTACTCAGCATGATGATTGCCAACATCATCATTGAGTAAAATGGCAATCCATACAACATGCCAAAGTAGCTATCAATAACAAGACCGAGCCAAAACAGCTCAAAACCAGTGTAGCGAGCAGCGTACCAAATAGCCGCAACCACCGAAAGCCAAATAATATTGATAGAGAGACTAACAGCGATAACAAGAAAGAGAGCGATTCGCATACTATTGTGATTCAGTTTCGTTTATCGCTTCTGTTGAGGTTGGGGTGCTTGTTGCTATCGTATCGACCAACACTCCAGCCGGCACCGGCACTTCGAGCAATCCTTCTTTCACCGACTCGATTGTCTCCTGAGCAGCCTCAAACGACTGCTCTTCGATTGGTGAACGGCCGATAGTGACAAACCGAAGTGACTGGATTGGAATACCACTCTCGACATAGCCGTATTGTTCAGGTCGAGTTGGTATTGTCTCAACCAGAAAAATCTCCCCAAACATGCCGCTGTCGACTGCTGGCAACACAACCAGATTACCAGGCTCAAGATCTATTCCTTGCGGCACCTGTACTCGCAGCAGACCCCCACCGATTCCGGAAGCGGGTGTATAAATATTTGGCCCAACAATGTATGAGGTAGAGCGAAAACCAGGCGCTGTTACTAAGGTAGCAAAACTATAGCTTTTTTTTACATGTGAAATCACTCCCACAAGTTGATCGCCAGCCACAAATACGGGAGCCCCGTACAGCACCCCATCCTCTTCTCCTTTATCTAATTGGATAACATCATAGGGCAAGTTGTCTGGCCTAGCTAACACTGTTGAAAGCAATCGCTCCTCTGGAGTATCACCAAGTAGTGAGCGTAAACTATTGGTTTCATTTTGTAATCTGGCAATAGTTAGAGAAGATTCACTTTTTTGTGACAACTGCTGCTGAGCAGCCTCGAGCTCATCGATCAGCTCACTGCGCTCCCGTACATACTGAGGCAAACTGTCAGATGATTCACTGAGCCATACCCTAACCATATGTGCTGGTGCCATCACTACACTGGCAAGGGTCGAAAAAATAGACGGCAGGAGCATTGCTACCACTAATACCCCAACAGCAATCAATCCAAACTGACTTAATCGCTTATTCCGCGAGGCTCGGCGAGAGCTCGCCTTCATGGTCGATGAGAATTTCTTCATATGACTCTAAATCTTCAATCACGATTCCAGTGCCACGCACCACCGCTCGTAGTGGATCGGGTACGATTACGACCGGTACTTGCAACACCTCCTCGAGCAAGCTCGCCAAACCAGGGATCAACGCCCCTCCTCCAGAGAGATGGATACCTCGCTGCATAATATCAGCCAACACTTCAGGCGGTGTCTTTTCCAGCACTGACCGTACTGTTTCGACCATAGTATCAATCTGCTGTGAGACAGCGTCGCGGATGTCACTATCTGTGATAACAACCTCTCGCGGTAAACCAGTGATGACATCGCGACCGCGCACCACCATCTCCTTACCTGTATCACTACGGTCGATCGAGGCGAGGCTGATTTTAGTGTCTTCAGCTGTTCGCTCGCCAACATATACCTTAAATTGATCACGAATATAGCTTGCAATCGCAGCATTGAGATGATCCCCAGCCACTCGCAAGTTACGCGCCACCACAATACCGTTGAGCGAAATTACAGCAATGTTGCAGGTTCCACCGCCTATATCGATAATCATATTACCAGCTGCTTTGCCAATTGGTAATTTGGCACCAATAGCTGCCGCGACCGGTTCTTCAATCAAAAACACATCTCGGGCACCCGCGTTTTTAGCAGCGTCTTGAGCTGCACGCATCTCCACATTAGTAATACCTGACGGAACTCCGATTAACATTCGTGGAGCAACGATGGTACGCATGTCGTTTCGCACTTTGTTGATGAGATACGACAACATCTCTTCGGTTACTTCAAAATCTGAAATCACCCCTTCAACGAGAGGACGGACTACTTCGATATGAGCTGGCGTCCGACCATACATACCACGAGCCTCGTTGCCTACCGCCACCAACTGACCAGTTTTTTTATTGATAGCAACAATTGTTGGTTCGTTAAGCACGATACCCTTCCCTTTTACATAGACAAGGGTATTAGCGGTGCCTAAATCAATACCAATGTCGGTCGACACCGTATCGAGAACTCGATTAATAACTTTACTTACTCGCTTCATTACTGAATCCCAAGCTTAGCAAACAGCTCTCCCTCACTGAGATGGTCGACGTCGCCAGTAGCACGATGCACTACCTCGAACGCTCCTTCTTCCTTAGCTTTTCGGCTAGCCACAACTCGATGTGGGATACCCAACAAATCACTGTCGGCAAATTTTTCACCTGGACGAGCATCTCGATCATCGTACAAGACCTCCACGCCTCGCTTCACGAGAGCAGCATACAAACCATCTGCCCAGTCCTTGATCTCAGCATCATCTGAGTTGAGTCCGACTACGTGAACCTGGTATGGCGCTACCGCCTCGGGTAAAACAATCCCTTTTTCATCAGCAAATTTTTCTACCAACACACCGAGTAGACGTGTAATACCAATACCATACGACCCCATCCACACTGCAGTCCGCTCACCATTCTCTTCATTAAAGTACAGTCCTACTTCCTCGGCTTTTTGTCTTCCAAAGTTAAAAATATTACCAACCTCAGCTGTCTTTACTGCTTCCAGCTCTTCTTTTGCAACACCAAGTTCTTGCAAGGTCTTTTCGTTCATGACCTCTTCGTTGATAGCGATTCCTTTTTCTCGATTAATGTACGTTATATCCTCACCAGCTTCGCAAACTGTTTGAAACTCGTGCGAAAACTCTGTAAACGCTCCCCCGGCCGCAAAGGTCACAAAAGTGTCTTCCCCAATCCCTAAGCGCTCAAAGACGTTCATGTATGCTACTTTCGAGCCTTCATAGAAAGCGGTGTGGTCTTCTTCCCCCCGAGCAAATGAATACATATCTTTCATCACAAATTCTCGTCCACGCATGATGCCACTTTTAGCGCGCATCTCATTTCGGAGTTTGTTTTGAAACTGATATATGAATACCGGAAGATCTTTATAGCTATTGATGTGGTTTTTCATCATATTAGCCAGCGGCTCTTCATGGCTCCAAGCCAAACCAACCTCACCTCCTGCTTTGAGTTCAGACTTAAACCAGACATCAACAGTCTCATCATCCCAGCGGTGCGTACGCTCCCATATAGTCTTAGGCTGTAGGTTGGTAGCAATCATCTCCTGACCGCCAACTGCATTCATCTCCTCGCGAACAATTTGCTTAATCTTCTCTACAGAGCGCAGACCAAGTGGCAGCAACTGGTATACACCGGCCATCTCTTTGTGCACGTAGCCGGCTCGAATAAGTAATTGAGCATTCTTGGCCTCCTCATCAGATGGAGCCTCTTTGAGTGTTTTAGTAAATAGTTGTGATTGACGCATAAATAAACCCTACGAAATTCCCGTTAGTGGCCCTATTTTACCGTACTTTGCTGGTTATTCAATTTTTACAGCATCCGAGCAATATCGTTCCAAGTCACCGCAATCATTAAGAGCATGAGCAAAAGAAATCCAATGGTATTTAAGCGAGAAGCCCAGATTGGGTTAATCGGTTTGCGTGTCACTGTTTCAATGGCCACAAACACCAACCGACCTCCATCAAGGGCTGGAAACGGTAGCAAGTTGATTACCGCCAGATTCAACGAAATAACAGCCGTAAACATTAATAATGCTGTAAATCCAAATTCAGCCGCATCACCAACGAGACCAACAATACCAACTGGTCCGGCAATTTGAGAAAAGTCTGCTGTGCCCGTAAAGGAACCGGTGATCAAAGTGAATATACCAACGGTGATATCGCGCAACGACGTGATAGTGAATGTTGTTGCCTCAACGATAGCTTCTACGAACGACTGCTGGGTGATGTCTACCATCGCAAGAGCGATCCCGACGGCATAGCGATCAGGGTCATCAGTAACAATATTTTGCTCAGGCACAAGTGTCACAGAGCTTGTATCGTTTCCAGAAACAATTTCCAAAGCGAGTACCTCGCCACGAGTGGCCTGAACCTGCTCACTAAACACACTTGGTAAGAGGCGTCCTTCACTTTGAAGCGTGCCAGCTCGAATAATCTCTGTTCCAGGCGTTAGCACTCCCTCAGCCGGACTACCTTCAAGTACGCTCGTGACCACCAACCGAGCATCTGGACCAGCCACTGACTCCTCAACCACAGTCGGTACACCAGTCATAAAGATAGCCACAAACAGCAGCCACGCAAACAACACATTCATTGTTACCCCTGCCAACAGCACAATGGCTTGTGAGAGTTTGTTTTTTGCAGCGAATGAGCGGTCTCTGTCTGGATCATCTGTAACGAGCGTTGGGTCCTCTCCATAAATACGAACAAACCCACCAATTGGCAAGGCGTTGAAAGTGTATTCAGTTTCACCAAACTGTTTTCCAAACACTTTGGGCGGAAAACCAATTCCAAATTCGTCCACTCGCATGCCGGTCCATTTTGCGGTCACAAAATGTCCAAACTCGTGCACTAAAATAAGTACGAATAGAACTACGAAAAAAATCAGAATAGTCATGGTGTTACTCAGCTATCTCGGTTTCTTTAGTAGCAAACAGCGACTCGAGTTCTTTGTTTGTTGTGTCTACCTGTTTCTGCACCCCTTCTTTTTGAGCGAACTTCTCGTCTTCACTAATGTCACCAGCCTTTTCGTCTGCATCAAGCCGCTTCATGATTTCATCGCGCACACCTCGCACCGACACGCGCGCATCTTCAAGTTTACTTTTAGCCAACTTAAGTAACTGCTCTCTTCGCTCACTAGTGAGTTCTGGGAAAATAACTCGCAGGCCTGAGGAATCAGTTGCTACTGAAAGGCCGAGATTGGCTTCTTGAATAGCTCGCTCGATGGCTGGAATAGCTTCGACATCCCACGGCGATACTCGCAATGTTCGAGCATCCTCAATTCCGACCGAGGCTACTTGATTAACTGGCATGTGGGCGCCGTAATGCTCAACCTTAATAGCATCAAGCAGTGCTGGTGCAGCCTGACCCGTACGGATTCCGGTGTACTCTTTCTGGAGCCAGTCTTTAGCTTCTTGGAAACGTTTACGTTCATTATCATCCATACAATCAAAATATTATTGACACCATTGTAGCACTTTTAGATGCTGCTTACAGACTAAGTGCAATTTCTTCCAACAGCATTTTTTTAGAAGCACCACGGAAATCTTTTTGCAAATCAACAAACAGTGCTGTCTGGGTTTGTGATGAATCAGCTGTACTGAGAAATCCTTCGTACACAGCCTCAATCCACTCTTGATCCTTCGCTTTTACCCGAGTCGCTATTTCAGCAAGTCGTTCCCCAACAGATAACTTTGTGAACACCAAGAAAGATTCACTGGCGTGCGACTTCCGAGTCTCAACGACAGCCAGCCTAGAAAGCACTGTTGGTAACAAGCCTTTTGTCGTCGGTAGTAGCAGCACGAAATTTGTTGTCACCGGTGGTTCTTCAAGCACTTTCAACAACGCCTGCTGAGCTTCTGGCGCAATTGTCTGAGCACTAATGAGTAGTATTTGAACAGTATCCTGGAGCGGTCTGACATGAGCTTGCTGGATAATAGTGCGGACCGTAGCGATATCCAAGCGGTCAACTTCAGTAACATGTGTATCAACTGACGTGAGTACAATAGCCTGTTTCTCAATAACATTCGTCAGGCTTTCGCCACAATACAGAACAGCGTGGTGGTGTTGCATTACTGTAGTATGCCAAAGCTTAGGAAGCTTTGCTATCAATAATGTGCCTGATTACCCTTCTTAGATAGTGTTCGAACGTTTCGCCAGGTTCGTAAACAATCCCCTGCTCGTAGCGCCATCCGTTCATATAATCAGTGACACTTTGTTTAATCTCTGGCTTCGCACCATCGTAACGACCGGCTAAAATATTGGTTACCGTTTCGTTTGCGAGTTTGAGAAATAGTGGATGTTCCCTGCCATGGGGGCCAGTTCCAAACAAACCACTACTCTTAAAGAGACTCCACTCTGAAAGTAGTTGATCAAGCCCGCTGGCTATTTCTGGTGTCATCAGCGGATCATTGATAGCTACTTTCTTCTCAGGAGTGGATTCAGCTGGCTGGACGGGAATCTTGGGGGCTGGTGTTGCTGCAGCTGCGGATTCTGGTTGTGATGTTGCAGTGGGAACGGCCGCTGGAGGAGGTGGTGGCGGTGTAGTATTTGTGGGTGCCGGAGGAGGCGGTGGAACAGGCGGCTGAACTGTCGGTGAGGGTTGAGACTGAGATTGAGGTGTCACCTCAGGACTGTCGTTTCGTTCTAAACGAACTTCATCAGCTAACGATTTCAATGCTCCAGGTTGCGTGAAGCCGCTACCCGGCTGGACTGGCTCAGGTGGTTTACTTGCCGCTGGTTGAACAGGTGATTGGACTGTCGGTGAAGGTGACGGAGGTGGCGAAATAGGTTCGGCAGCAGGTGGTGGAGGTGTAGTTGACTGGAACGATTGTGGCAACTGTTCAGGTTCTTTTACTGCTTCTGCCTGTTCTTTTGGTATTGGTTTGGTACTAGCGGGCGGAGCTTGATCAATTGCCGTATTAACAGCAGAAAAGGCCGACTCGAGACGACTCATCGCTGCGTCAACCTCTCCGGCACCTCCGCCGTTTATTTTTTTCATTGCCTCGAGTAATGCGTTCATATACTCGCGTCCAACCTCATTATTAATATCAACCAAATTCACTGGATTACCAACCCGTTGATTAACGGCTGCTTTGATCTCTCGAATCCGATCAAGATTTGAATTTGCAGGTGGTGCGGGCGCAGGAGTCGGAGCAGCAGCGACTGGTTCTGGTGGCGCCTGAGGTGGTTCAGGGGTAGGTGTGGGAGACGCTACTGGAGCTGGTGGTTCAGGGGTAGGTGGAGGTGGAGTAGCAGGTTCGGGAGTTGGTGGTTGTGCAGCAGGAGCTGCTGGTGGAGGTGGCGGCGTAGGTATAGAGCCAGCAGATGTAAATCCAGGAGCTGGTCGAGCTTGACCGAGACCAGCCTGTACTGGAGCCGGCTCAGCTGGAGCAGCACTAGTCGAAGCAGGAGCAAGCGATAGCGATGATAGTTTTGCTTCTAATTGTGTCTTGATTTCTTGATCACCACCCCCGTTGGCATACATAAAAACGAGATCTCGGAGTTCATTTTTTTCCTCCGGACCCAAAGAGCTATTGCGCACAGCGGACAACACAGCCATCACACCCGCTTGGGTATTTAGGTCGTATCCTCCGCCGGGTGAAGAACTATTCCCGGTCATATTCCTCATATGATAGCACTGCTTGCTAAAGGCGCGTGTGCAAAAGTCGCCCGCGGTTGTGTATTACTACAGTGACACAGCTGGCGGCTGTGGAGGGGTTGGTTTTTGATAGCGAGCCTGAATCTCGGCTTCTACCTCATGAAGGGGACGACCATGCATATGTAAGCTCAACTGCTTTAGTGTTTCTGCCCGCTCTGGATTGCTAGCAAACGGCGGGTTGGTGGCCACGCTAAACGGTTTGGCTGGGGTGCCATTGGCCAACACCCGAAGGTACGCGTTGTAGTTTGGAATATTCATGAGATCAGCTTGTGCGAATACCGGCTGATATTGTGACTCTAGTGCCATTGCGTCTTCGGTACCAATCCTAAACGCTGCCATTGAACCAACGTTACCAAACACTGCATCCTTTATGGCTGGATCTAGTTGCGCAATAAATTGATGTGCCATCGTCAGACTCAATTTATATTTACGAGCTTCCGAGAGAATCGACGCGATGGCGTTGGTCGAGACATTTTGGAACTCATCAATATGTAAGAAAAATGGCGGCAGTGACTGACTCGTATCGTCAACCCGTGACAAGGCTGCCATCAAAAGCTTACCCACGACAATCATGCCGATGAGGTTGGCATTAATTTCACCCAGCCGACCTTTAGAAAGATTCACTAAGAGAATCTTCTTCTCATCCATAATCTGGCGGAAGTTAAAGGTCGATGTTTGCTGACCGATAATCGGTCGCATGTAATCATTGGCGGTAAAGACATCGAACTTAGACACGATATATGGCACGATATTCTCAAGCGCCGCTTCCCCTCCCGCTCGAGTGGCAATCTCTCGCCAGAACTGTGTCACCACAGGATTGGTCGCTTTCTCAAGTTTTTGTCGTCTAAAGCGAGCGTCCGCCATCACTCGACTAATATCCATGAGAGTATTCCCGCTCTCAGGATCGTCCATCACGAGCAGGGTGGCGTTGCGGAAGTATTGCTCAAACATCGGCCCCATCGATTCAGGATTGGCACCATAGAGTTTTTGAAAAATTGAAAACAGCTCATTGACCACAAACGTTTTCTGCTCAGGTTTAGCGTAGTCGTACTCGAGCATATTAAGCCCAATCACTCGACTTTGCTCTGAAGGATCAAAATAGATAACATCTTGCTCACGCCCCTCTGGGATTGCCCCCAGCACATCCTCTATATCAGTGCCGTGCGGATCGATCATACATACACCATGTCCGGCTTGAATGTCTTGCATGATGAGATTCTTCAGAAAAACTGATTTGCCAGTACCCGTCTGCCCAATCACATAAAAGTGCCGCATACGATCTGCTTCAGAAATATAAATGTCACGATTGTCATTGCGATGGGCATTTACCCCGAGCATAGTGCCGGCAGTAGGCATCTCGGTTGGCGCTGGAGCGGTGCGAGACTGTGCCTGTCTAAATTGTGGTGAGGAGTGTACTCCATTTCCTAAGAAGTGGATCATCGTCGACAGCTCGTGTAGTGCCAACGGGAGCATTCGGGAGCGATCGAATTCGCGGAACGAAAACGCTTTCACGCTTCGTTTTAGTCGAGTGCCGGTCTGTCGCTTGAAGGTCAAGAGGTTTCCATCGACTGCTTCAAATTGTTGTAAGGCTGATTCAATTTCCGAAACAATCTGTTCAGCCCGATGGCCATCTGCAGCTGAAGCAACAATCCTAATATTTGTTTCTAGAATCTGGGTTTGTAATTTGCGTTTGAAAACTTCTATTGCGGTGGTATCGATCTGCTGTTGCGGCAACTCTCCCAGTTCGTCTTTCTTTGGCGCAGCACTAAACAGCTCACCTACCGTAGCCAGCAGTTCTCCCGAGGTCGTACTGCGGCTGATTGCCTCTTTGGGTTTCATTCCTTTTTCGACCCGATGAATGATGTCGTCGTAAGTCTTTCGGTGATTGTGTTGTGGTTTCTGCACCACAAACTGAATCGCCGCCCCACCACCCTCACGCTCAATTTTAGAAAAAGCGTTGAGAATGACATTGAGTGGATCGGCGGTAAAGGAATCATGACTACGCAGTGAGTAGATGGGGTGTTTCTTAAGCCCAACTTCACTGACTACGGTAGTGCCTTTATCAACAAATACGTTGTAGTCTTTGGATTGTTCAATCAACGTTGCGTTGGGAAATAGCGCATGCAGTTGTTTCTCGAAGAGATCAACATAACGCTCTGGGATAGCGGTATAAAACACAATATCCTCACTCTTCTCTGCTACCGCTATTTCAAACACATAATGATTATTGCCATCAATTGCTCCCACTGTCTGCATTCCCAAAAAGAACTGCTCCATCATGCTGGCCAATTCTGAGAGCTGATATTGACGGTCGTTAGGAGATAATTCCGGCAACGTCACTTCAAATAGTTGCATATGAAGCACCTGCCATGGCGGTACGCCTTCTTTGAGCCCTTGGATCACTTTGCCTTGGTGAATTTCTTCAACTAAGCGCCGATGTACTTCATCAGTGACGTATGCGTTGTCAATTTTCTCTAAGACACTCAATGCATTACGCACTCCCTTTTCAAATGCGAGAGAAACCACCTCTTCAACCGGCTCAGACGAATGAGCAGTCGTTTCTGCCGTAGCGGTCACCTCAGCATCATGCAGGCGATGTTCTTCTTCAAGCACCATCTTTGGTGTGAAGCTCGCATACTCTTTGAGTTCTTGTCGACCAACTGTCTCAATGTCAGCCCGATCAGTTTCAGGATTACGATCAAGTAGCTCTCGCTCTCGCTCGGCAATCCGACTTCGTAA
>JBCCYW010000017.1:0-18048 GCA_039188945.1 Patescibacteria group bacterium
CTCCAAACCCAGGAGGATTTTATGAATGGACCACAAATAATGGTCTCATTTTAGACGGATTTGGTGAGCCAGAGATTCTTGTAGGTGCTTCAGGTACGTATTGTGTATTTTCTTTTGATCCTCAAACTGGTTGTGATGCCAATGCTTGTTTTACGGTCGGTGGAGGAGGAAATCCTCCAGTTATTGAAGTTGTGGCTGGTATGGTTTGCGAAAACCCTGATTCCTTGGGTGCTGGCTGTCAAAAAGTATGTTCTAATACGACGATAACCTATAATGTACCGAATGCTGGTGGTGCGGATGTCAACTGGACGATTGAAGGAAGTGATGATTTTAGCGTAAATGGCGAACAAGTAACCGTGACTTGGGGAGAAGCTGGATTTGGAGAAGTAACGGCTGCTATTGGTAATCCTAATCCACCAACACCGCCTCAGATAGATTGTGGACAGTTGGATTATAATTTTAATGCAGAGACTGGTAGCATCTATGTTTTTGTCAGTAATCTGGGAATATATTTAATCCATTTACTAAGGTAACTGTCATATTATTACCAATCACCCCTTCTAAAACACTGTTTGCTCCCAGATTACTGACAAAAACATAGATGCTACCAGTCTCTCTGTAGTTTATGCTTCAGTTCGCCGTCACCACCAAGCATGACAACTGGTTCAAACTCAGGTGGAAGATTTGTGGCTATATCGAAGACGTAGCGCTGGGCGCCGCCCCAGTTCGATTTGGTAATAAAGAATATTATTTTAGTTCGCCTTTCGTTGTTCATAGAGCTCGTGTTACAGGGTTTGAGGAACTGGGGCGAACTCGCAAAACGCTCTCCCAGAGTGTTTTGCCCCAACAGTTCGATTTGGTAATAAAGAATAGAATTTTAGTTTTCTGACGGTTTCCCATGGTGTTTGTTACTGCGTAACTGCATCCAAAGTTATTGGTTTTACTTGCTATTTAAGGGTATTTCAGTAGGATAATCCTACCATTTAATGGCTAGATATGGGTGAACGAACACGCGAATTGGTTATCTTGGTGTTGGGGGACATCTTCTTTTTTGGGATCGCTTTATGGCTGACGCTTCTGGTGCGTTATTTTGAGCTGCCTGGCTCAGCTATTCTTTTGTCTCATATCGGTCCCTTCGGTCTTTTGGTCGCAGTCTGGTTGTTTATTTTCTACATTGCTGGTCTCTATGATAAACACACAGTATTTTTAAAATCACTATTGTTTAGTCGCATCCTGAATACCCAGTTTGTAAATATTCTGATTGCGGCGTTATTGTTTTTGATTATCCCGTTCAGTATCGCACCGAAGACTAATTTGGTTTTGTATTTGGTCATTTCGGTCGGTCTCATCACCTGGTGGCGGCTGATATTATTTAATTACTTCTCACCAAAACAAAAACATAAAGCAATTTTGATCGCTGACGGGAAAGAGGCGATCGAGCTAGTGGATGAGATTAATAATAACGATCGTTATAATTACTACTTCGTTCGATTAATTGATGAGGAAATCGCTCGCTCGACACCTGATTTTGAGACCAAGCTCCTTGGCCTGATTGATAAAGAAGACATTAAGATTATTGTGGCGAACCCACAAGGGAAGCATATTGAAGCGGTGCTGCCAGCAGTATTTGACCTTACATTTTTACGTTTTGAATTTACCTTCCTTGATTTTTATAAAGTCTATGAAGATACGTTTGATCGTGTACCCCTATCTGCGCTGCGTTATGATTGGTTCTTAGCGCACGTCTCACAATCAAAAAGTCTAGTCTATGACTTTGGTAAACGACTGATTGATATTGTTGGCAGTTTGCTTATCGGAGCTGTGTTTCTCGTATTGCTACCTTTTATTTATTTAGCGATGCGGATTGAAGGGAAGGGTGATTTGTTTATTCACCAAGATCGGATTGGACAGTTTAATAAACCGGTTCGGGTCTACAAGTTGCGTACGATGACCAAAAATTTCTCAGCCAGCGCTACCTGGACAAACGAAGATGCTAAGCTCGACAATGTGATTACCAACGTTGGTGCTGTGTTACGAAAAACTAGTATTGATGAAATTCCTCAAGTTTGGAATATTTTAAAAGGAGAAATGTCATTAATTGGACCACGAAATGATATTGAGGGGCTTGGCCATCGACTGGCTGAAGAGATTCCGTACTACAACATTCGTAATTTTGTGAAGCCGGGCGTGACTGGTTGGGCGCAAACACATCAGTATTATATGGGCACGAACATCAGTCCACAGTCGCTTGAAGAATCGAAGACACGTCTCGCGTACGACCTTTTCTACGTCAAACATCGCTCACTGATGCTCGATATGGAGATCGCGTTGCGGACGGTTAAAACCCTGCTGTCTCGGTTTGGGGTGAACATCATTCTGCCTCGCTAGCGAAACATTCTAGCTCGTGGGTAGGTTCTATTTGCTATACTAACGACCATGTCACATACAGTATTTCTCACCGGAGGAGCTGGCTACGTAGGCGAAATGCTCTGCGATCAGCTTAATCAGCGCGACGATGTCCGCCAGATCATCGCTCTCGATAAAGAACCACAATCGGATTTCTCAAAAGCGCTCGATAAAGTTGTCTACATACAGCACAATATGGCTGACGATGGGTGGCAGGAACAAGTTGCTAAACATGAGCCCGATGTGGTGATTGCGACTGCGTGGCAGATTCGTGCCATGTACGGTGACGCAAAAGAGCAGTGGCGCTGGAACGTTGAGGGCTCACAAAACGTATTCGATTTTGCGTTTGCTCAACCGTCAATCAAGAAACTAGTTTATTTCTCAACCGCCTCTTCCTATTCGGCACGTAGCGATAATCGCTTTGAGTACTTCTTCAAAGAAGCAGAAGGTTTTCGCGATGACGATTACATCTACGCTAAAGAAAAGAAAGTAACTGAAGAAAATCTCAAAGCCACCTACGACCAATTGAAAAAAGAAGGGAAGACCCTGCCGCAAGTAACCATCGTTCGACCAGCTGCTATTACTGGTCCACGCGGTCGCTATATGCGTATCCGGTTTGGTTTGCAGTCGGCGCTTCAGGGAAACCTTTCGAAGAGTTTTACCGATCGGATGGTCACGACACTGACGTCATTTGTGCCAGCCACGAGAGGTTGGGTGCGTCAATTTATTCATGAAGATGATGTGGCTGATGCTGTGCAGCACTTCGCGTTTGCTGATCATCCGTGGGACTACGAAGTGTTTAACCTCACCCCTGAAGGTGAGCCCGTGTTTGCGCCCGATATGGCAACAGCAGTCGAAAAGCGGATTATCCCAATCCAACCATGGATGGCTCGCCTAGCCTTCTTTTGCTTTTGGCACGGTACACGCGGTAAGGTGCCAACATGCGCTGGAAGCTGGCGTTTTTATTCCTATCCAGTTCTCATGAGTGGTCACAAATTATCCGAGGTCTACTCATGTCAGTACAGTAGTAAGGATGCGTTTCAATATACCGATGGTCGGTACGAACAGTACGTTCCGTCCGAGTTGAGAAAAGCAAAAATGGCATAATGTTGTGAAGCCGCCCATCAGGGCGGTTTTCTGGTATACTGGCGCGCAATATTTTTATGATTGTCGATGGTGCGCACATTGCCAAGCAGTTATTGCAACAGCTGAAAGAGCAGCTAGCAGGGTCTTCTCCACTGCGGCTAAAGACCTTTGCCTGCGAACCAAATTTTGAAACGAAGAAGTTTATTGCTATTAAGCAGCGAGCTGCTGCCGAGGTTGGGATTGGTTTGGAGCTGGTTGCTTTTGGTGTTGAGCAGGGTCAATTTGATATGTTGCACGCGGTGCAAGAAGCAGTGATGAGTAGTCACGGCGTGATGGTGCAGTTACCGTTTCCAGCGCGAATCTCAGTTGATACTATTCTCTCCGCTATCCCACCGTCACACGACGTTGATGCACTTATGTATGACGGCACGGATGAGGCGGTGTTGCCGCCGGTCGTGGGAGCAATTAAAGAAATTGCTCGGGTACATAGTATTGATTTTAAAGACAAGCAAGTGACGGTGGTTGGCAACGGTCGACTCGTCGGTTCACCCTCAGCGGTATGGGCTAGGCAGCAAGGAGCAGCAGTTTCTATGGTGACCAAGCATCACCCAAACCCAGCAGCGATTAAGGAGGCAGATATCGTTATTTTAGGGGCAGGTACACCTGCGCTCATCAAACCGAAAGATCTTAAAGAAGGAGTCGTTGTGTTCGATGCTGGCACATCTGAATCAGCTGGTTCTTTGGCTGGTGACGCCGACCCGGCTGTTGCTGATGTTGCTTCGCTCTTCACGCCAGTCCCGGGTGGAATTGGCCCTGTGGCGGTCGTCGTACTGCTTAGAAATCTCGTTCAATTGGCGTCACGCCAATAGAAATACGACCCAAATCGTGCTATAACTAGGCGCATTATATGGCTGAAGAGAAGTCTCAAAAAGACAGTACAGACAGTATTTTACGGTGGTTTCATGCTGCAATTGTGGTTGTGTCTGGCCTATTGATTGCGTATTTTGTCTATTCCAACGCTACCAACCCTGAAGCTCGTTTTCCGTTTAAGCTCGGGCTCGACCTAGCTGGGGGAAGTCATTTGGTATATGAAGCTGATGTATCGGGGGTAGATCCACTTGAAGTACCGGAACTCATGGGTGTCCTGCGTGATGTCATTGAACGGCGCGTTAATGTGTTTGGTGTCTCTGAACCGATTGTACAGGTTGAGCAGAGCAGTTTTGTATCTGATGAACCACGTCAGCGATTAGTAGTTGAATTGCCAGGTGTCCAGGATGTTACTGAAGCAATTGAAGAAATTGGTAAAACACCGCTGCTGGAATTTCGTTTAGTTGATCAAGAGCTTTTGGCAGCTCAAGAATCGCTTTCCAATCTTACTGCTTCAGCCTCAACTTCAGGTGCCGGTATTAGTAACGTTGAGGTCAACGGTCAGGCTGTATCACTTGAAGACGATCCATACATCGATACTGGCCTCTCTGGCCGTTATCTTGAAAGCGCCTCACTCGAATTCGCGGGCACTAACTCAGGGGGACTTTCTAATGAACCAATTGTCTCGGTGCAATTTAGTAGCGAAGGTGGCGATCTCTTTGCTGATATCACTCGAGCCAATGTAGGTGAGCAGTTGGCAATCTTCTTGGACGGAGAACTCATTTCCGCACCGCGCATCAACGAAGCAATTCTGGGTGGACGTGCCATCATCTCAGGAGGTTTCAACCCAGACGAAGCTCGCGAGCTAGCGCAAAACCTCAATTTCGGTGCTCTACCAGTGCCAATTGAACTACAGAGTACGCAGACGGTTGGCGCTTCGCTTGGGTCTGAAGTGCTCGAGAAGGGTATTAGCGCTGGTATGATCGGCTTCTCGCTCGTTGTCGTGTTTATGTTGCTCTGGTATCGCGTACCAGGTTTGGTGGCTTCGGTTGCACTTCTTATTTACCTGGCTGCCATGATGGGACTGTTTATGTTGATTCCAGTGACACTTACTGCCGCTGGGCTCGCTGGTTTCATTCTCTCCATTGGTATGGCGGTTGATGCCAACGTACTTGTGTTTGAACGTATGAAGGAAGAGTACCGCTCAGGGAAGGTGAGTCGTGAAGCCGCCCGAGAAGGCTTCAAGCGAGCTTGGAGTGCGATTCGCGATGGTAACATTACTAGTCTTCTCTCAGCTATTATTTTGTTCTGGTTTGGTACTTCGATCGTGAAGGGTTTTGCGCTCGTGTTCGGTATTGGTGTCATTGTGTCGATGATCTCAGCGCTAGCCGTGACTCGTACGTTGTTGTTAGCTCTGCCGGAGCGACGGTTGTCTCAAGGGACGATGCTCGCCAAGTTATATAATTCTGGGTTTCTGTTCCTTCGAAAAGGGGAGGTAATGCGCCCAGTGATTGTTTCTAGTAAAGGAAACAATCAGGGCGAAAATTCAATATAATCACTACGTTCATTATTTCATTTCATGTTCGCTATCACACACAGAAAAATATTCCTTGCGATTGGCCTGATTGTCATGGCAATTTCGCTGGGTCTGATTGTAACGTTTGGCTTACGACTTGGGATCGACTTTACTGGTGGTTCACTAACTGAAGTCTCGTACGACGCGCTGCCAGAGAAGGCGGCTCTGGAGACAAGTATCGCAGAGCAAGACCTGGGCGGATTTTCACTCCGTGAGACAGTGACCGAAGATGGTAAGGATGGTTTTGTTTTGCGTACTCGCGATCTCACTGAAGCAGAGCGAATTGCTGTCGAGGAGTTGTTATTGGTTTCAGAAACTGGCGCGTCAGTCGAGCGCTTTACCTCAATTGGCCCGGTAATTGGTGAAGAGTTGCGTGATAAGGCGGTGTGGGCAATTGGTGGCGTAGTGGCAGTAATTATTCTCTACGTAGCGTTTGCGTTTGCTGGCGTTGGCAGGCCGGTGTCTTCCTGGGCGTATGGTGGGATTACTATTTTCGCCCTAGCGCACGATGTGCTTGTTCCGGCAGCGTTGATGGCAGTGCTTGGTGTTGTAGCTGGTGCCGAAGTTGATGTTCTCTTTGTGATGGCGCTGTTGGCGGTACTTGGGTACTCAGTAAATGACACGATTGTGGTATTCGACCGAGTCCGGGAGAACCTCGTAAAGTATCGACAAGAGAAGAAGATCAAGAAGAAAGACGAATTTAACCAGCCGATTGAAGAAATTGAGTATACCTTCACCAAAGACTTCGATGCTATTGTCGGTGAATCGGTTGAACAAACGATCACTCGTTCTATCAATACTTCGGTTACGACCTTGCTCGCACTGAGCGCGCTCTACTTCCTTGGCGGTAGTGTGACACAAACCTTCTCTCTTATTTTGATTGCTGGAGTGTTGGCTGGTACCTACTCTTCAATCTTCCTCGCGAACCCATTGATTGTCTGGTACGCTAGTCGCAATCAAGTGAAAGAAGCTAACTAACTCACTATGATCATCGGTATTACAGGAACCCTCGGCGCTGGCAAGGGGAGCATTGTCGCTTATTTAAAAGAGCGGGGGTTTGTGCATTATTCAGGTTCAGCAATGTTGCGAAAAATTCTCGAAGAGAGAGGGGATGAGGTCAATCGAGATGCTTACAGTAGATTAGCTGGTGAAATTCGCGGAGAAGATCCACAGGGTCTTGCTAAATTATTATGGCAACAATATGAGTCTGAAGATCCCGAACATGCCGTAATTGAAGCTTTGCATGACCTAGGAGAGGCTGATTTTGTAAAAGAGAAGGGAGGTCAAATTATTGCTGTTGATGCGGATATTGATACTCGTTACCACCGAGTGGTTGCTCGAGGAAGTGAAAAAGACAAGGTTACATTCGATCACTTTAGAGAACAAATTCAACGAGAGGAAGAGGGTGGTGGTCATCACAATATCCGAGCTGTCATCAATATGGCTGATTATGTGATTATGAATAACGGCACGATTGAGGAACTGCATCAGGAGGTGGAGCGAGTGTTGCAAGAAATAGAGGGGTAGATAAAACAAAAGCCCGGCGCCAAAGGCGCCGGGCTTTTGTGTTTAAAGGATTTAATTCGTCCAGCAATTTGCTTTAGGAATAAGCAAATTGGGACATAATTTCGCAATAATCGCTACGCTCATTTGCTCAATTGCGTCTAGGGATTTTGACTAGGAAAGGTCAAAATCCAGACGTAATAAAATTATAGTCGCTACGCTCGTTAATTTAATTAATTTCTGCGTAATCAAAGAGGACACCGAATGCCCGACACCACGTCATCACATACTTGTACTCGCTGACATCAACATCATCTGGGACTTCGTAATTAATATTACCCATATTACCCTTCGCTCGACCGAGGTTCACAAACTCGTCGGCATCGAGGTCTTTGGCGAGATACACAAAGAGGTCTGGGCCGTTCGTGCCATCATAATCTTCGAAGCGCACGATACTTTGTCCACCAGCCTCCAGTACCCGCACCGACCCTTCAGCTGGGTGGGTAGGGGTATCAATAATTGAGAATGGTCCTGAGACACCACCTTGAACAGCGGGTGTCGGTGCTTCTGCTTCCGCTTCAGAGTCTACTGCTTCGACGACTTTCGGCGCGGTTTGCGACTCACGCACTACCTCAACCGCTTCACTACCGTCTTCAGCTGGTGGTCCAGGAACTATGTTCGCTGGGCGATTAAGGGCTTCCTGTGCAGCTGGGGTAGGGGTTGGCAGCTCTTCAATTTCTGCCGCCTGCTGATCAAGCAGAGCCTGGAGCTCTGGAGAGAGCTCGTCATTCACTTCCTTGATAATAAACAGTGGGGATACGGTCCACCATAGGAAAGCAAGCACTGCTAGCCCTCCGATCACAATAAGAATTTTTTTCATAGTAATGGTTATGACTGTACTGTTCACTACGTATCAGCTGTGATTTTCTGTCAGTGCTTACGAGTGAATGCGAGTACCGACGAACGGTTCATTGTTAAGATACTTCTGTAACTCGCCCAGTTTTGCGCCGTTGATGTTGGCAACCTCCATGCCGTTTGCTTCGGCCTCTTTAGCAGCAACCGGATCAAACGGGGAAGAGAGGCCTGGTTCCCATTCGGCAGGAATGAGTTTACGGAATTCTGGCCAGGTAATGGTTTCAATTTTTTCGGCTTCGGGATTTGTTTTTGGATTATCAGTATAGACGTAGTCGGTATCTGAGAGATTGATCACCTTACTCGCCTGTACTCTGCTGGCAATTTGAATCGCTCGCAGGTCGGTAGAAGCGCCCGGCCGATAGCCAGCAGCGATAACCAATTTCTCTTCTGCTGGTACATCAAGCACATCATCAGGGTTAGTTACCATCACGCGGTACGCATGATCTCGAAACACCGTCCGCAAGAGGTGTCCGTTTAGCTGCGTGGAATGAATCCCCAACCAATCCATATCATCACTCGTCAATTCAGACACTTCTTTGGCGGCGTTAATGTACCGACGGGCAGTCCGACCGCCCCCGGCAATAATAATAAAACGACGACCATGGTTGGTCGTTTCATCAATAATCAAATCTTTGAGGTGAGTGAGAAAAGTGGTGTCAATCTGATCAGGAACAATCAGCGAGCCACCCACAGACATCACAATCGTTTCGTTGTTTGGCATATCGCTGTGTAGTGTAGCACCTTGCTCCGTGGGTGCAAAAACTGGCTGTAGATACCTTTTTTTGACTTACTAACTACGGTATTCTATAAAGATAATAGTTAGTGGCATAAATAAGTACGTATGGAAGAACAACATAATCATCAGCCGGCACCAGAGTTGCAGCCCGAAATGGCAAGTGCTACCGGCGGCCAGTTGCCGGGTACGTTGAAACTGATTGATAACGGGATCAACACGGTTCGAGCAAAGTTTGGGCCACTCTGCATTTCATTGGTAGTTGCTGCGTTGGGAGCGTTTCCGTTTATCGTAACGATGATGTTCTTTGCGCAATCATTTGAGAGTGGTATCTCAATTCCAATGATTGCCGCTGTTGCCATCACTTTTTTGCTTATGATGGTGGTTGGCATTCTTAACAATGGAGCGATTGTGCATCTGATTGCACATCGTGATCAACAGTACTCATATATGGATAGCCTTCGCTGGGCCAGTCGCAATATCATCAGTATTGCTTGGATTGGTATTCTCACCATGCTCATTGTCATGACTGCTTCGCTAGCACTTATTATTCCCGGTATTATTCTGAGTTTCTACATGGCGTTTTCGTTGCCGGTCTTGGTAAAAGAAGGGAGGACTGGGCTTGATGCGCTCTTACGCAGTACGCAATTGGTGTACGGAGCCTTCTGGAAGATCGTATGGCGGTTTTTCGTGATCATTGTGTTGGTCACCGTACTTTCCATTATCGTGAGTTTTGCCACCAGCATACTATTTAGTGTATTTGGTGTACCAGGGGAGGTGATCTCTGAGTTCATTGGCTTTTTGCTTCAGACAGTCGTGGGCTGGGTTATTATCGCCGCTGTCATAGAAATGTTTGAGCATCGAGTTGCTCACAAACCAGTGTATGATCGCGCCAACTTTGGCAACTTAGTACTGACTTACAAAATCGCCGCAATCGTTGGTCTTTTCGTACCATTCATCGTTGGTGGAGCTATCCTAGGAACCGTGATGAGTATTATGAGTCTCGATGAGCCCGCTACCTACGATGGCTTAATTGAGCAAGAACTCAACCGTCAGTTTGAGACTGGTAGTATTGAAGCGCTTGAGGGTTTTGAAGATCTCTCCGAAGAAGAACAGGCAGCGATTAGGGATTTTGAACGTCAGTTGGAGCTGATTGCTCAGTAGAGAGCTTGTTGAGTCGAAGTCCCCATTTGTTACTTTCTCCTTCGAGCCGATAACGACGGGAGAGGGTGAATTGATAGAACCCAAATCCAGCAATCAGAATTACTTTGGCAAAGCGGTAATCAACCCAGACTTCGGGTGTGGCAAACACGCGTACCAGTTCGTTGACGATGGCAGCAACAATAAAGACCAGTAGCCAACGGTAAGAGAGAATCCGCCAGCCCTCGTCTTTCATGGCGAATGTCGACTGAAAGAGCCATTTTAAGAAGTACCAGCGATGACTAAGACCTGCACCAACGATCAGTGCTAGTAGTAAATAATAAAGCGTGTCTCCTAAGATAAGTGCATCTGGCGCTTGGTAGAAATAGGTAATGAGGCCTGAGATGATAATCAGTACGCCCGATACCAGGGGTAGAAACGGCAGACGACCTTCATACCAAAGACTCAACGCCATCGCTAACGCAGTGGTAATGACGAGCAAAATCGCTGCTGTTTCAAAGGGAAGTAGCTGCCCGGCCACAAAGAAAATTAAGACAGGGGCAAACTCAGTCAAAAGGTGAATGGCGGCGGCTTTGGTCATAGTGGCTAACGGACTGATTGTAGCATGCTTAAAATAGCTTTATAAAAAAGGTTATTTTCAATATGTTGCCGGGCGGCTCGCTCCCGCTCGCCGCCCCACATCACCCTTTACAAACCCTATAAATATTCCACTACAAAAGTGTTGACATTTTGTCAAACATGTGTATATTAGTGGTGTCCCTTAGAGGATAGAGATTCGGGGGAAGGCCGAACATATAAAATCGGTCCTCTCCCAGGAGCTGTCCTATCGGGACGGTTCCATGTTCGGGATAGTCCCGAGCACGAGAAACATCGCCAAACATGAAAGGATGCGATGATGACCGATCTTTGGAAAAAACTGATGATGGCCCTCGCGACAGTGGCAATGATGTCCGGCGCACCGGCATACGCGACCGACGATGAGCCTGCTTACGAAGACCCGTACAAGGACTATGCTGACCCGGGCGATCCGAGCGTCGACACCGGTGACCTCAACTGGGTCAGCCTCAAGGGCTGGGCCGGGACTGAAGGCAACCAAGCAGCTCTTGCTCTCGGTGAAGGCGGCTACGTCGATACCGGTGCCTACCAGCTCGGCGAAGGGATGACGGACATTGTCATCAACGGCTCGACCTGTGGTGGGGAATGTGCGGATAACTCCGTACTTGGCTCGGTTGTTGACTGGCGCTCTGCTGGGTCGTACAGCACGGTCACATCTGCAGGTGAAGATGGTCCGTTCAGCTCAGTCGCAATCGGTGACTCATACATCAAAAGCGATGCGGCGCTCAAGCTCCAGGCCGGCCGGGTCGGAGGCTCCTGGGGCAGCAACGGCAACTGATCGACCTCAGCGATCAAACAATAGGGTAGATGCCCCGGCGGATTCTTCGGAATCCGCCGTTTTTCTTTATAATCACACCAGATACTTGCATTTTTGTAAAATATATGCTATAAATTCACTGGCTTAAAAGAGCTTGACACATGACTATTCATGTTGCTCTTGGTCCTTGAAAACTGAAGAAGGAAACAAAGGTAAAGGAGACTCGAATGAGACTCGTACACTCTGCGTGGAGTTTGCTGCTCTGCGCCATCGTGCTCATCAGTGCGGGCGCATCGAGCGCCTTTGCAGAGCAATCTGAGCGTCCTGAGTGGCGGCACTGGACAGTGCAGCACGCTCAAGCGTTCAAACCAACCCCGGAACATATTCGACTGCAATTGCGGAAGATGGATGTCCCGGCGGCTGAGCAAGATCTGATTGTTGAAGGTATTCAGGCAGTGCAAGCTGGTCAGTCCAATCAGTACTGCAAGGAGGCTATTTCAACACCGGGCACACGATACAGTGAGCTCGGGATGAATCCTCCTGGCCAACAGGCTCGGATCGCGTACAAACAAGAACAGCAACTTGGACGTACCGTACCGGTGGTGCAATGCACTGTCGGTGGTCGGACCTACGATTGGTTCAACGAACCGATCGAAGGATGCAACAACCTTGGACGGCGATACGTCGCTGTCGTGACCCCGCCAAGGGTCGAGGAACGATCGGTCTGTAAGCCGAGTAACTCCTACGTAGTCTACGAAGGAGTATCGGCCGAAGGCTTTCACTGTGGGAAATGCTATACCAGCGGTTTTTCCACCAAACGATTTGTCGACGGTGGTCAAGGACAGACTTGCACCGGCGGATATGAAGGGAGTTAAAGATGAAACTCATGACACGAATCTTCCTACTGTGTTTGGTGGGAGTAGTTGCTGCCTGTGGTGGAAACCCGATGGGTGAACGTCCTGAAGCACTCCCGTATAGCTACGAGGAGGCTGAGGCGCAGATGGAGACTGGTACCTACCAGGCTACCTTGGCAGAAGGAGAGGTGAGAAGCGCACGCTTCAACACCTTTGAAAAAGACAAGTTCCGTCTGGGTGATGTGGTGGTGATTCCTGGTGCGGTTGAAATAACCGCTCGCATGAACCACCTGACGAACACCGGCCACTTTACCTTCGTCTCGGATCCTCCGGGTATTGAAGGCGAAGTCATCACCTATCACATGGTGGTGAGTCTCGGTGAGGACGGTCTTGTGATGCGTGATGAGACAACTGGGAAGATTCTCGGGGTCCTCAAGACCGAAATTGGCCGCTCGCCTGATGTTGCTCGCTTGATCATCGCCAAACTTGGTGATGTCATGGCGGCCGGCATGAATGGTGTGGCTGGCATCGGCATCAAAGCCGCAGCCGGCGCCTATGATGATAACGGTTCGTCGGGTGGTGGTGCAATTGCCATCTCCGGATCTGAATCGTTGTCGCAGACGTTGTCGAACCTCTCAAGTGAGATCGACATCGGCAGCGGCTGCCCGACTGGCAACTGCGGTGGTTCTGGAAAGGGCTACTATCAGTAACAAGATCGGTGGTGGACGATAGTCGCCCGCCACCCCACTTCAAAGTTAATGGAGGTGTGCCATGTGGCAACCAAAAAAACTCTGCCGCGCATTAATGCTTGCACTGGGCGTGGCGCTTGCTTCAGGGCACACCACCGTTGCTCAGGAGTTAACCTTCAAGCAGCCTGATGATCGTGAAGCGTTTGTCACGGCTACCATGCAGTATGCAGGTGGCTGGAAGATGAACGGCGAGAAAATGGTCAATGTCCGCGCGTTTGCTGCTGCTCGCTTCAACGAGCTAAAGCAGGCGTATGCGAATATGGGCAAAGACATGCCAGTTGATCAGGATTGGTTCATCAAGAACTTCCTGATCACTAACAATCTGCAGGGTCATGATCTTGACGGTCAGGTGACGCAAGGGGAATTCTTTGAGAAGACCTCCTATGCTTTGCCAGGTATTCACCGGTCGGACTTTGTTCCGGAAGAAGCTAGTGCGGCTCGCACCACACAACCGCAGCAGTCGGAAATTGCAGCGGCACCGGCACGGACTGTCGTTCGGACCGATGAAGAGCTCAAAAAGCAAGTCGCTGAACTGGCAGCTGCCATCAAGCGGCTGCAAGGACAGCGGTCTAGTGAAGTGATCGATGGGTCAGCCCGTAACCAGATCAGCGAACTGAACGCTACGGTTAGTGCTCTGGCTCAAAGTCAAACTGCTTCAGAGGTAGCCTGGCAACAGGCCTTGATTCAGCTACAAGCTGCTCTGGCAGCTGGAGATGATGAGTTGAGCGGCAAGCTTGCAGAGCTCGAACAGCTTCTGGCGACGGGTTTGCAGGAAGCCACTAACGCTGACGGTGCTCTCCAGGGCAAAGTTGACGAGCTCATCGGGCGAGTTGACGAAGTCGAGGAGTCAGCGAAAGCAACACCTCTGCTCGGTTTTGCTTTGAGTGGTCTTGCTATTGTGCTTCTGGTGGTCTTCGTCTGGTGGAAGTCTCGGAAAGATGTCACTGATGTCCGCAGGGATATTCAAGACATCCACGAAGAGCTCGACACCGCGCACAAAAACGTTGACGTTCTGGCCGGAGAGATCGACGAAGTGGACGAGACTGTTCGTGACCTCGAAGATCGACTCGGTTACACCTACAAGATCGTCAAGATCGAGTCTGGTGACGAACGGACGCTGCAACCAGCTGAAATGCGCGAGCAAGAAGTCGACACAGTGTTCAGGTACTCCGTCGAAGTTGGCGGGACTGTTGCAACGTTCAAGGTGGCGGTTACGGCTGGAAACAAACAAAAACTTTTCGCCATCGTTGGTGAAGGGAACTTCCGGCCGACCATCGCCAAGAACTTCCACAAAATGCTGTGCGACCATATCGAAAATCACGGTTTGTCCAACGAGCAACCTGATCTTCAGGTTGTCACGTCTGCGGCAGCCTAAGCTCTCGACCAGGGCGGTTTCCGCCCTGGTCACATCATTCGTTTGTTTGTTGACCACTGTTATAACGACATTGCTACAGAGCGACCTTTCGGCGCTGCTACAGAGTGTTGTTTTAACCAGGTTACGGAGCTAAGACGGAACTGCTCACGCGGTTGCCAAGAATGATTGCTCGCCATACGGAACTGCTCACGCGGTTGCCAAGCATACAGAATCATTCTCAATGTTCCTTCCTTCTTCAGAACAGTACCTATCTTAGTTACTGCATTCGGCAGCAACTAACCACCCGACTCGCTCGCGAGGCGGGTTTTTTGGTGCTTTTTAATACTTGGGAGCGTATGATATGTAGAGAAAGCAAAAGTGTTGACGGCTCTTTATTTGCGTGCTATTTTTGCGCCGTATCGACCATCCTTTGCGGTATGCAATATGCGAGGGTGAATGTTCCTGAAACGCCCGCTGCTTTGTGGGCACAGTAAAGCCCCAAAGGAGGGGGTTGTTCTATGAAAAAACCTACTGTGATGCTGCTTATGGCATCAATCTTTGCGCTTGGCGCGTTCGAAGCATCGGCGACCGGTCGCAACAACGATCCCAATACAGCGATAGCTGGGGCAGCAGCCGGTGCTGCTGTTGAAAACGACTTGACCCTGAAGTTCAGGCAAGACGTCGCGACCAGGCAGCGGCAAGAGTTGAATTCTGTGAATCTTGCCGGTGGCGGTAAAGCCAAATCGTCGATCGACTTCGACCCAGTCATCAAGACCGGCGGAAACAAGTTTGTCGATGGCGACACGAAAGTTCGTGTCGGCGTCAAAACCGGCAATACTACCCAACGTGTTGTCGATCAGTCGACCACCCAGCAAACGACCGGTCCGGTTTCCCAGGAGACTGGTCCGGTCAGTCAAGACACAGGTGACATCACCATTGCCGGTGATCAGCTTGTGATCAGCCACCAAGCGCAAAAGCGCGATCCAGTGGCTTCGGCCATGGCGCCGTCACTGAGCGTTCATTCGCAAGCTCGACTCTGTCTTGGATCAAAGACAGGTGGCTTGCAGCTTATTCAAGTCGGAGTCTCTGCAGGCGGCACCCATGAAGACCAGAACTGTGTTGATGATGTTTGGTTCAACAACTTCAGAAACGCTGGCTTGAATGTCGCTGCTCTTGAGGTTGCGTGCATTGCTGATAGCGGTCGTTACCGCGTTGCACTCAAGCTCGAAGGCTATGAATGCGGCTCTGGTGTAGCTCCTGCTGAAGAAGCCGACGCGAAGCCAACACTCGCCCAGCAAGCGACACCTCCGAGCGATGATCTCGCGAAAGCTGCGAAGCATGCTGCAGGAACAATCGTGGCCGAAGCCGATATCAGCTTTGGTTTCGTTTCAGATCGCTGAAGCAGCAAACGGAGCGAGCCGCGCAAAAACAGACCGTCCCGGTTTCCGGGACGGTTCTTTTTTATAGTAATCCGAGGTAGAGGGGTTGTGTTTTCAAACTAAATCTGTATAATAGCGCCACTGTTTTCGGGAATGGTTTAGATGCAACATCCGTTCAGTGTGAAGCACTGATTCGGATTTCCTGCGTTTATGGGAACTGGGTAAGTTCCTCCCACATTTCCGGTTGGAACAGCGTTACTTTGACAATGCTCACGAGTGAGCGTCGCGCAGCAAAAAGTGCGAACACGCAGTGTTCATACTTTTTGCTGCATGACCGAGCGAGTGAGGATTGCCTGGACGTAGTCCAGCAATTTGAATAGACGATTCATTCCAGTTTTCCTTATACTGGGATGAACGCATCATCTCATATAGAAGTATCCAAACTATATGAGGTCAGCCAAGATAAAAGAAATTGAGTCCAGCAATTTTTCGAGGAATTGAAAAATTGGGACATCAATTCGATATAGGAGCTTCGCTCCTTATCTCATTGAATTTTCTTTTGTCTTATCCTTGGGAATTGGCTTCTGACACGCGTTGAGCAACGAGTACGCTCCGCACGGACTTTGTCCTGTCAGAAGTCGCAAGAACCACACTGTTACTTTTGTAACTGTGCAAATCTATATGCAAATATAGAACTTGTCTTTAATTAGAGTTTGATCCTAGCTCAGGGTGAACGCTGGCGGCGTGGATGAGGCATGCAAGTCGAATGCATTTAGTTGCATGGCAGACGAGGTAGGAACACGTGGGTACGTACCGAAAAGTCAGGGATAACCCGGCGAAAGTCGGAATAATACTTGATAGTCCCTTCGGGGTAAAGATTTATCGCTTTTTGAACGGCCCGCGTTCTATCAGCTTGTTGGTAAGGTAACGGCTTACCAAGGCTACGACGGATAGGGGAGGTGAGAGCCTGACCCCCACCGATGGAACTGAGACACGGTCCATACTCCTACGGGAGGCCGCAGTCGAGAATCTTCCGCAATGGACGAAAGTCTGACGGAGCGACGCCGCGTGGTGGATGAAGCCCTTAGGGGCGTAAACACCTTTTATGAGGGAGGAAGTTTATTGACGTTACCTCATGAATAAGGGGCTCCCAATTCTGTGCCAGCAGGAGCGGTAATACAGAAGCCTCAAGCGTTACCCGGATTCACTGGGCGTAAAGGGTGCGTAGGCGGTTATATTAGTCGGGTGTTAAAACCTGGGGCTCAACCTCAGGATCGCATTCGAAACGGTATAACTAGAAGATGTGAGAGGTAAGCAGAACTCTCGGTGTAGGGGTGAAATCCGTTGATATCGAGGGGAATACCAAATGCGAAGGCAGCTTACTGGCACATTCTTGACGCTGAGGCACGAAAGCGTGGGTAGCGAACGGGATTAGATACCCCGGTAGTCCACGCCCTAAACGCTGTCTGCTAGCTATTGGGAGAATCGACCCTTTCAGTGGCGTAGGTAACCCGTTAAGCAGACCGCCTGGGTAGTACGAGCGCAAGCTTAAAACTCAAAGGAATAGACGGGGGCTCGCACAAGCGGTGGATCATGAGGCTTAATTCGTCGCTAAGCGAAGAACCTTACCAAGGCTAGAAACCATACTGCACGCTTCCTGAAAGGGAAGAAGCCCTCGAGGGTGTATGGCAGGTGATGCATGGCCGTCGTCAGTTCGTGGCTTGAGCTGTTCCCTTAAGTGGGGAAACGAACGCAACCCTCGTTGCCTGTTATATGTGTCAGGCGAGACTGCTCCCTCACGGGAGAGGAAGGTGAGGATGACGCCAGGTCAGCATGTCCCTTGATGCCTCGGGCTGCACACACGCTACAATGGTACGCACAACGGGTCGCAATATCGCAAGATGGAGCAAATCCTAATAAAACTATCCCCAGTTCGGATTGTGGTCTGCAACTCGACCACATGAAGTCGGAATCGCTAGTAATCGCGGATCAGCACGCCGCGGTGAATACGTTCCCGAGCCTTGTACTCACCGCCCGTCAAGTCAGGGGAGTCGGGAGTGCCCGAAGTGCCAGTTTATCTGGTCCGACGGTAA
>JBCCYW010000018.1:0-17597 GCA_039188945.1 Patescibacteria group bacterium
AAAAGGCCGGCCCCTTCGGGGCCGGCCTTTTAGTTTTTCAGTTACTCCTTCGCTTCGTCTTTCAAGGCTTTTCGGATGTGTTTGAGGATTTCGTTCTGGAGTTTCTTATCGGTTTTCAAGGTTGTTCTGGCTGCATCGTAGCCTCGACCGAGTTTTACTATCGTTGATTCATCGCCCCCTGGTGGTGTGTATGAGTACGAGGCGCCAGATTTAGCAACCATCTTGTACTTTTCACCAAGGGCGAGGAGCTCTCCTTCACGGCTAATTCCTTCGCCGTAAATTAAATCAAATTCCGTGGTGCGGAACGGGGAGGCAACTTTGTTTTTTACAATCTTCACCCGGTGGCGACCACCAACTACTTCGTCACCCTTTTTGATTTGCGCAATCCGGCGAATGTCTAAACGTACCGAGGTATAGAACTTAAGCGCCTTACCACCGGGAGTTGTTTCTGGGTTACCAAACATCACTCCAATCTGCATGCGGATTTGGTTGATGAAGATCACCACTGTCTTGCTCTTGCTGACAATTGAAGTGAGCTTTCGCAGCGCCTGGCTCATGAGACGAGCCTGCTTCCCAACATGATGTGCGCCCATCTCGCCTTCAATTTCATCTTTTGGTGTCAGCGCTGCCACGGAGTCGACCACAATCACATCAAGCTTGCCGGAGCGAACCAGTGATTCAACAATCTCGAGCGCCTGCTCACCATGATCTGGTTGCGAGATGAGGAGCTCATCGAGCTTTACGCCAAGGTTGGCAGCGTACTCTGGGTCCATCGCGTGCTCGGCGTCGATAAAGGCACAGATACCACCAGCTTTTTGTGCTTCGGCGATAGCATGGAGGGAAAGGGTCGTCTTACCAGAAGATTCTGGTCCGTAGATCTCCAAAATTCGTCCCCGTGGGTAACCACCAATGCCCATCGCATCGTCCAAGCCAATTGAGCCGGTCGGGATCACATCAATATCAACCTTCTTGCTCTCGCCCAAGGTCATGATCGACTCGTCACCAAACTTGGTTTTGATACTGCGCAAGGTTTCGCTAATGTCGACTCCGTCTTTAGTGTTTTCTGGGACGGCTTCTTCGGTTTTCTTGGCCGACTTTTTCGCGGCCTTTTTTGCTGCTGCCATAATTATTGTGTGTTTACTGGGAGTCGACTGCTTGGTTGGTACACGAATGGTCTGACCACTCGGGTGTTTCGTCCATATCGGTCGACAGCTTCTAATGTGGCTATAGTATAGCCGTTTTCTAAGATCAGTGCCTCTTCAAAATTCCCCTGTTCATCGGTGAATATTTGTCGTCCGTTGAGGGTGAGGTTGGTGATACTCCGCGCGTTACCACTCAAAAGCACTATCCTGGTGTTTTGTTCTACTGCTGGCTCTGAGCTGAGCGTAATGACTGGACCAACAATAATAAATCGAGCTTGAAATAAAGCGTATAACGCGATGATGGTACATAAGATGGCGATACCACCATATATAAGTAGGCTACGAAGTGAGATGGTGGGTTGCCTGAGCATAATGATTATCGCTCTTGCTGCTGGTCCTCCTCGTACTCATCTTCATCTGTTTCCTCATACACTTCCTCGTCAGCTTCCTCAACATCTTCGCTGCCAATCAGGATTTCACGTGGCTTGGCGCCGTCTTGAGGGCCGATGACGCCACGCTCTTCAAGAATATCCATCAAGCGAGCGGCTCGAGAGTAGCCAACGCGAAGTTTTCGTTGCAGGTATGAGGTAGACGCTTTGCCGGCTTCAACCACAGCTGCTTTGGCGTCTTCGTAAAGATCGTCCTCCTCTTCATCATCAGTCATTGAACTAAAGAAAGCGTCTCCGCCACCCTCGGTTTTCTCGTCGAAGCTAATGGCGTCCAGCTCATGTACGTCACTTTGGTTTTTGAGATAATCAACCACTTTCTTTGTTTCTTCTTCAGTAATGTAGGCCGATTGCACACGAACCGTGTCAGGATTATCCGAGGACTGATACAACATGTCACCCTTACCAAGTAATTTCTCTGCACCGACTTTGTCGAGGATGGTGCGGGAGTCGATTTGTGAGTTTACCTTAAGCGCGATACGGAATGGTACGTTTGCCTTAATCAGACCGGTAATCACTTTCACTTCCGGACGTTGCGTCGCCAAGATAAGATGCATCCCGACCGCACGACTCATTTGCGCCAGACGAACAATTGAAGCCTCCAGTTCTCGAGGGTAAGCCTGCATGAGGTCTGAGAGCTCATCGATCAAGATAACGATGTACGGCATTGGCTCGGGGAGGCTGTCCCGCTCCTCCTCTGGTGAACCATCTTTTTCCCACTGTTCTTTGGCTTTGCGGTAGATGTTGCTGTGATAGGAATCAATATCGCGAACTTTTTCAGCCTGCAAGACATCATACCGCCGCTCCATTTCTTTAATCGCCCATTTAAGTGCCAAGATGGTTTTCTTCGCTTCGGTAATAACTGGAGTGAGAAGGTGGGGGATGCCATCATAAAAGGTAAGTTCAACTCGCTTTGGGTCCACCATAATAAAGCGTAGCTGCTCAGGTGAGTTGCGGTACAGGAGGGAAACAATCAGGTTATTCATCATGACCGACTTACCAGCACCAGTGGTACCAGCAATCAGGCCGTGCGGCATCCGAGCAATGTTTTGGAAGGTTGGCTTACCAGTAATATCTTTTCCAAGCGCAACGAGGAGGGGCTTTGGTGAATCGACAAACTCAGGTGAGCGTAAGAGAGAACCAAGCCCAATCGAAGGTTTCTCAAGATTCGGCACCTCAATCCCCACCAGCGACTTGCCCGGGATCGGTGCTTCGATGCGAATTGATCCTGCAGCTAGGTTAAGCTCAAGTTCTTTCTGGAGGCCAACAATCTTTGAAATACGCACCCCTTCGGCTGGCTTGAGGGCGTAGCGGGTAACCACTGGTCCAATCTCGACTTCATCCATCTCAACGTCAATGTTGAATTTCTTAAGGGTTCGCTTAATGATAAGCGAATTACTTTTCACATCGCCACCTTTGGCGCGACCTTTGTCTTTTGCCAAGAGTGAAAGAGGGGGTGGGTCGTATGGCCCTTCAAAGCTCGAGACCACAAAATCAGTCTTTGGTGTCAGACCTAGTCGGTCAGTTAGTTTTTTCTTTGGTGCTGGTTCTTCTGTTTCTTCGTCCTCCTCTACCTCTTCTCCTTCCTCCTCCTCGTATTCTTCATCATCATATACCTCGTCTTCTTCAATAAACTCCTCCTCTTCAGGTTCTTCTCGCTTCGGTAGGCGCAGTCCAAAATTGAAGATCAAGAAGAGGCTGATGAGTGTGATGCCACCAAGGATTACGTATGACAGACCATTGCCAACCAGATAGGTGAGTGGATACTCAACCAAAAGACCAACTAATCCGCCAAGTTTCTCGCCGCTGAGCTCAAGAAACCCAAGTGCACTGAGGAAGAGCAGTGCAATACCAATTATTTTTGAGGTGCTGACCGATTCGTCCTCGCGTGGATTCAAAAGTGCGTACATATAAAAGGCACATACAAATGGAGCCATGTATGCACCTGAGCCAAATAGAAACTTTAAACCTTGAGTTGTGTAACCACCAACCAGACCACCAAAACCAAATAATGAAAACGCAAAAAACACACCCAATACAGCCACCAGCACGGCTCCAATAGCTTGCTTTGCGTGGGGTGAGAGGTCATCAAACCATGGCTTGCGGTCTTTCTTTTTCTTCTTCTTTGCCATCCTACAAACGTAACAACAATTACTGACTAGTCCCATAATGATAGCACGTCTATTTACAATGGATTACCCAGACAGCCTTATATACAGCCGTATTGTCAGAACATAAAATTATAAAAGACCAAGTTGTCCGTGACATAAAAGAACAGTAAAATAAGACAAATCATTAAAAGACTATATAATGTAAAGGACAATATGATTTCGGACAGTGAAAAAGACAAAATAATTTCAAATAGAAAATTGTCATCTGATAAAGACTTTTTTAACAATGTTTTTAAAAAGTCAGAAAAGGTTGCTTCAGTAGTCTTTTATATACTGTCTTATTTACCTCACTCAAAGACATCAATTGTGCATGAGGAGAATCTCACCCAGAAAGCGTTTGCGCTTCATGAAATCGCTCTCCAGGCACTGCAAACCAAACGCTATGAAGCGGCTGAGCAGCTTGAGTTGCTACGTCACGCGCTGGTTAGTTTAGAGAGCTCACTCCGTCTAACAGCGTCCACCGGCCTGGTTAGCAGTGACGCGTTGTTTATCGTTGTTACCGAGATTGACACTACACTCAGAACCCTGAATAATCATTATTTAAATGATAATCAATCAACTAAGCTACCACGCTCGGCTACTCCAGCTACTGCACCAGCACCAGCCGTGACTCAGACACCTGCAACATCTCCAAGGGCGCCACGGGTCACTGTTCCAGCAAATGATATGAGTAGCGACGCGGCAGTCGTTCGCGCTAGCATGCCCGACCGAGCGACACGAATTTTGACTGTGTTAGAAGCCGCTGGAGAGTCTTCAATTAAGGACATTACTGATGTTATAAGAGACTGTAGTGAAAAGACAATTCAAAGAGAACTCAATAGTCTTATTGAAAAAGGTAAGGTAATAAGGTCAGGAGAAAGAAGATGGTCTCGCTATTCTGTCCTTAATGTGGCATAGTAGCTCCAGTTTGTTTTACAAAAGGTTATCTATTGTAGATATGGATTGGGTCTTAAAAATCTATTGTATTGTTTTACAAAACCTCTTTTTATTACTTAATTATTTGGGTAGTAAGAAGTGAGGTTGACGGACGTCTTTTTTAGTAGTTACACAGGAGTGTGTATTGACGCCATGGGCATCAATAGCGTATTCTCGCAAGGTTATTTCGGTGGTCTATCCACAAGGGAATGGCTATGCGTGCGCAGAATACGTACTATACTGTGTACACGCGCTCAGCGCTTTTTCTAAATGTGCTCCACACACTTTAGAAATAGATGAGCGAGGAATGTTCATTGACAATTACATATATATTGAATCGTAGCGCTTGCTTTGTTTACAAAGTGAGTGGCACATAAATGAATGCTGCAAGCACGTATCGTGTGAGCAGTAGGTAATTGTCAATTAATATTCTGACTCACCTTATTCCGTTTCAACTGCCCAACTGCCTTCCCCTTGACTACTACAACTAAACTCATTACTCGGCTGAGTGATGAGATTAGTAGAGCAATTCTTAAAAAACAATATGTACCGAGCGTCGCTGTAGCGACTGGTTAGTAAACCAACTGCTACAGCGACGTTTGGTCGCAAATAAGAATTAATTCTTATTACTAGTAATTGTTAAGAGTAACATCTTGACTTCGACTAATGAAGATCCAAACGAATCATGTTTCATTTGCGATCTGAATGCCGTCGAAGAAGAAGCGAAAGCTTCTTAACAAATTAATAACGTTATGACTTTAACCAAAGACATTGCTGCAAAAGCTTCAGTAGCTTTCGTAGCGATCGCAATGGTATTCACTCTTTTTGCTCCTGCAGCGCAGGCGCAGAGTGAAGCCGAACTACAGCAGATGATCAATGATCTGCTTGCACAGGTTTCTTCTCTACAGGGTCAGCTCGGACAGGGCGGTGACTCAATGGGAAGTTCAGCCGGTGTATGTCCATTCTCATGGACTCGTGACCTCACTACTGGTGCAACCGGTAATGATGTTATGGCCCTTCAGCAGTTCCTCAACGCTGATCCTGACACTCGCGTGGCAGCATCTGGCGTAGGTTCAGCTGGAGCTGAAACTGACTTCTTCGGTGGTTTGACTGCCTCAGCAGTTTCTAAGTTCCAAGTAAAGTACCGATCAGACGTACTTTCACCAGCTGGTCTTGTTAATCCAACTGGTTACTTCGGTCCTTCTTCACGTGCGAAGGCCAACATGCTTTGTTCTTCAGCTCCAGCTGGTGACGACATGATGGACGACGACATGATGGACGACGACATGTCAGACGATGAGGATGAAGACGAAGATGATGACGATAACGATGGTCCACTTCAGGGTGCTGAAGCTGAGCTCGAAGAGCTTGACGTAGATGACGCTGAAGATGACGACATCGAGGAAGGTAAGGAAGATCAGGTAGTTGCTGAAATCGACGTTGAGTTCGAAGACGGTGATGCTCGCATCGAACGCCTTGACCTTGAATTCTCTCTCGACACTTCACCTTCACAGCCAAACGCTGAAGATGAACCATGGGAGACCTTCGAAACCGTTTCAATCTGGATCGACGGCGACAAGGTTGCTGAAGAACCAGCTGATGACGAAGACGACTGGCTTGATGATGAGCTAACCATGCGCATCACTGGCATCGACACCGTCGCTCGAGAAGATGATCAGATTACAATTCTTGTAGCTGTTTCTACTCAGAACGGTATCGACTTCGATACTAACGACCAGACCAACACTTGGACAATGACTGTACCAAGCGATGGTCTTCGTTTCGAAGACGCAACTGGTGATGATGTACGTGAAGGACCAACTGATGGTACTTCTGCATCATTCAACATTGAAGAGGAAGGTGCTGAAGATGAACTCTTCGTACGTTCTTCATCAAATGACCCAGATGCAACTACTGTAGAACTTGAAGATGATGAAAATTCAGACTACATCACCATCTTCGAATTCGACCTCGACACCGAGGACAGTGAAAACGACATCGAAATGGAAACAATCCGTGTTGATGTAGCTGCTACCGAAGACGGTACAGTTGCAACTTCTACTTCATTCCTTATCGATGACGCACAGCTCGTTATTGATGGCGAAATCTTTGACGATGTATCAATTCGACATGATGCAGACCCGAATGTTCCTGACACTACTGACGGTCAGTTTGTATTCGACGTTGAAGATGAAGACCTCTTCATCGATGCTGGTGATCGCGTAAGCGTTCAGTTCCAGGTAGAGTTTGAAGCACTTCCTGCAAACTTTGAAGGAGCAACTGTTGAAGCTACTACAGATGCTTCAGTAGGTTACGAAGCGGAAGGTGGTGATGATCTTTCAGGTTCACAGTTCTCAGGAGCTGCAACCGGTGAAGAGCATACACTCCGAACTGAGGGTGCTATCCTTGAACCAGGTTCAATGGACGAAACTCTTAAGATCAATGATGACCAGGATCTTAATGACGATGAGGGTGAATTCGAAATCAAGTTCGATGTAACTGCTTTCGAATCAGACATCTTCGTTAACAAGACTGCTGCTTCAGGTACTGCTCTTGGTACAGCTGGTGTTAACTTCCTCGTTGAAGATAACTCTGGTAACCAAGTACTAGCTGGTACTTCAAGCGCGTCATTGACTTCAACCGCTGACACCGAGGGAACTCGATTCCAGGTTGAAGAAGGTGAAACTGAAGAGTTTACTCTTACTGTAGAGTACGACCCAACAGCTGCCGGATTCTTCCAGCTACAGTTGTTCTCACTCAACTTCGCAGTGACCAATGCTGATCCTACAACTCAGCAGCGAGCACTTGATGAGAGTGACTACGAGACTGACGCACTTTCAATCTAGTCTTGATTAGATTGAAGTGGGCTTAGGCTCACAACACAAAAAGCCCCCGAGTAATCGGTGGGCTTTTTGTATTGTGAGCACATTCATTGAGTGCGGTGCCAGAAATGCTGTTATGACCAGTAGTAGGTACAGAAATGCTATACTGTAGTCAAATTAATGGTAAATAACGGGATGAACCTTTTTAATAAAACCTTTTATAAATTTTTGTTCGGCTTTATTGCGGTGATCGCAGGGACCTTACTCCTCATTCTCGCCGTTGGAGCCGGCGTTAGTGCCTAAGCTTATGATTCGAATCACCGATCAATACGTGTGGAATGTTGTCTTCTCCATCTTTTTTGTCATTTTAGTTGTAATGGGAACCATTATTTTAGATACCGAAGCGCGGATTCCTTTTGCAGAATTGGTGCTAGCTGATTATGTGCTCATTACACTGGCAACATGGCGCCTGATCAGACTCTTTGTGTATGACGCCATTACGAAGTTTTTGCGTGAACAGTTTTACGATGTGACGAAAGTAGGGAAGGAGTTGGTGCTCGAAAAGCCGGCTCGTGGCCCGCGCCGTACGTTGGCTGATTTATTCTCCTGCCCATGGTGTTTGGGTGTTTGGCTGGCTGCGCTGGTGACGTTCCTCTACATGATTAGTGATGTCACGATGTTCCTCATTGTGTTCCTGGCACTCTCTGGTATAGCTACCTACCTCCAGCTCCTAGCCAACCTCACTGGTCATGGCGCAGAACGTCTGAAGAACCTCAACGAAGGTCGATAGGAGAAAGGGATCTCAGTCTAATTCTTTTCTTACAACAAAGGTCGGCGCCATTCTGGCGCCGACCTTTGTTTACATTTAGCTCTTATTTGCTATAGTGTCTCGCGACAGGTTCAGAGATAGCTGGTCTGACTACGTAAAGGTGGTCAGGTAAAGTTGGGTTTCCGACGCCGGCCGAGGCCGTACTCCTCTTTACATATTGGATACGTGGTCGAGCCGTCTTCTAATACGGCCTGTCTTCAATTCCATTCTATGGCAATTACAAAACAAAAGAAGGAAGAAATCCTAGCGCGTCTTAATGGCATCAAGGGTGATGCCGCGAGTATCGTATTCGTTGGTTTCAATGGTCTTACTGTAAGTGAGATTACCGATGTCCGAAACACCTTGCGTGGTGAAGGCGTGAGTTACTTTGTCGCCAAGAAGACACTCATTAAGCGTGCGTTTGATGGTGCGTTTGAAGGTGAGATGCCACGGCTGGATGGGGAAGTCGCGGTTGCGTACAGCACCGATGCGATTGCTCCAGCTCAGAACATCAAAGCCTTTGCTGCAAAGTACAAGGATCACATCAATATTCTTGGTGGTGTCTTTGAAGGCACATACAAAGATCAAGCAGCGATGACCGAAATTGCATCTATCCCAGCACTTCCAGTGTTGCGTGGTATGTTCGTTAATGTCATCAATGCTCCGATTCAGGGACTTGTCCTTGGACTAAACGCAATAGCAGAAAAAAGAGCTTAATTTCACTTCATCTGCGTCGTTACGTTCGCGAAAAAATTGTTCAATGTACTATCCAGTACACCTCACAATTTTTCCGCTCCGCACCTCGCATCTAAAGCAAAATTAACCCTTTTTTGAAACATTGAAATAACTAATCAAATTACTATGGCAGAAGATAAAGCAACAGCTGTAGCGGAAACCGAGGAAAAGGTAGAAGCTGCCGCTGAAGAAACTAAAGCTGAAGAGGTTAAAGAAGAAGCTCCGGCTGCTGAAGAGTCAACATCTGATGTTGATGAAACAGTAGAAGTACCAAAGGAGTTCAAGAAGCTCGTTGAGCAAGTTGAGGAGATGTCAGTACTTGAGCTTAATGAGCTCGTAAAAGTACTCGAGAAGCGCTTCGGCGTTTCGGCTGCTGCAGTAGCGGTAGCTGGCCCAGGTGGTGGCGGTGACGCTGCTGGAGGGGAAGAGCAGTCTGAATTTACCGTTGAACTCGCTGATGCGGGAGCTCAGAAGATTGCGGTGATTAAGGTAGTGAAGGAAGCTTGTGGTCTTGGTCTCAAGGAGGCGAAGGACATGGTGGACGGCGCACCAGCTGAAGTGAAGGCTGGCCTTAAGAAGGAAGAGGCAGAAGAGCTTAAAGCTAAGCTCGAAGAAGCTGGAGCTACAGTAAATCTGAAATAAATTTCACAGAGCAAAACAAAAACGCCCACATTTGGGCGTTTTTGTTTTGCTCAATAAATCTTCTCAATAAATCTTGTAGTATCAAAAAAAGAAAGAGGCCAAAGTTAGTGACATTGGCCCCCACAGTCTTGTTGCAACAGCCATTTTGCTTTCGCAACCTTCCGTCCGATCTTGATTGCGGTTGTGCATAGTAGTTCATGACGCAACCTATCCGCTTCTGTAGCAGCTCCTTGCAGCATGTTTCCAGCAATGCGTTTCACTTCAAGACTTTCTTTGTACGTAAGCATGTTTGACTCCTTTCTCAGAGTGAAATGAATTACCGTTCTCTACGTACGAAACCATATAACATCCAATTACTCAAGTGATAATCAAGTAGTATGCAGACAATCAACGTAACACAGTACAAATGGGCTGGATCGTGGGGGCCTTTCAAGATTAAAATTCCCTGTGGTGAATGCGGCGCTTCGGAAGGAATCATTGAGCAGGTGATTAAAACTGAATTTGCACCCAAAGGCATCAAGGTCAATTTCGAAGTGTTGCCTTGGCTTGATAACTGGTGGAAGCCGCTTCTCAAGGGAGCTTGGCACGCACCAATTGTAGAAGTGAATGGCAAAGTGATCGGGCAAGGGAAGGTGATTGATGCTGGCCGCCTGGGAGCAGAAATCAGGGCGGCAATTACCGATGGCTACGAGCTGCGACCGGAAGAACCAAACGTCATTTTCTCAAAGCCAGGTTGTCCGCACTGCAAGAAGGCGAAAGAGATTTTTGCTGAGAAAGGTATTGCGTACATTGAAAAGGATATCACCGCTGATCCATTCTACGCCAATCAACTCTTCTATCTCACCAAGCAATTTTTCCCCCATAATAAACCAGTGACCGTGCCACAGATTTGGCTTGAAGGCAGCTATTTTGGTGAAGCATCTGATGTGGAGGAGCAGCAAGATTCACTACTAACCAAACACACCACAGCAATTGTGCAGGAAGCAGCTAAGAATATGCCAGTGGCGGGAACTGCAGCAGTTAGCTAATACGAACGCTACTTCTTATTAAGGAATAAGCCGCTTACTGTTTGTAAACTTGAGTTATAAAAAGAAAAGCCTCCTTAGAGGAGGTTTTCTTAATGTATCGAAGTAACTAGATAATGTTTTATTCAGTATCTGCCGGTTTATAAATCACAGGTGTATCAAGAGAAGGACGGTCATTAAGCCACTGTTCCAGATCGTTGCCCTGTATAGCCTCAAGATCACCGTCGTGTAGCCCAATTAAAATCTGATCTTCAGATGCAGCTTCATCACGTTCAACACTAATCACGCTAACGTTTCCAACCATACCATTATCCATAGCGTATCTGGCACCAATCTTCCATCGTTCTGCTAACTCTGGTTTGTTTTCAGGTATTTTCTCCATGAAACCTATATCTTATAGTAGTAATATTCTCAAGTATAAACCAAATATCGAGCGATAAAGTCACTAAAACACATCTGAAATTTGTCCAGAGGTTTAAGAAAGTCCCTGTGCTATACTCAGCCCACATTTTCACGATATGGCAGATCCCCTCGCAATTCTGTTTGGTAGCCCCGCTCGCGTAAAGCTTCTTCGCTTTTTTCTCTTTAATCCTTCCAAAGAATTTACGTTTGATGAAATTAGTCGGCGGGCGAAGCTCGTGCGTCGCACGGCTCGTACTGAGATGGCGCAGCTCGAGAAAGCGGGAGTGATCAAAAAGAAAACTATTTATATTGAAGTAGAAGGGAAGGATAAGAAACTGAAAGCCATAGGCTTCACGCTCAATAAAAAATTTGAAGCGCTCGATGCGTTGCAGAACTTTCTCTTTGAAACTGCACCAATTAATGGAAAAACCTTGGTCAAGCATCTACGCAAAGCTGGCACACTTGATTTTGTGGCCGCGGCCGGGATTTTTGTCCGTGACTTTGAACAGCGGCTCGATGTTATGGTGGCGATGAAAAAGGTTTCTAACACCAAGATCGAAAACGCAATCCGGGCTCTTGAAGCTGAGCTTGGTATGGAAATTCGTTTTGCCGCTTTTGCCTCAGAAGATTTGCTCTACCGAGTGGGGATGTATGACAAACTAACGCGAGACGTCTTTGACTATCCGCACCAGATTCTCGTCGACCGGATTGGCGTGCGTGACGAAATCAAGCGGTAAAAACCCCTGGATAAACGGTGTATAACTGTGGGGAATACTACTGTGTGGAAATGAGGGTAAATAACCCCAGTAGGGCCTTGACTTTCATTTGAATTTGACTATACTTACGGCCACGTATTTATGAGTTTTGAGCTTAGAGAAGAACTGTAACCGTCGCAGGTAATTCGCTACGCGAACTACATGCCGCGGTCACGCGGTTTTTTTAGGCCTCAAAGTCTCGTGGGAATGCGCGTTTTTTGACAGCTGCATATCCATGGAGTCAGATTGATAAGGTCTGACTCCGCAAAATCCTATCGGGAATCGACGCCCGGTAGGTGCGGCTGGAATTGCTTCGCAATTCCAGCCAGCAGGTAGTGTCGCGTAAATAGAAATACTCATTCGAGTAGGTCTTTTCGTCACGCGACACAAAAAGTTGTGAGCTTCGTAGAGGAGCAAAAAATGCGGGAGAATAATGCATGCAAAAATACTGCATCGAATACGAGTTTCCACTTCAGCATATGATGGAGGCCAATAAGATTCACCAGTTTGAAGCAGTTTCTAAAATAGTAGCTGTTTCACAAGCGCCAGATGAATGGAAAAAAATTCTTTCCGGATACAGTGATCGAGAGTATCAAGGTGAAAAACCAACTTTCGTTAGAATGTACTTAGAAGAGGAGATTGTTTGGTCTCCATAAAGTCCGAGGGTCTCGGACCCTCTACGAAGCTCACAACAACACAAACACTCACTCGTATCGTTCACACGATACGAAACAATGTACCGCCTGACTCACTCTCGGAGCTTATTCTTCGCTCCGGTCACAGAGCGTCAGGCTAGCGGTGTACAACATTCCTTGCAGGAATGTAAGGGTGTATGGTGGATGCCTAGGTTAAGAAGAGCGATGAAGGACGTGTCATGGCTGCGATAAGCGTCGGGGAGGTGCCAAGTAACCTTTGATCCGGCGATGTCCGAATGGGGAAACCCACTGCATTCCGTGCAGTACCCGAAAGGGAGCGTACCCAGGGAAGTGAAACATCTCAGTACCTGGAGGAAGAGAAAGCAATATACGGAAATTTCTTTTTGAGCGGATGCTTTGCATCGGCTCAAGCAATTGAGCATGGTGCCTAGCGCCATTACGCTCAAGAAGAAGTTTCTTGCGATGGCCTGAGTAGCGGCGAGCGAAACGGCCACAGCCCAAACCGTGCGTGTTTACACTCACGGGGTTGTAGGGCTCAACGGCATTTAGTTGCGCAGAGTTACCAAGGATGAATATAGGAAAACACGTTGGAAAGCGTGACCCCAGTAGGTAATAGTCCTGTATCCGAAATGTTCATCCCTCTGTGGTTGAGTTCCTGAGTAGTTCGAGACACGAATAGCTCGAATGAATCTGCCAGCACTAACTGGTAAGGCTAAATATCTTCTTAGACCGATAGTGAACTAGTACCGTGAGGGAAAGGTGAAAAGAACCCCGGAGAGGGGAGTGAAATAGATCTGAAACCATACATCTACAAGGAGTCGGAGCGGCATCATAGAGGTCGCGATAGTTTGTGAATTATGTAAAGGCGAAGTGGCAAATTGGTCAAAGAACCTTGTGGCTGGAGTCCGGAAAACTGGCCCAGAAGCACGTGTGGCCAGATGGACCGCAAATCCATCAAGCTGCAGGTTCGTCCAGCAGGGCGGGGATCCGCTGTGCAGCGGTGAAAGTCCTAGGGTACTGGTCAACGGTTAACCATACCAGTATAAAAATTAGTTCCAGTCCGCCAAGCCTAGGTCACCGAGTCGTTGCGCGACGACCGGTGACCGCCTTTACACAATTCACAAACACAAATCGTTACTTTTATGATGCCGCCACGGCGTGCCTATTGAAGAATGAGCTTGCGAGTGTATCTCTATGCTTTTGTCTAAGTGGTAACCCCACGGAGGCCCAGTGAAAGCGAGCGTGAATAGCGCGACTATAGCGTAGGGATACGACCCGAAGCGGGAAGAGCTTGCCATGAGCAGGGTGAAGCGATCGTAATTGGTCGTGGAGGCCCGAACCGGTTGGTCGTACAAAGCCATCGGATGACTTGTGGTAAGGAGTGAAAAGCTAATCGATTTCCGTAATAGCTGGTTCTCTCCGAAACAGCTTTAGGGTTGGCGTCGAGTGGTCCCACTGGGGGTAGAGCACTGGAAAAAAGGAATAGGGGGAAACCTCGTCCTTTTTATCAAACTCCGAATACCAGTTGGTTATAGCTCGGCAGTTAGACTATGGGGGAGAAGCTCCATTGGTCAAAAGGGGAACAGCCCAGATCGCCAGTTAAGGTCCCTAAATATATGCTCAGTGCATCTCGAGGAGGTGAGGATTCACAAACAGCCAGGAGGTTGGCTTAGAAGCAGCCATCCTTTAAAGATAGCGTAAAGCTCACTGGTCGAGAGTCCTTGCGCCGAAGATGATCGGGGCTCAAGCATATTACCGAAACTGCGGATTCGTAGACTTCTTTTGTGGAAGCAAGAAGAGAGGAAATTGACATGACGATGTCGTTTAACAAAATCCCGCTGTGGTTGCGGGTTGTCGGCGGACTCTGGTTCGTTGCAGGTGTCGTTCTCACGATCTACGCAGTCGTGACCGGCGAGCCGATCTTTCCGGAAGGTATTGCCTTCCATTAATTCCGAAGTCCTGTGGGCTTCGGTCCACAAAAGAAGTCTACGAGTGGTAGGAGAGCATTCCATTCTGCGATGAATGGCAAGGGAGACCTTGCCTGGAGCGTATGGAAGAGAGAATGCAAGCACAAGTAACCGCAAGGCAGGTGAGAACCCTGCCCGCCGAAATACCAAGGTTTCCTTCGCTATGCTGATCAGCGAAGGGTTAGTCGGTCCTAAGGGAATCCCGAACGGGGGACCCGATGGAGAGCAGGTTAATATTCCTGCACACTGCTGCGTTTCTATGGAGGGACGGAGCGTTGTACCCACGGCTCCTTATTGGATTGGAGCTGGAGTGCTGAGGGGGTTATCTAGGTAAATCCGGATAACAATACTCCGAGGTAAGTCTGAATGTGAAGCTTCGGCTGAGCAAATGTGGGGAGCACGCTTCCGAGAAAAACTTCGTTTGGGTTAAGCGTAGCGGTTCCGTACCGCAAACCGACACAGGTGGTAGAGTCGAGAAGACTAAGGCGAACGAGTGAGATGTCCTCAAGGAACTCGGCAAAAAAGCGGCCGTAACTTCGGGATAAGGCCTGCCTGTGTAGTCGATAGAGAGTAAGAAACACGTTGTGACATGAAAGCGTAATCAGAACAGTCACAGCTAGACGCTTCAAGGATGTGTTCAGAGCGGGAAGAGCTCAGATGCATGGTTGCGCAAGCTGCCACGGTGAGCAGCTCCTGGAGGTTATTGACCGACATGTCCTCGCAAGGGACCGGACTCAGTGCCACGCCTTGAAGCAGAACCCCATTCACTTTGGGAAGTATTGAAAACTTCCTACTTTCTATCGACTATACAGGCCGCAGCGAAAGATTTCCTGGCGACTGTTTATCAAAAACACAGCTCTCTGCGAACTCGTAAGAGGATGTATAGAGGGTGACGCCTGACCTATGCCGGAAGGTTAAGTACGGATGGTGTGCATCACACGGGGTGTGATGGACGATGTTTCGTTCATCATGGTTCGCGTGATGCATGCTGGGCTGTATAAGCCCCGGTAAATGTCAGCGATAACTATAATCGTTCTAAGGTAGCGCAATTCCTTGTCGGGTAGATGGAACTGCCCGGTTCAGTGGTGACACTGTCCTAGCGTAAGTTCGTGTTCTTACGCACCAATCGGCTTATAACGGTGAAGCCCCACCAGAGGGTCTACATTCAAGGTGTAGACAATGCTCTGAGGGTAATACCGTGGGAAGTCGGTAGCGGAAAAATTTTCTTTGAAAATTTTTCCGCTACTTGACCCCGTAACGACTGACGTCACCGCCGTACAGCGGTGACCGAGATGGTATACTTGTGGTAATGAGTACCATCACACGCCGACGCTCAACAGCGAATATGTACGACTATATCTCCGGATATACTGACGGAGAGGGATGTTTCAGTGTTTCATTTTTGAAACGTGAGAGGCTTACCATCGGAATCGAAACGAGACCGAGCTTCTCAGTAAGTCAAAATGAAGATAGAGCTGAAGTCTTATATCTTATGCAAGAACACCTTGGGTGTGGGCATATGAGACGAGACTACAGTGACAAAACATTGAAATACGAAGTCCGCAAACTTACAGATTTGTGTGACATCATTGTTCCTCACTTTCGTAAGCATCCTATGCTTTCAGGTAAACAAACCGATTTTGAGCTTTTTGCTCAGGTTTGTGAACTGATGAAAGCAGGGAAACAGCATACGAAACCTGGCATGCGACAGATTATACGCCTCGCATTTCAGATGAATCCCAGTGGAAAACGGAAATATACGCAAGCAGATTTGTTTGCCCTGTTGAGATGAAGATATAGTCTATGCCCCGCGTAATCGGGGAATAAAGAATGTCGCACAACATTCACACAACGAACATGAAGTTCCGACGTGCACGAATGGCGTAACGACTGGGAAACTGTCTCGAGGACATGCTCGGTGAAAATACAATAGGGGTAAAGATGCCCCTTACCTGCAGCTAGACGAAAAGACCCCGGGAGCTTTACTGTAGTTTCGTATTGGGGCTATTGAATACATGCGTAGCATAGTGGGGAGACTTTGAAGCGTTGCTTTTGGGCGACGTGGAGTCGCCAGTGAAATACCCATCTTGTTTTTGGTAGTCTCTAACCAGCTAGGCAAAACCTAGTTGTGACAGTGCGTGGCAGGCAGTTTAAGTGGGGCGCTTCCCTCCTAAAGAGTAACGGAGGGGTCTCAAGGTCAACTAGGCGCGAATGGAAACCGTGCCGATAGTGTAATGGCAAAAGTTGGCTTAACTGCAAGTCGTAGATGACGAGCAGGTGCGAAAGCAGAGCATAGTGAACCGATGGTCCGCGTTAGATGCGGCCGGAGATTATCCGATAAAAGTTACCCCGGGGATAACAGGCTAGTCGTGCCCAAGCGTCCAAAGCGACGGCACGGTTCGGCACCTCGATGTCGGCTCAACTTATCCTGGGGCTGGAGCAGGTCCCAAGGGTTTGGCTGTTCGCCAATTAAAAAGTTACGCGAGCTGGGTTTAGACCGTCGTGAGACAGGTTGGTCTCCTATCTACTGCAGGCGTCGATACTTGACGAGAGTTGTCCCTAGTACGAGAGGACCGGGATGAACGAACCTCTGGTCTACCAGCTGTCACGCCAGTGGCACCGCTGGGTAGCTATGTTCGGAATGGATAAGCGCTGAAAGCATCTAAGCACGAAGCCAACTCGAAGATAAGGTATCAGTAAGTCCCCTGAGAGATGATCAGGTTGATAGGCACTAGGTGTACGCACAGCAATGTGTTTAGCCGAGGTGTACTAATCGGACGTACGTTCCTATAGGGAACGCTGTACATCGCTCATATGAGCGTACAATTTTGAGAATAAATTACCTAAAGTTTGTGAATTCGTACGAGAGTCTTAGTGGCTCTCGGGACGGCATGGCCTGGCCCCAAAAACGGCTTTTAAGAAAGGAATATATGTGCCCGCCTTTCTCGTGTCACTCCGAAATGTCCGAGAACCTTGTTCTTTACTCGGACTCTCGTACGAATTCACAAGCAGAGCTCGTCTATGCAATGTCACATCGTGACATTAAATGTTTAAAGTTGGTGCTTTGGCGAAAGGGGTCCACCCGTTCTCATTCCGAACACGGAAGTTAAG
>JBCCYW010000019.1:0-15013 GCA_039188945.1 Patescibacteria group bacterium
CGCGGGCATTCGCCCGCGCGCCTTTTGATTTCTTGTTGTGAGAAACTATTTTTTCTCCTTGTCTCCTTCAGTCTCGCTCTCTTCCTGTGCTGCCTCAGACTCCTCTTCACCCTCGGTCATTTCTGCCTCAGCTTCTTCTGGTGTATCCACTGGGTCGGCTTCATCAAGTTCATTCATTGAGTCGCGGTCTTTGGTGTCTTCGCCATCGAGACTCAGCTCTTCTTTGGTGGTCGTAGCGTCATCATTTTCAATCGTGTCAATATCATCCGCCTCGTCGCTTCCGTCAGCAACAACGGTACCTTCGCCTTCGCCATCACCTTCAGCTACTTCGCCACCAGCTGAGATAATATCAATTTTCCAACCAGTCAATTTGGCGGCTAGTCGGACGTTCTGACCACCGCGACCAATCGCGAGTGACTGCTGGTCAGGCGCTACTTCGGCAATGGCGTGGCCCCGCTCATGTTCTTCTTCATTGGGCTCGGTTTCAACCTTAATTTCCAACACCTGAGCTGGTGAGAGGGCATCTTCGATAAATTCTGATGACTCCTCGCTCCACTCAATAATGTCGATCTTCTCGCCGCCAAGCTCGCTCATAACAGTCGAAACACGAACACCTCTTTGACCAACGAGTGATCCAACTGGGTCGATATGCTCTTCATGAGCAAACACTGCAATCTTTGAGCGGCTACCAGCTTCGCGAGCAATCGCTTTGATTTCAACCGTGCCGCTTTGGAGTTCAGGAGCTTCAATGGCAAAGAGTCCGGCTAGGAAATCTGGATGGGAACGAGACAACTTGAGGAAGATGCCACGAGCTGTTTCATCGACAGTGAGCAAAATGGCACGGATTCGTTCACCTGGCTTGTATCGCTCACCCGGAATCTGTTCGTCGTAGGGGAGTACGGCAGTAACGCGCCCGAGGTCAACGTAGAGGTTACCACGTTCAAAACGTTGTACGTGACCCATCACAATATCGCCTTCTTTCTGACCAAATTCAGCCAACGCTGCTTCTTTCTCAGCTTCACGAATCTTCTGGACAATCACTTGCTTCGCGGTTTGAGCGGCAATGCGACCAAAGTCGTCTTTGCTCTCGAGTGGGAAGATAAGTTCTTCGCCTAGCTCGACATCTTTCTTAATCAGGCGCGCACTATCGATCATGATGTGCTTTTCCTCATCAAAGCGCACTTTCTTAGGTTCATCTGAATCCTCTTCAGCTTCTGGAGCCGCCTCTTCTTCGGTGTCTTCCTCATCTTCTTCCTTTAGCATCGTTTCATCAACCACGATCTTAATTTGATTGAAATTCACGCCACCGGTAGCGATATCAAATTCTGCGGTCACAATCTGACCACGCTTTCCAAACTCTTTTTTGTAGGCAGTAGCTAGAGACTGTTCAATAGCATCAAGCATTTTCTCACGCGAAATACCGCGCTCTTCTTCCATTTCGCTCAATACTGAATTAATTACTTTTAGATCAAACATGCAATTTTTATTAATGTGGTACGCACATTCCATAAAAATTAGTCTTCAAAAGTATTCAACCAACTGATTGTTTTTGAAGCATAACCACTTACGGAAATGCATACATATTTATATGTAATTGTCTTCACTGACTAGTACGTCAGACTGGGCTCGATTGTTACGAGCAAACAGAATGCCCGGCCAAGAGGCCGAGCATTCAGTCAGTGGAAGTACCTTACCAAGGGAGGTTCGTTTATGCAACTGGTGTTGATTGGGGCGCGGCCAAAGGCCGCGCCCCAATGCTATACTAGTACGTGAAAGCTCTTAGTAGCTCATTGGGAATTCAACGTGCGCATTCAAGATGATCAGTTGAAGCGGTTTGTGCTTGATTCGGGTTTAATTGCAAAAAAAGACCTGAGTGAAGCTGAAAAGACTGCCAAAGAGGAGGAACGAACTCTGGCAGAGGCTTTAATCGCGCAAGGACACATGACCGAAGACGATCTTCGTCGGGTTGAGTCGTATGTATTGGGCATTCCCTTTGTTTCTCTTAAGGACGAAAAAATTGATTTTGAGGTGCTCTCACTGATTCCAGAACCAGTGGCTCGTAACCATAACGTCATTGCTTACAAAAAGACCGACAAAGAGCTCGAGATCGCGATGCTCGATACGGCCGACTTACCAGCGATTGATTTTGTAAAGAAAAAGGTGGGTCTTAAGATCTTACCGCGTCTTACCGACACTGAGTCAATGCGCAACGCCTTGCAGCAGTACCAAAAAACCCTCAAGGATGAGTTTGGTGACATCATTATGGAAGATGCCTCCAAGCTCCAGGTGGTGGCAGATGAGAATGGGGAAGAGGTGAGTGAGGCTGATCTCAAGAAGATGGCTGAGGACTTGCCGGTGGTGCGGATTGTCGATACGTTGCTGCGCCACGCCATTATTCAGGGGGCGTCAGATATTCATATTGAACCAATGGAGGAGCAGGTGTTGGTGCGCTACCGCATTGACGGCATCTTGCGTGATGCGATGAAGCTCCCAAAACATGCCGCCAACACTATCGTGGCTCGTCTTAAGGTACTCTCAAACCTCAAGCTCGACCAAAAACGCTTGCCGCAAGACGGTCGCTTTAAGATGGAGATGGATGGCCAGCGGGTAGCGTTTCGAGTTTCAATGCTCCCTACGTTCTATGGTGAGAAGGTGGTGATGCGTCTCTTGCGGGAGAACCGCACCGGCTTTTCGCTTGAGGGTATTGGTTTTCATGGTGAAACCCTCGAGCGGATTCACGAAGCAACGCGCCAAACGACCGGTATTATTCTGGTAACTGGTCCAACTGGTTCTGGTAAATCAACTACGCTCTATACCATTCTCGATCTTTTGAATACTCCAGAGGTAAACATCTCAACCATTGAAGACCCAATTGAATACCAAATGGCTCGGGTTAATCAGTCACAGGTAAAACCTGACATCGGTTTTACCTTCGCCGCTGGTCTGCGTTCACTCATGCGTCAGGACCCAGACATTATTATGGTGGGTGAGATTCGTGACCAAGAGACAGCGAGCCTGGCGATTAACGCTGCACTTACTGGCCACTTAGTGCTGGCGACCATTCACACCAACTCATCTTCAGGCACGATGGCTCGCTTGGTTGATATGGGAGTTGAGTCATTTTTGTTGGTCTCTACCTTACGGGTGGCGATTGGTCAACGATTGGTGCGTCGACTAGCTGACGATAAGGTTCCTTACACCCTGAGTAAAAACGAGAAAGAAGAGCTCGCCAAGCATGCTGACCTTGATGCCGTGATGCGCGAGCTCAAACGCGAGCAGGTGGTGGCTGAAAATGCTACCTGGAATGATGTGCAGTTTTTCCATCCAAATGAAGGCGGCCAAACTGAGGATGGGTACAAAGGACGAGGGGGTATCCATGAAGTACTCAGGATTTCTCCGGCGGTAAAAGAATTAGTGATGGGTCGTAAGACTTCAGACGAAATCGAGACGCAAGCCAGAAAAGAAGGGATGCTTACTATGCTTGAAGACGGTGTATTTAAGGCCGCGAAAGGTGTTACCAGTATTGAGGAGGTGCTTCGCGTCATTAATGAATAGGTATGCCTAGATTTACCTACACAGGAAAAGATGCACAAGGCAAGAGTGTTACCGCGACCGTTGATGCGGCAGATCGTTTTGCCGTCTACGAAGTCGCACGCTCAGATGGACACACGGTTGAGACAATCAGTGACCAAGGTTCATTTAGTGTGAGTCGCTTCATTAACATGGAGAAGATCAACTACTATCTCAATAGTGTTAGTAGTGATGAGCTCGTAATGGTCACCCGTAACCTGGGTTCGATGATCAAGGCTGGTCTTACCGTTACGCGAGCGCTTTCGGTCATTGAGCGCCAAAGCAAGAACCCCCGCCTGAAAGGCGTGATCACTCAAATTGTCGACCGTATCAACCGCGGTGGCCAGTTTCATGAAGCGCTTGATGATCACCAGAGCACGTTTAATGATCTGTATCGCTCGATGGTCAGAGCTGGTGAGGAGAGTGGTGAGTTGTCAGAAACATTACAAACATTGGCCATTCAGCTTGAACGTTCATCGAATCTGAAGAAGAAGATTCGCGGCGCAATGATTTACCCAGCGATTGTGATTGTGGTGATGATCGTCATCGGTATTTTAATGATGATTTATGTGATGCCCCAGATTACTTCGACGTTTGAGGGTATGGATAAGGAACTACCAGCCACTACACAATTTTTGATTGCTGCCAGCGATTTCTTAAATGAATATACGGCCGTCGTGATTGGAGGCATGATCGCTAGTGTGGTTGCCTTTTTCTATTTCTTAGGCACCAAGCCGGGAAAGTATATGTTCTCGTGGGTTATCACAAGAATCCCGGTCATTGGTACGATGGCGAAAGAGACCAATGCTGCGCGCACTGCTCGCACCCTCTCCTCACTACTTAATGCGGGCGTCAATGTGATTCAGTCTCTCGAGATTACCCACGACGTTATTCAAAATGTCTTTTATAAGAAGGTGATCTGGGAAGCTCGCGAGCGAGTTGAAAAAGGTACTGCCCTGTCCGAATCATTTATTGAGGCAAAGGATTTGTATCCAGTATTGGTTGGAGAAATGATTTTGGTCGGTGAGGAAACCGGACAGATTTCCCAGATGCTTGGCGAGTTGGCAATTTTTTATGAAACAGAAGTTGAACGTAAGACGAAAGACCTCTCAACCATCATTGAACCACTGTTGATGGTGGTAATTGGTGGAGGCGTTGGTTTTTTTGCCCTGGCTCTGATTGCCCCAATTTATTCGATTTCAGACGGTCTTGGGTAGGTGTTGTCTATGTTCAAAAGACGAACTCAGGGTTTCTCAATGGTCGAAGCGGTTATTGTCTCGGCTCTGGTGCTGGTGGTGTTTGGTGGATTGCTCGTTGGTATCGATTATAGCCTTAAGTTGATCATTGAGTCGCGAGCAAAAATTACAGCGGTTGCACTCGTTAATGAGCGAATGGAGGCTATTCGAGCGCTTTCGTACAACGAAGTTGGTACTGTGCTCGGTTTCCCGGCTGGTGATATTCCTCAAAACGGTTCCACCACGGTAAATGGACTTACCTATTACGAGCGGGTACTCATAGATTTTGTAGATGCGCCAGAAGACGGTGAGGCTGGAGCGGATAGTAATGCGGTGGTTACCGATTACAAGCGTATAAAGGTTGAGTACTCGTGGCAGGTTGGCACAAACGCTACGGACACTGTTTCGGTTGTTTCAAATATCGTACCGCGCTCGATTGAAACCAGTGCTGGAGGTGGATCATTGCGGGTCAATGTCTTTGACGCAAATGTACAACCACTCAGTGGCGCCTCGGTGCGTTTGTTTAATGATACCGGTACTACTACCTATGATGTGTCGCGCACGTCAGATGCTACTGGGCAAGCGCTGTTTATTGCTCCGGCCAATGCAGATTATGAGATTACGGTCACTGGCATTGGGTATTCAACTGATGGCACCTATGAAGCAACTACCACTAATCCTAATCCCACCACTTTGCCTGTCGCGATTCTTGAAAATGATGTATCAACGATGAACTTCTTTATTGATGAATTGAGCGATATCGATATACGAACCATTTCCGGAGTGACGACCGGCAATGTGCTCGAGCCATTTGATGACACCACTGGCTTTGCCAGCTCGAGTGAGGTCGTCGTTACCCCTGGTGAATTGATTCTCTCGGGTGGAGCTGGCAGTTATGTCGCGACGGGAACAGTTTACTTAAATGAGATTGTACCGACCGCGCTCGATACGTGGGATTTGGCGTTTATCACTGCCTCGTCAAGCGCTTCAACTAGTGTTCGTACTCGCTTTTATACCGGTACCAGTACGTTTACGTTGGTGCCAGATATTTATTTGCCGGGTAATGCAGCAGGATTCACGTCAGATACTATCAACCTCTCAGCACTTGATGTGATCGCCTATGATCGACTCACTCCGAGCGTAGAGCTTTCTACCATTGATCCAAATGTTACCCCTGAAGTACTGTCTATTGATGTGTACTACATTAAATCTGAAACACCGCTGCCGAATATTGACCTTACGATTACTGGCGCAAAAACGATTGGTACGAATGCTAGTAGTGCACCGATTTATAAATACACCAATAGTTTTACTACCGATGGTACGGGCGACGAGCTCTTGAGTGATCTTGAGTGGGATTCATATACCGTTACCGTCGATACGGCCGGTTATGACATTGAGCGTGTGTGTGGCGGCAACCCATACGTACTTGAGCCAGGAGTGACGGATTCACTTGATGTGCAATTAGTCGCTAATGCCGCCCACACCCTTCGGGTGGAAGTGGTTGATGCCGATGGCGATGCGATCGCTGGTGCCACTGTTGATCTCACTCGCTCTGGTTTTTCTGAGAGCCTCGACACGGGTGCGTGTGGACAGGTATTTTTCAATAGTGGGGTGAGCAGTAACACAGATTATACGCTTAGTGTAGATGCGGCTGGTTTCTCGAACGATACGACAACTGACATTGAAATTGATGGTGATGAAGTAATAAAGGTAACTCTAGCTACATCATGATTACGTACCGAAAAGATAATCGAGGCATAACGTTTGTTGAAATGGTTGTCATCATTGGTATCTACACTGTGCTGATGGGGGCGGTGTTTACATCAATCTTTTCGTTTTATCAATTCAATGGGTACACCATCGCCCAAGCTAATGAGGTCGAGAGCGCTCGTCGGGGTGTTGATCGGGCGGTGCGGGATATGCGCGAAATGACCTATGCCGATGATGGTACGTTTCCGCTCGCTCGCATGGAAGAGCACGCGGTTGGTTTTTATAGTGACATTGATCGTGATGACAGCGTTGAGTATGTCGAGTTTGAGCTTTCGTCTACCACTATGTTTAAATACGTTTACAACGCTACTGGTAATCCGCCGGTATACGATACGAGCACACCCGATGAAACGTTCACGCTTTCCGAGTTTGTTCAAAACATTAACCAAGGATCGACCACATTCCGGTACTATACTGGTGATGGTACCGAGGCTACTGCCAGTACCCTCCTGACCGACATTCGTTATTTGGAAGTAGCAATCACCGTCAATATTGACCCACAACGTAATCCGAGCGAATTTGTCCTTCGCTCGAGTGCAGCGCCTCGTAACCTCAAAGACAATTTATGATCCGTTCATCACAACACAACTATGCACGTGGGTACCTACTTATTTTAGTGATTGTGTTTGGTGCGGTGTTTTTTACAATCACCTCTGCGTTTGTTGGTTTTGTGGTCACGCAGAGTCAGGTGGTGAATAGTAAATATGAACAACAACAAGCGCTTGAGATTTCTGAAGCCGGTCTCAACTACTACCGTTGGTTCTTGGCTCACTTCCCAAATGACGTCACCAACGGCACGGGGGCTCCTGGTCCCTATGTGCATGTCTATAATGATCCGGAAGGAGGGCCGATTGGGGAGTTTTCGCTAGATATCGCAAGCAGTACGTACTGCGGTGATGTGGCGTCAATTGATGTGTGGTCAACTGGCTACACCTATGAAGATCCGTCACTGCAGCGCACCATCTACGCTCGATACTCACTACCAACCGTAACTGAATATGCCTATATTATTAACTCCAATGTGTGGGCTGGTTCTGACCGAACGATCATTGGTCCGTATCACTCTAACGGTATTATCCGTATGGACGGAACCAACAACTCAGTGGTAACGAGTGGTCAGTCAGATTGGGTATGTGACGGATCGCTACCATGTAGTCCAGATCCAGATGGCACCACCCTCGACGCTGTCTATGGTGATGGGCCCAACAGTTCACTCTGGACCTTCCCCGAGGCGCCGATTAATTTTGCCGGATTAACGGTTGATCTCTCAACCATGGAAGACCGGGCTCAAAACAACGGAGGAATTTATATCGGTCCATCTGGCGATGGCGGCTACCGCCTCGATTTTCAGAGCGATAACACGGTTGATGTGTATGTGGTAGACGATACGTATAGTTACTATGGTTATACGAGCGCGGATGGTTGGGAGGTAGAACGGAACGTGATTGACGATGATGATTATCTCACGAGCTACACGATCCCAACTGATTGCCCGTTAATTTTTGTCGAAGATAAGGTGTGGTTAGAGGGGGATGTTGCTTCCAAGGTTTCAGTTGCAGCGGCTGATAATGACCTCGGGGATCCTGATCACTCGATTATTTTAAACGGAGACATTACCTATGCTACGTCAACAGCGGGACTCTTGGCGGTGGCGGAGGAAGATGTCCTTGTTGGACTGGTGGTGCCAGACACGATGGACCTCAATGGAATTTTTATTGCTCAAAATGGGAGGTTTGGCCGTAATCATTACAAAACAAGCGGTTGGCAAGATGTGCTTTCAATTCATAATGATTACGTGACTCGCGATACGCTCACTATGAACGGTACGATCGTCTCGAACGGCCGGGTTGGTACGAAATGGACTTCTGGAGGTTCGTTTGTTTCCGGCTACGATACTCGTTTCAATAGTTATGACCGTGATCTCGTTGACGATCCACCACCACTGGTTCCCAACACGTCAGATGTGTACGAATTTATTGAGTGGCGAGAGGATGGGTAGCTGGCGTGCTACAATCCTCGTATGTCAAAACGACCCATTCCATTGGTAGTTGGAAACTGGAAAATGAATCCCGCTACACTTAACAAAGCAAAAGAACTGTTTGTTGAGATCCGTAAGAAAGCAAGAAATCACAAAGGTGCAGTTGAGATTGCGATTGCCGCCCCGTTTCCGTTTCTCTCTGATCTGAATCGACTTTCCCCAAGTGGTGCGATTGCGATTGCTGCCCAGGATGTGTTTTTTGAAGTGGCAGGTGCTTATACCGGGGAAGTTTCTCTATCGATGCTTAAAAGTGTAGGAGTAACCACAGTAATCGTCGGTCATTCTGAGCGTCGTGCGCTTGGTGAAACAAACGAAGATATCTATCGAGACACGTGTGCATCACTTGAAAACAAGATGAATACGATTGTCTGTGTTGGAGAAAAAAAACGCGATCAAAAGGGAGACTACTTTAAGACAGTAGAGTTTCAGCTCAGGGCCGCGCTCGCGGGGGTTACTAAGCAGCAATTGAAGCGGTTGGTTGTCGCGTATGAACCAGTGTGGGCGATTGGAACAGGTGATACAGCAACCGCCGAAGACGCTCACGAGATGAAGCTGTTTATTAAGAAGGTCTTGACCAAACTGTTCACTCGGGCCGGTGCAGAAAAAGTGAGAGTCCTCTACGGTGGCTCGGTAAAGCCAAAGAATGCTAAAGAGCTATACGAGCAAGGAAATGTTGATGGATTTTTGGTAGGTGGCGCTAGCTTACAAGCCAAAGATTTTGGCGAGATTATACAAGCTACTGTCTAACTATATGCATCTAAGACACCTAACCGAACTGGCTGATAAGTTACCAGGAAAGCGGGTATTACTTCGGGGGTCACTTAATCTTCCTATTAGAAATGGGGAAGTAGTCGATACCTTTCGATTGCAACGTATGTTGCCAACCTTGGAATATCTCAAGGCCCACAAGGCAAAGACAATTCTCCTTGCGCATATTGGACGAGAGGTAACTGACACCCTGAAGCCAGTGTATGAAGAATTGATGACGAAGATTCCGGTAACATGGGGCGGAGTGCTCGGAAGTGATGTGTTTGTAGAGGCATATGAAGCGATGCACGACGGAGATATTTTGCTTGTCGAGAATCTTCGTCAAGATGAACGAGAAACACAAAATGATACGCAGTTTGCCCAAGAGCTAGCAGCGCTTGGAGACTATTATGTCAACGACGCGTTTGGTAACGCTCACCGTGAGCATGCTTCGATGGTTGGGGTGCCGCAGTATTTGCCAGCCTATGCGGGCATTAATCTCGCGAAGGAGGTCGAAGAGTTAGGAAAGGTAATGAAGCCACAACATCCGTCATTATTTATGTTGGGCGGAGCTAAATTTGAAACCAAGTTGCCCTTGATTGAAAAATATCTAGACGCTTACGAGCATATTTTTATTGGTGGTGCCCTGGCAAACGATATCCTCAAAGCCCGTGGCTATCCAGTTGGACAATCACTCTTGTCTGATATTACGCTTGATGAAGCGTTGGTCACAAACGATAAGATTCTGATACCGGTTGACGTAACTGTCGAAAGCGAGCGAGGCCAACGAGTGTGTGCCTTGGAAGAGGTGGCTGAGGACGAAAGTATTAAAGATGCCGGGCCGAAAACAGTAAATATGCTGCGACCAATTATTGACAGCGCAGAAACCATTCTATGGAATGGCCCACTGGGTGAATTTGAAAAAGGTTATATGTCGATTACCGAAGAAGTAGCTCGCTATGTGGCTCACAGTAAAGCATATTCAGTGATCGGTGGCGGCGATACGATCGCTGCGATCGAGAACCTTGGCATCAACGATCAATTTGATTGGCTGTCTACGGGAGGGGGATCGATGCTGACATTTCTAGAGTACGGCTCAACTCCAGCTATCGACCTGTTACGTAAAAACCATGAATGAGTACCATCCGGTGGTTGATGCGATTAAACGTGTCTTAGATACTGCCAACATTTCTTATAAGACGTTTGAGCATGAGGCGGTGCGGACATCTGAAGAAGCTGCTGCCATTCGTCCCGAGTACACGCTTGAGCAAGGCGCTAAGGCGCTCATTATTCGTGCCAAGCTCCGAGATGTTTCTAAAGATGAAGAATGTCGGTTTTTTCAAATTGTCGTACCAGGTGATCAGAAGTTTGATCCTAAAAAGGTACGAGACAGTATTAACGCTAAAGATATTCGCTTTGCGACCGAGGAAGAGGTCAAGGAGATTACGGGAGGAGTGCAGCCTGGCGGGGTGCCGCCATTCGGTATTTTGTTTGGACTGAAAGTACTTGTTGATGAGTCACTCCTTGAGCACAATGAGATCATCTTCAACGCTGGCGATCGCTGCTATTCAATTGCTATGAAGAGTGAGGACTATCAAAAAGTGGTCAAGCCAGTAGTCAAACAAATAATCTAGTGATAGTGTTCTAGAAGGTAAAAGGAGAGTGATATGCGTGAACCCGAAAACCCGGGCCCCACCAAGGCAGAATTTGTCAAAATTGTCGCGAAACTTGCCGCAGGCGGCAATGTGCACGGAACCGTACTCCGTCGCCTTAAGGGTGATAAGGGAGAGAAAAAGCCAGAAGAAGATCCCGATGATTAGTCGGGGTCATTTTCATTACTCCTCAAGGGCCGCGATGATTTGAGTAGCTACTTGAGCTGATTCCCCGTCTTCATAATTTGTATGTTTGGCGGGTTGAAATACGTCATCATTTTTGAATCTTGGAACGACGTGGATATGCGCGTGAAAGACTTCCTGGCCAGCGTGCTCGCCGTTGTTCATGATGAGGTTTACGCCATCAGCGTTGAGAGCGCTTTTTATGGCCCGGCTGACCCGCACAGCAGTAGCTGCCATCTCGGCAAAGAGATCGATGTCAGCATCAAACACGTTTTCAAACGCCTGTTTTGGAATTACGAGCGCGTGACCTTTGTTGGTGGGATTGATATCGAGAAAGGCCAATGTGTGCTCATCTTCATAGACGATGTCAGCCGGGATCTCTCGATCGATGATTTTTTGAAAAATAGTGCTCATAGATAGTGTGGTTAAGCCGCAGCACACTTCCTCTCGATAGACACGAATCAAGTTCTCCGCTCAACATCACAGATGTTTCCGCGAGGTCTCTCGACAGCAGGGGTGCTGCGGCCATGGTACCATACCAATCACGATTGTATGACCACCTATCAATTGGCCGATCCGATTACCCCGGAGGTAGCAAAAGAACTCGCTCATCTAGAGCCACACGTCCAGCAACTTCTCTTTCGCCGTGGTGTTCATACTAAAAAAGACGCTGATCAGTTTCTCTCGCCCAACTACGAAACTGATCTTCACGATCCAGCACTCTTGCATGATATCGACGCGGCAGTAGAGAGAATCTTGGCGACTATGAAAGCCAACGAGCAGATTGTCGTGTTTAGTGATTACGATTGCGATGGTATTCCTGGCGGTGTTATTGGGTACGACTTTTTTACCGCGATTGGCTACGAGCAGTTTTCAAACTACATTCCCCATCGTCATTACGAAGGGTTTGGCTTGAGTGTTGAGGCAGTAGAGAAATTGGCCAAGGAAGGAGCGAAACTCATTATTACCATTGATTGTGGAGTAACGGATGTCGAGGCGGTGGCGCGAGCTAACGAGCTGGGGGTTGCTGTCATTATTACTGATCATCACGAACCAGCCGCCAAGCTGCCAGAGGCAGTAGCGGTCGTGAATCCAAAGCTTGGTGAGTATCCGTTTCCTGATCTGTGCGGAGCCGCGGTATTTTTTAAGTTGGTGCAAGCGGTGCTGACGAAGGGAGACTTCGATGTAAAGCCAGGTTGGGAAAAGTGGTGGCTTGATATGGTTGGGGTGGCAACGATTGCGGATATGGTGCCGCTCGTTGGTGAAAATCGCACCTTGGCCCACTACGGTATTACCGTACTCAGAAAATCTAGGCGACCGGGGTTACAGCAGCTTTTGAAGAAAGCTAAAGCTAGTCAGCAGCATCTCACGGAAGACGACATTGGCTTTACCCTTGGTCCGCGTATTAATGCGGCTTCACGCATGGATACGCCAGAAGATGCGTTTTATATGTTAGCCACCCGAGATGAGGGCGAAGCGGGAGCAAGGGTTGATCACTTGGAAAAACTCAACCAAACCCGCAAAACTACCGTGGCCCAGATGACCAAAGAGATTCATAAGCGAGTAAATGATCTTACAGAAATTCCTGATGTGATTGTAATGGGGAATGTGGAATGGCGTCCGGCGCTGGTTGGTTTAGCTGCTAACAAGCTGGCTGAAGAACATAGTCGCCCTGTCTTTTTATGGGGGCGTGATGGTAATGGTGCGATTAAGGGTTCGGCTCGAGCGGGTGGAGAGGTGAGTGTAGTGAAACTAATGGAAGCGGCGGCTGATCTGTTTCTTGAATATGGTGGACACCATGCGTCCGGCGGGTTTACGGTAAAAGAAGAACACACTTTTACCTTTGGTGATGAGTTGAACCAAGTATATAAGGCACATGGTAATGATGTCGTGGAGACGCATGTAGAAACTATCGATTCGCACCACTCGATTCACGAACCCTTGACGGTGTTGCTCAAAGCTCAGCAACAATTAGCGCCATATGGCGTTGGCAATCCAAAGCCACTATATGGATTTAAGGGAGTGACCCCAGCACAAGTTGAACAATTTGGAAAAACCAAAGAACATCTCAAGCTTTTGTTTGAAACAGATAGTGGGAAGGTAGAAGCGATTGCATTTTTTGCCACTGCAGCATCATTTACTAAAACAGCAAAAGTGGGCGAGAAGCTAACGCTCCTCGCCCACCTTGAGCAATCATTTTTCATGGGCCGACTGCAGACTCGCCTACGGATCGTTGACATTCAGTAGAGTTTTGGCACTATTCTTCACAGAAACAAAAAGGAAGAAGAAATGACTGACATAAAGAGTGCTGTTGAGAAAAAACTGCCCAGTACACAACCAGAAACAGCTATTTGTCCAGGATGTGGATGTGTCGTGCAGCTTACAAGGCGTGGAGGCATCGAGCTTTCAATTCCAGACCATAATCATATGTCTGGAACTGGCGAGAAGTGTCCTGGGTCAGGAAAACGCATAGAACCACCCTAGAGCAAGCTATACATAAGGTTTGCTCTAGAGTGGTTCAATTTTTTAATGCTATAGTGCTGGTATGCAGAAAATAACCATGTTTACTGATGGCGGCGCGCGCGGCAACCCAGGGCCAGCTGGAATTGGGGTGCAGATTGTTGATGAATCTGGAACTGTTTTAAAAGAAGTCAGTCAGGCAATTGGTAATAGCACCAACAATTACGCTGAATATCAGGCAGTGATGGTTGGTTTACAAACTCTGAAGCAACACTTTGGCAAACAAACCAAAGACATGGAATTTGAAGTGAAGCTAGATAGCGAGTTGGTGAAAAAGCAATTGAATGCTGAATACCAAATAAAGGAACCAGGTTTGGTACCGATGTTTATCGAAATTCATAACCTGCGCGTGGCCAATTTCCCACAACTTACTTTGACCCACATTCCTCGGGAAAAAAATAAAGAAGCCGATCGACTAGCCAATGAAGCGATGGACGCTGCGTGATGAGTATAATGCAGCGTCCGGTCCGAGCTTAGCTCGGAATTGCGATCTGAGCCTTAATGGCGAAGCAGCAATAGGAGGACCGAGGTTTGGTTTTGTATATAACAAGAGTTCACGCTGCGTCCGGTCCTGAATGGAGTTTAGCAACTGCCCTTGACGTAATCGCTGCTGGCAAGTACCATCGCACTTTAGAATAGTAGTGCAAAACAAAAGGGAGACCAATATGCACACAGCCGCAGCTCCAATTTCGGAGGGAGGAGAGCTCAGTCAGGGCGCAGCGTCAGAAACAGCAAAAGTTCTGTCGTTTCCAATTGTGGAGACCAGTTCGCCTGCTGAGAAAGTTCCTGCAGTCGCCAGGGCTCCTAAGAAAATTCCGGAAGGGACACAATCTCACCTTAAGGAACTCACAAGGCGCCACGCTGCTCTTGATGAGCAGGTCAAGCAACTTGAGCGGGAACGAGCTCCCGACTCGCTTGCGGTACAGGCTCTGAAGAAGAAAAAGCTTGCTCTCAAAGAAGAGATGCGGCGCTTGAAGGCACAATACGGACGTTGAAGGTTCGCGGCGGGGTGGTCTGGTGACCACTCCAACGCCTAACGTTTGATACACTCACACTGTGGGTGTGTTTTATTTTTATGCTGGAATCATTGGGTTTGCGATGGGAATCGCCGCTCGTTCACTCATGCAGTTTTCAAATATAGAAGTTATTTGGGTGCTGTTGTTGGCGTTTGGAGTAGGGGTGGTAGGGCGGCCCCGGCGGCGCGCCACCCCCGCCCCCCACCCACTTGGGGTGGACCCCGGCGGTTTTTTTTTTTTTTTTTTTGTTTTTAAAAGTTATTTATAAGAAATATAAAA
>JBCCYW010000020.1:0-13773 GCA_039188945.1 Patescibacteria group bacterium
GGCGAGCATGCGTAGCTTGCTCGCCCGCTTCTCCTTCCCTAGTGAATACACCTGCACATTCTGCGGTAAATCAAATTCCCCGGCACCAAGACAAACAACATGCACTTCGCCAAAGTGATTGGCAAACTCTTCAACCCAGCCATGGAAAAAGCCCAAAATTGGATGAGCTCGATCAACTGCCTCAGCGCATATAACGAGTGTCTCTTGCTTATGATTCTGTATTTGATTCATGTTCATCTTCTTCAAGAAAGACCGACTCTACAACATCCCGAAATTGCGTACGGTACGTGACCGGATCTTCATGCAGCTTATCTTGTAGTAACAACTTCATACGGTCCTTAAACTGCAGACTATACCGTTCGCGTTCATGGAAAAAGCTGTTAACTCTTTGAGTCAAATCAGCCCGATCGCGTGACTGATACAAAAACGCTGATTCGCCATCTTTGAACAAATCAGACCGCAGTTCGGTTTCACTCAATATCATAGGAATACCAGCAGCAACACCTCGTAATACCACTTCATTGCTTTCACCAGTAACATCAGACACTAACAGTACGTCAGCAGTTTTTAGATAAGAAATTTCCTTTTTGTCCCTTGGCAAGAACATGACTTGAGTGGCAAGACCAAGCTTCTCAGCTTTTCTCTGAAATTCTCCCTTCGCCTTTCCGTCTCCGACGATCACTAACCCAACCCGCGGATTGGCCAACTTATATTTCACTGCGTCGAGGACAGTATGGAGTTCAGAATCATAACCGAGCGATCCAATATACAGCATGAGAAATTCATATTGAGGATAGGTCGTCCTTAAACTATGTGTGACTGTCGCTTCCTGTATAGCTGAAAAATTATGAAAGCGAGGCAATCTGTGGAAGGTGTGTATTCCTGAAAATCGAGCTTGTAGTTTGTGTTTAATATTTTCTGTTGCTACCGCCACCTGTTGAGATCGACGCAAGATATAGTGAGCCAGCCGGCGCCTAAGCCAACTGTGTGGATTGCTTCTTGTAAAAACCCGACTATAAAAATCCTCCCGAACATGAACCTGGACTGGGCGATTATATGTTTTGCCGATCCACCGAGCCGCCAAACCAGCTTCGTATGGCTCAAGCGCCACCACAACGTCTGGTCGAAAACCTGAGGCAAAGACCAATTCATTTTTTGCCACCACCTCGCTGGCAACAACCGGTGTCCACCACCAATAATTTGCATGGGCGATATACAACCAAATATTTTCTCGAACTCGAATCGAAGGAGTACGCGGTTTAATACCAGCCCGCAACACAATAATGTGCATCTCATCAAACTGCCTGGCGAAGTCATAAAACACTCCTAATGCGTCAGTAGTTGGGTTGATGTAAGCCTCATCACTAGTCACAAAGAGCACCCGAGTCTTACTACGACCTGAATCATATTCCAAAACGGGCGCATCCTGGATAGCCTCTTCTACCGCCACCTGATCTGACAATAATGCATCCTGCTGAGACTCCGTTAAAGCTTGGTGCAGAGAGTTGATCTCACGGTCGTGTATGTCTTCATATGAACGATATCCTTTCTTCGCCATTACCGACAGTATAGCTTGACTCACTATGAACGAGTAAGGGCAGCAACCCACGTATCAAGATATGACTCTTCACCCAGCTCCAAAGATTGTACTGTTTGATAGGCGGCTTGTGAGAACCGTTGTCGAGTGGGTTGATCTGAAGCCATTACGCTCAACGCTTGTGTGTAGGCCTCTAGGTCACCAACCGGCACAACGAAGCCATGTATCTGGTCTTGTACAATCTCACCAGCGCAACCAACGTCGGTAGTGATAACTGGCAAACCAGCCGCCATTGCTTCAATCAAGACCATCGCCCATCCCTCATGATTTGAAGAGAGTAGTAAACAATCATGCTCAGCCAACACCTCTTCAACCTGCTCATTCCACCCAGTAAATGTCACTTTGTCGGTAAGCTGATAGTCTGCAACTTGCTGCTCAAGAGCAATTCTTTCAGGACCATCACCAACAATAGTTAGTGACGCACCACTCACAGACTGTGCTAGTTCATGAAAAGACTGTAGGAGTAGTGTGACGTTCTTCTCTGGCGACAAGCGACCAACGTATATAAATCGACATCGATCTCCAGCTGAAGTATTTCTGTTGGCTCCAATCCTAAGATATCTTTGCAATGAAAACTGGATTGGCAGGACACTGATTTTTGCTTCAGACACCCCAAGCTTTATAAGCGATGACTTAATCCGCTGCGACACTACCCTTATGCCCGAAGCTTGCTTTACCAAATAAACTCCGTACCAATAGCGCAATCTGTTGAGGAGTGATTCTCGTCGCCAAAATCGACCAAACAAGTCACCATGTACCTGAACATGATGTTTCACTGCAAAACGCCATGCTAATGCCCGACCAACCAAACTAGTTTCAAACGGATCTTGGCTTGAAACAAACCACTCACTGCCGGCCGGCGCATCCTTTAGGATGCGCCGGCCGATCTTATGGGCAGCCCACAACATACCGATTTTCGTACGAGCATTTGTTGGATAAAAGAAAGTGTTACCTTTTTGAACCACCTCCTTAAACCCATCAGACTTCCTCGTAAAAATTACTGCGTGTAATGAGCTTAACCGTCGAGCGTACGCGACTTGTCGCTCTTGATCTCGACTACCATCGAGTAGCGAACGCTTTGAAAAGCCTATCGTAAGAAGATTAGGTGACTGGCTCATGACTAACTTTATGTAAAACACTTAGAGTACTGTTAACGGTGTTTTCCAGAGTAAACGCTTTAGCTTTCTCCTGTGCCGAATCCTTACGTTGCTGCCATAACTGCGGGCTCTCGACCGTACTACTAACGGCATCTACAATCGCAGAAATATCGTCTGGTTCGACTAACACTCCTTGTTCCCCATTGGTAATAAGCTCAGGAAGACTACCAATTTTGGTGGTAACGATAGCACTACCCGCCATCATCGCTTCAGCGATTTGAAAGGAGAAACTTTCAAAATAGGTGTTCAAAACAAAAGCATCAGCGACTTTGCACCAGCCGAGCACATCACTGCGTGGAAGCTTACCAAGAAAATCAACTCGATCTGATAAGCGTTGCTCGGCTACCATTGCTTCTAAGGCGCTCTGCTGAGGGCCTTCGCCAATTATTTTTAATCGCCAACCTGGCAACTGCTGCAGTACTTTAAGCAAAACTGGCATTCCTTTCCATGGCACCAAACGACCGGCAGTAACCATAGTTTTTTCTGTCGGTTTTTCGATGTATGTTGGTGGTTGGGAAAGATCAATTCCGTTGTAGACCGTACTGATCTGCTCTAGATCAATACCCCAACCCGAGACCAGCCGCTTAAAGTAATCACTCGGAGTGATAATAGCGTCAGCCCGTTTTGATACAAACACCTGTACGCTACGCAGAAGCTCAACCCTGAAGCCATAACGTTTTGTTTGAAAATCATCAATCGTGTCGCTGACTTGATATCGTTGCACCGACTGCTCCCAAGCGTAATCTCCTGGCATACGAATCACGAATTTCTTTCGTTTCAATTTAGCTGCAAACATCGTTGGTAACCCCACCGAAACTGGATCCTGAGCTAACACGACATCAGTTCTCGCAACCGATCGCAATACTCGCCAAAAAAAATGCAGGTGGGAAATACCTTTTGGCAAGTGTCGTGATTTACCAAAAGAAACAACCTCAACCTCTACCCCATATTTAGGAAGTGCATCCTCGAGGAGTTTCGTGTACGTTGCTGGTCCGCCGATATCAGGTGGATAAAGTGGGGTGGCAATAGTTAGTTTTTTCATTTCAGGAACTATTATAACTAACCTCTAGCAAACTTTGTTACGTTCTAATCAGTAAAAAGAGGGTCAAACACCTTAACCTTCATATCTTGTGCTATCAGATTCCAGTCGTATTTTTCTATCGCCATCTGTTTTGCACGAGCGGTTACATCTACTACCTTCTCTGGTCGCTCCATAATGTCTCGCACCGCTGCTGCAATTTGATCGGGCGCATCAGCGTCAACCGCCCAACCAGTGGTTCCTTGTTCTGGATTACGTTTCTCGTCAAATAAGAAGTCGGCAATACCGCCTTCTTGCGTTGCAATAACTGGAAGTTCAGCCGCCATCGCCTCAACAAACGAATTACCCATACCCTCGCTGCGCGACGGTCGAATAAAGATATCGCACGCTTTGAGATATTTCGGCATAATAGAGTGGTCAATGTGACCAAGCATATGCACTCGGTCACCCACTCCCAGTTCCGTAACCAAGCTCTCTAGCATTGGCTGATCAGGACCAGTTCCATACACGACAAAGTGAACGTTCTCAGGCAACTGAGCAATTGCCCTAATCACATCGTCAGTTGCATTCTTATGCACCAAGCGAGAGGTGGTAACCAAAAATACGTCTCCGTCTTTTTTGCCAAGCTCTTGCTTTGCAGCTTCTAGTTCTGCATCATCATACTGTTGCGTGAAGTGCGCCGTATTAACAGCATTTGGGATAAGCACCGGATCGCCAGAATAACCTTTGCGTCGTGCCCAGTTACCAAGAAAATTCGAAATTACCTGGATCGTATCTGCACTAGTAAACGCTTTATCAAATGCCCCACCAAAGATACTCACCTTCTTTTCAATGTATTCAGGTGGGTCGCCCTCTTGCAAAGTAAGCACGTATTTTACATCTGGGAAGGCGGCTTTGAACTTACCAGCCGGAACACCACAGGCATGGGCCATCATTGCCCAAATACCATCAAATTTCTCTTTTTTATGGAGCTTTTTGGCAAACCAAAAAGCTTGCCACTGAAACAAGAGTTTATTTAGATGAAGTGGTAATTTACGTAAGTCAGCCATCGATGGATTCTCAGTAGTCAAACCAATTCGGTGCACATGCACATTTCCAATCTGCTCAGTTTTTGGGAGCGTCGAATCATAACGATTACACACCAAATGAAACTCGTACTCATCTGAATTAATTCGGTCGGTTATTTCTTTAATTGCCACCTCAGCTCCACCAATATGTTTCGGATAGTAGGCGAGAGAAAAAATCAAAATTTTCTTTTTCATATCTATTCCTTATTCTCTAACCGGTGTTTTAAGATATTGGTATAGGCAAAACGGACTTGGTTTGCAAACGCATCACCTTGGCCAATAGTGCGAATGAGGGTAGTCCGATCGCTTAACGAAATTGCTGTTTGCGCCTCTTGAGTGTCCATGGCATATACCTGGTCAGCTCGCCCCAACACAAACTTAAGGATGAAGCGACTGTACCAAGGGATTGAACCAAGTTTTTGATCTGCCAGGGTGATAAGAAGTGGCAGGTCTCTGCCCCTTCGAGCAAACAAAGCCGCTAATGCTCCATAGCTAGCAAAGAGTGCCCACTGAAACATGTAGTTATGTTGCTCTTTTAACGTTCGAGCTTTACGCGCCCCTAAGAGCGGAAGAAGATATTTATCATATTTTGATCCCTGACCTACTCGATGTAAATTTACATTTTCTATATCACACTCGTCACCCATCGTGTCTTTTGAGAACTTGGTTGTGATCACATCAAAAGTCACATTTGGCATAGCTTTTACAAGGTCACAAAGAGCGTGTTCGGCTGCCCCAGCATGCGGAAAGAAGGTAGTAGAAAATACTAAAACCCGTTGATCTGGTTTTGTCACCTCGCCTACTTCTTGTTTCACTTGCTGTATCCAGTCTGTGAGTTGGTGTTTTTGCTGCCAACCTAAAGCTGTTACCTTATTATTGTCGACACCCCCACTCATGCGGTTACCAGGTCGTGCAGGCACCATCATGTATTCGCTACCAAACATATTGACTAAGTCCAATACAGAGTATGCTTGATCTGCACCAATACCATATCCATCTCCTTTTCCGTGAACTGCAGATAAGATAATCCCCTCAATAATGTCTTGTACGTGCGTATAGTTACGAGTTTGTGTACCAGGCGGTGTAACCAGGAAAGGCTGACCATTTCGATATTGCTCTGTAAAAATTTTTATGACCGTTCCGTAAGAACCAGACATTTCGCGCGGACCGTACACATTGTAAAAATACGTAATGACATAATCGAGATTAAACCATTCACCGTAATTCTTTACCAACTCTGTGTTTGCAGCCTTACTCCAAGCGTAGGGACTTTGATTTCGACCATCACCACCGTCAGCAAATTTCGTTGAAGAACCAGCATACACCAACTTACATTCGTGTCGACGAACAAACTCTAAGACAGCAACGGTTCCTGCGGTGTTAAGATCCCACACCAGCTCCACATCCTCAAAACTTTTCTCAGTTCGGGCGTACTCACCCAGATGAAATACCAGATCTGGCGTTTCGGGAACTAGCTTTGCAACATCTTTTGTGTGTCCTTCTCGGTAGTCGACGCCTTCGACATGATTCTCAGGGGTGCCGGTAAAATAATTATCGAGCGAGATGACATTGTGACCATGTTGTACGAGCCGCTCACAGAGATGAGAACCAACAAAGCCAGCGCCGCCCGTTACCAAAACCGTTTTATTCTCATTCATACGTTGCTGCATACTACCAAAAAAATCCCTTATTCGTTACGGTGTTTTCCGGCGAAGAGACCAAGGATGCTGATAGTCAAGAGGCCAATCAGGGCCATATACGGCCATTCCAGCGGCAAGGAATCAGTAGCAGTAGCGGCTGATACAAGTGCCACATCATCAAAATCAGCACTGTTAGCAACGTCATCCTGAGGTTCTTTAGAAGGAATTTTTTCTTGATTGTTGAAACTAAATGAATCAGTTGGCGCAGTCGGTACCAGCGCCTGTGCTAAAGGCAATGGGGTTGGCGACAGAGTCTCCTCGACCACTAGAGTTTTAAGTGGCTGCGAAGACGCTAGAGCTTCTCGAATACCGCTGTAGGTAGAAGCCACAACAACATCTGCTTGGTCATACAGCATCACCATTGAGTGACGACGGTCTTCGAGGCGATCCTTATCGATAGTGATCGTACCGTTTGGTAGCAAAAAAGAACGTTCTGGCAGAGTGACAGATTTGGTGCCCTTAATCGTAAACCCGGACAGATCTATTTCATACGGAGCGTCGTTGTTAATTTGCACATCGCCAGCTTGGTTACGTGTAAGGGAAAACGAAACGGGCAGAACCGTTATTTCACGCCGAGCAGTTTGCTCATGATAGGAAAATTCACCTCGGACAGATACGACGTATGTACCAGGATATCGATAGGTGTGCTGCACCTCATTGCCTTCTTCTTCGTAAGTATCACCAAAATTCCACTGGTACCGGAGCGAGTCCATAGCCACTTCACCAATACCACTAGGTTCTACCGAAAAAGATACCGGCTGATTTACATATACCAACTCTGGAGCAACAATCTCAAGCTCGAGATCCACATCCGGTAAACTGAGAATGGTCTTTTGCTTGGAGTTACCTGAGGAAGACGAGCGCGTTTGATTACTCGAAGCAACTTTATTATCTTCCTCTTCAGTTTCTTGAGGAGTACCGGTTGTAACGTTCTGCTTGCCAGGCGTTGGTGCACCAGTTACCCACCCTCCAGAGGTAAGCTGTGCGGTTTCTTTAGTAGTGTTATCGCCTCCAATATTTTCCCAGTTTTCGCCGCCCGCTACTTGATCTTCCAAACTGCCGTCAGTTCGGCGGAGCGACAGCGTCGCTCCGCCGTTGGTGAGTGCTCCCGTATAAATCAGGAAAGCACTGCCAGGAGCAGAGTTATCGTCAGTGCGTTCTAAGACGGCGTATTGGCCGGCGCCTACGGCGCCGGCCAACGCAACCTCGAGCCCCATCCCATCACTCAGCACCCAACCATCAACTGACACACTCGAAGGTTCGTCGTTATACAGTTCAATCCATTCATCATTTGCGGAATCTTCCCCACCCATCCAAGCGACCTCATGAATCACTACTGCTGCTTGAGCAGTTTGCGTACAAAGAAACAAGAATGCGCTACAACCTACAATTTTCCACATGACTATTGGTACGGTGACCGTTCGCCAGGGGTGGTTTTAATCATTTTCTTTAAAACCTTTGGGTCCAGTGGATCACTCTCAACAACTTCACTCACTGCTGTCTGCTGGGGAGCTGTTTGCTTTACAGGCTCGGTCGACGCTGGTGTTTGAGGTTGTTGCTGAAGAGTATCAGGTTGCTGTGTCGCCGGCTTACTAACCTTTGCTTGCTCCTTAAGAGCACTCGCAAGCGCTTCTTTGAGACCTACTTCCGGAGCCGGTTTGTCCGACTTAGTCTGTGGAGTATCACGAGATGGTTTGGTTACATCACGATGAGTATTGGCAGGTTTTGGTTTGTCAGATTTCTGTGGTTCTTTGTCGGACTTCTCAGGACTATCTTTGACCATCCCTTGTAACACTGATCGTAAATCTTCAAGGCTTTTCTCTGGCGCTGGAGTCGTGGCTCGAGGCGCACTCGATTCTCGTGGAGGACGATCTTTTGAACCAGCAGCAGCTCTTGGCCGCGACTCATGATTCCGTTCAGGCGCTTTCTTAGCTGGCTTTTTACCTCGCGGTGGCTGTCCCACTTTTTGACCAAAAGCTGGGTTAGTAAACGCACCCTTATTGCCACCCTTGCCTTCAGCAGACATATCTGCGCGTTCCTCTGGTGTATGTAAGTCAGTGACAATTTTTTCTACCTCCTCACGTGGCTTTGCATAATTGGTTCGACTTCTGGCAATAACCATATTGCGATGTGATTGCGGTGGCGACTCAACTGGCGGCAGCGTCGCCGCTGAGAATGGCTGCGAGCCAGCCCCATCGATCATCAACGTAAGATAAATTTGATACGGACCGATATTAACTAAATCATTAGCCATAAATCGCGGTTCAAAAATTTTCTCTAAATGTTCTGCGTCGAAGGGACCAACTCGAAACGCTACAGTAGTACCAACGTTACCAAATACTGCATTACGAACATCCTCTTCCATTTGCTCAATGTACTGATGTGCAATAATCAAGTTGAGATGATACTTACGAGCCTCAGAGAGAATATTGGCAAAGGTTGCATTCGCAAAACTTTGAAACTCATCAACGTAAAAGTAAAAATTGGGCATTTGTTTCATCTCCTGTGGTGAGAGATTAGCGCGGCTCATGGCGGCTAAATAAATACGGGTCGTTAACATCGAACCAAGCAGATCAGCATTGGTCTCCCCCACCAAACCTTTCGAGAGATTAACTAGAAGGATTTTCTTCTCATCCATCATTTGTCGAATATCAAAACTGGATTTGGGCTGACCAATGATGTTTCTGATCAAAGGATTGCCAGTAAATTGACCGATTTTATTTTGAATCGCTGGCAACGCTTCGGCCGCAAATCGCTCAGTGTAATTAGCAAACTCATCAACCCAATAGGCTTTCACTGCTGGGTCTTTGATATGATCGACCACCTTTTCCCGGTACTTGGCATCAGCCAACATGCGATTGACCGAAAGCAAGGTGGTGTTTGGGTACTCTATTAATGCCAAGAGAGCATTAGTAAGGATGTACTCCATACGAGCTGACCAGGCATCAACCCAAATCTTTTTAAAGGTCGACATCAAGCCAGAAACGACTAGATGCCGTTTATCTGGACCAACATCTTCCATAACATTAAAGGAGATAGGGTTCTCCATATCAAATGGAGCAAAATAGACAACATCATCCAGACGATGTTCTGGAACATAATTAAGCAAGGCTTCAATAGCTGAACCATGTGGGTCAATGAAAGCCATCCCTTCCCCATTCATAATGTCCTGAGCCGCCATATTCTCAAGCAGGGTCGATTTACCCATACCAGTTTTACCAATCACATACATGTGACGCTGTCGGTCTTGCGCCTTAATACCAAATGGCACCCGCTTTCCGCGTGCGTCAGTTTCGGCAAAAAATGTGATCTTATTGGGGTCGAAACTCATTGTCTTCGTAGTATAGCAAACTAGCCACCAAATCGTTCTTTGGCGTACTGGAGGAGGGTTGTCACGTCTTCATTGCGGGCTTCAGACCCCAAAAGGATAATGGCGAGAGTCCGTGTTTCGCCTTTAATTACAACTTCATGCAATGTGACTGACGTCTGCCCAGCAGCCAGTGTTTCGCCCACCTTCCCTCCGACAAAACTCTCCAGGCCAGCAATGGTGTTGAAATTAGTGAGCTCACCAAAATCATCGCTCACATAATTTGAAGCTGCATCTTGCTCAGCGGTAACTGCAAAAATAAAACTGCGATGCTCGTAGATATACTGCGTCAAGCGAAGCAGGTCTCCAATAGAAGACAGATTATCTGAACTTAATCCTGAAGCATCGGCAAACTGAGTCTGGGTAAGACCGAGCGCGGTTGCTTTTTCGTTCATCAGCTCAATAAACTCCTCTTGCCCCACTTGAGCTGCAATTACCTCAGCCGCCTCGTTAGAAGATTCCACCAATAAAAGCTGTAGCAAACTATACATAGAAGCTTGATTTCGTTCGCCCAGGCGCGGCACCAACGATTGCACAAAGGTTGGCTGAGTCACCCAGACAGTCTGATTGAGATCTATTTCTTCTGTCGCAATCAAAGCTGTCATTAGCTTCGTGATTGACGCGATCGGCGTAACCGCGTCGAGGTCACTACTGGCGAGCACTGTGCTCGTATCTACATCAGCAATCAGGTAGTGTGGCGTATCGAGTTCTGAAATTTTTGGTTCATAGAGGAAATCCTCTTTTTCTATCTGGTCTTTATGAACCAACACATTTATTCCTGCCTCTACGTAAGTCGATAATTGTTCAGCTTTGGCAGTATCAATGCGAATACAGTCAGCTCCAAAGCTGTTCTCAACCAAGTCTCCACTCTCCGTTTCCGGCCAACCGTGAATGGCATAGTTACCGGCGAATGACACCCGCCATGGCAAGAAAGCTCTTGCAAATTGTGAGTACGGGCGCTCAGAAATCGCGTCAACTTCATATAAGCCAGGTGACACCTCACATACCGTACCCCGCTCTCCAGTCGATATAATTGGTGTCGAGAATAGCAGCACGCCATTTTCAAAGTAGCGCACCATTCGATCAGAGAAATCTGCCTCAATAAACGTCTGCTCTTCTGCAATAAAGGCGTTCCGGGTTTCTTCGTGAAAAGATAGTTGTGCTAAAGCAACTTCGACTCCGTAGTTAAATGGGGTAACTTCTTGAGTGTATGGATTTTCAATCACCACCGCGGGATTTGTGTTTGAGTTGAGACTGCTCAGCGTTGCATAGCCAACTGATGAGAAGAAAAGCAGCAAGACCGCTAGTGAAAACGCGGTGAGGAGCGCCGCGCCGATTCGTTGAAATGGCATATCAGGGAGATCAAGACTGAGAATCTTAAGCTCCTTTCCCTCTCGTACTGAACCAGGGATCAGGCTACCTTTATCAAGCGATGCTTGATCATTATCATGCGATACGGCATAAAACCGACGTTTGTTTTCATGCTCATCGTCGTGCATAGCCATAGTTTACCGTATACAAAGACAGCCGGCAGGGGTTTCCCGCCGGACTGTGTATTTCACCACTCAAAAAGCAGCTTATACGTGAATGGATATAGTTTAGGCATTTCGTAGACAATCCCTACTGAACAAACAATGATAGCCACTGTTATGAAAATGGCGACCACCCCAGATTCAGTCAATCTCAACTTCTGCCACATGATCACGTCTCCCAAGAACGATTTCGCAGCCAGCAATGTATCACCTTGTTGTACTGGTGGCAATAGTGGATAGCTCGCTATGACCAGGACCAAATAAAGCCTCTCTCGTATAGATATTTGATGGAGCCCAGATCATCCAATCCATGACTCCCGCGTCATAGCTGGCTTGGAATTGTGCTCGCACATCGGCTGCATCATAATCACCACCGTAGTCGAAGTCTTGAATCCAGGTACGCAGGTTTCGGGCCGAATACACTGGTTTTTTGTAGATTGGCGGTGTTGAAGTACCGATTCGCTCATGGGCAAACGAAAATTGTTGCGTTGTTTCTGCTTCCGCTCGCTCTACCCCACGCTTCATGGCGTTGTAGACTACTTCATACGGATAGAGGTTTGGATCTTCGTAGCCTAGATGACCATCGGGGTAATGTGATGGATAGACCATTGGCGCAATAAAATCGAAGTATGGGAACGCACGCTCAATGATTTGGCCGATGGAGAGGTCGTCTTGGTTACTGGTTGTAAAGCCAAATAAATCGGCTGAGGTGTATGGTATCGGTTGTTCCCGGCCAGTATTTTCATGTCGCACGTCTGCATATAATTCTGGATCTTGGATCTGACTATGGAGATACTGGAAAAATTCTTCCAGGTTCTTTGCTTTCGCTTTTGTACCACTATGTGCAAAGGTAATATCTTGCATATTGCCATCAGAGGGATAGCGAATGTAATCGTAATTAATCTCATCAAAACCGAGGTTATACGAAAGCTTGGTGAGCTCTACGACATAATCCCAATACTCACGAGCTCCGACATCTATGAAAGAAAGGCCTTTGTAGTCATTCCAGACAGTCTCACCGTCAGCTCGTTTTACCGCCAAATCTGGCCGCACACTTGCTAGATATGGGTCCTGAAAAACCGTAATCCTCCCAATCACAAAAATGTCATTGTCGTGCATCATCTGGATCAGCTCTTTCATATCACGCGCCCCACACTCGGCATTCTGCCAAGCGCCGTTCCAGATTGAATCAGTAGGTGGCGGGAAGGCAATCGTACCCGAGAAATCTTTGATATCAATCAGGATGCTATTAATCTCAGTTTCTTGAGCCAGTTTTACCAACTGATGACGGAAGCTTGGCGTCCCAGCCACACAAGCACTCATATAAATCGCCTTGACCTGTTCAGGTAATGGCACATGCTCAACTACTTCTCTCACATCAACTGGTTCGGGTTCGGGAAGAGATGCAATGGTTTCTGGCGTCTCACCAGAAAGGCTAGTAGCGCCTTGGTATTCGACACTAAGTAACTGTGGACCAGTAATCGTTGCCACAGCCAGCAGACCGATTGTCGCGACCATGAGAACGATGTGTTTATCCATAGATTATGATTCTTGTTCAAATAAATTCTGCGTACTCTCGACAAATGAATCGTCGCCACGTTCACCGTTACCACGATCAATTCGGCGCAGGTAGGCTGAGCGGCGCAATGAGTAACCAAGCAATATAAGGATGATACCGATACCAACCAGGCTATACCACTTCCAATCTTCCGGAATTCCGAGCTGCGGGATTATAATAACGAGGATTCCAGCAATAAAAACAACCGTTTCTCTAGTCATTGTATGAAATTTTACTGTGATTCAACGATTACGACAAATTACAGAGTAAACGAACGAAGTGACTATTACGAATGTATGTCCGAATTTTTGACTTTATCCTGTCAAAAATTCCTGGACTAAGAGATTCGTAGTTATTGTCGAACATCAACAATAACCACGAATTCCCCTTTCTGCCGCACTGGTTCAGCTTGTAGTGTTTCCAGCAGCTCCTGAGGCTGACCGACAATCATTTCTTCATGTAGCTTGGTGAGCTCACGTCCGAGATACACCGTTGCTTGCGGAACATGTTCTACTAATTGCCCGAGGGTTTTGATAATCCGGTGAGTAGATTCAAAAAAGATGGTTGGTGCTTCCCGGGTCGCGAGACCTCTAAAAAAGGTCTCGCGACCCTTCTTCTGCGGCGCAAACCCTACAAATGAAAATTGATTCCCAGTAATACCGGCGATTGAAAAGGTGGCCGTCACTGCTGATGGTCCAGGAATGGCTTCGAGGCGCGCGGCGGGGGGGCGCGCCAGAGCTAACAAAAAAAACCCCC
>JBCCYW010000021.1:0-12872 GCA_039188945.1 Patescibacteria group bacterium
AAATTTATTTTTTTTTTTTTAAATTTGTGTTTTTTTTTTTGTTTTTTGGGGGGCGCACAAATTGTGCCCGCCCCGCTATACTTTTAAGAACAACCAACGCTGTTGGGTGTGGAATATATGAATGTAAGTAAACACATGAGAAGTCTTAAATTATCATTTAGTTTTATTAGTCTCGCTATTTTGTTGGCAATTACCTCCGTTGCCGCAATTGCTAACGCGCAAGATGAAGCGCTCAGCCCAGCAGAGGAACGCGCAGCAGCTATTGAGGAACGCTCCGCAGAGCTGCAAGAGGTCGTTGCAGAGCGTGAAGCGGCTATTCAAGAAGCGCAAGCAAATCGAGAAGAAGCGATTACCGAGCGCCGCGAAGAGCTCCAATTACAGATTGAGGAACGCCGTGCTGCTCTCCAAGAACGAGCGCAAGAACGTATCACCAATCTTGCGGCAAACATGAGTAACCGCATGGAAGCTGCTATCGAACGCATCCAAAATGTTATCGATCGCCTGACGTCACGTATCAAAACATTAGCTGAAGAAGGAGTTGATACCACATCAGCCGAATCATTTCTTGCTGAATCCCAAAATAATTTGGATCTAGCGTCTTCTTTAATCAGTTCAATTGACGCTGAGGTGGCAGCCGTTGTTGGGTCAGAAAATCCGCGCGAGAATTGGCAAGACCTTAAAGCTCTCTACACAGAAATCAAAACTGCGATCCAGGCTTCGCACCAAAGTCTTCGCGACACGGTGGCTGCCCTTAAGGGAGAGTCAGCGGAAAGCCAGCCAGTAGCAGAAACAACATTGGAAGACGAATAATGACAATTCTATGAGCGATAACAATCAAAATATACACGAACCAGATTTCTCAAACGAAGAGATGAAGATGCCTGAGGGAGCAGCAGTGCCTGAAACAGAAGAAAAGATAAGTGACAAGTCCCCATTTGGCATTGTCATTGTCGTACTCGTAGTGTTACTGTTGGCAATCTTGGCTGGTCTCTACTTTTGGTACAGTAGCTTAGTGAATCAACCAGTCGCTGTTCCAGCACCAACTGAGCGCCCTACGGCCGAAGAAAACAACGAGCCAGAAAGTACCACCGCCGAAGCCCAGGCCGACACCCTTAATGTGGTAAGTACGTCAGACGAACTACAAGCGATTGAAGCTGATATCGAAAGCACCGATCTTGATTCGCTTGATGCTGAACTTGAAGCAATTGATGCCGAGCTTGAAGCAGCACTCGAAGCAATTTAAGCAACACCCCTGAAAACCGGCTGATTCGCTCCGCGAATCAGCCGGTTTTCACATATTACAATTAGCATGTTATTGTGAATAGGAAGAGAAAGGAGACATAAAATGAGTATTAACTCAGAAGGAGTAAAAGACTGATGGTTTCTTCCGGCCCGGTTGCGATAGCACCGGGCCTTTCAGTTGCAATCTCCTTAAATACCAGTACACTAGCGCGACGTTAAAACCTATATATGGATTTTGTAAAAGAATATGCAATTGAAACCCTTGAAGGGTCAGAAGTAAAAATTACTGGTGAAATTCCGTTTGCGGAGCTCGAGAAGCAGCGTAGTGCGGCCATTAAGCATCTTGGTAAAGATGTGCAAATTGATGGTTTTCGCCCGGGTCATGTACCGGAAAATGTCCTCGTTGAGAAACTCGGCGAAATGCATATCCTCACCGAAATGGCCGAACGAGCGATGGCGGCGGTCTATCCAGAAGTCCTCGCGGCGCATAACATCGACGCTATCGGCTACCCACAAATCCAAATCACCAAGATCGCTCCAGACAACCCACTTGGGTTTACCGCTACCGTAGCCGTAGTACCAGAAATCAAGCTGCCCGACTACAAGTCTATCGCTAAGGAAGCTAACGGGGACAAAGAGTCTTTGGAAGTGACTGACGAGGAGCTACAGAAGCAGATTGAAGACCTCCTACGACAAAAAGTCGCGTATGAACGTCTGCAGGAAAAAGCCGCCAAGCAAGCAGCCACTGAGACAGAAGAAAAGCCTGACCTTGGTGATACTACTGAGCTCCCAACCCCAGAATCTGAAGCGAAGAAAGCGGAAGAAAAAGCTGAGGAAGAATTTGATCCAGAAAATATTGAACTGCCAGAGTTAACTGACGAATACGTAAAAACCCTTGGTCAACCTGGTCAGTTTGAAACGGTTGATGACTTTAAAACCAAGCTCCGAGAACATCTCACGATCGAGAAAGAACGGGAGGTAACCGCCAAGCACCGAGCAAAAATTACCGACAACATTATTGAAAAAACTGAACTATCTCTACCAAAAGTACTGATTGATTCAGAGCTTGGGCAGATGCAAGCCCAGATGAATGAAGACCTCGAGCGAGCCAACCTCAACATGGCTGACTACCTCAAGCACATTAAGAAAACCGAGGAGGAACTAAAGGCTGAGTGGCAGCCAGCCGCTGAAAAGCGCGCCAAACTCCAGCTGGTCTTAAACGAGATTGCTAAAGTAGAAGACATTAAGCCAGATGAGAAACTCCTGGAAGAGCAAGTGGCGCAATTGAAAGAACAATACAAAGACGCTGACGAAAGTCGCGTGAAGGTATACGTCGCTTCAATCCTCCAAAACGAAGCGGTGATGAAAATGCTCGAAGAGCAATAGAAACCGCTTCTACACACAAAGGGCGGCACGCCAGCGTGCCGCCCTTTGAGCTTGCTAAAAAATACGAATGCGATAGATTTCAAAGAGAAGCAGTTGTTCCAAGAGGAGGATCTGATGGAACTATTGGTAGCATGTTCAATGCTTATCGGAAGTGTTGCTATTTTCAAGCTAACTTATACCGAACACCATCCGGCCAGAGACGCCGACCTGACCTTAGGAAGAGCTGTTATGAAGATCTTTCCTTTCTACGCTCTACTTCAAGGAATTGTCCTTGCTGGAATATGGTTATATCCAAACAATATTGAGATAGGACTTATTGTTGCAGGAATCCTACTCTCAATAACGATGTTCTGGTACGAACAAAACCAACACCCAAAAGATGGGGCAGTGACTGCTGGGGATTACTTCTTTATCCCAACACTCTTCACTACAGGTATCATATGTCTTGTCTATGGAGTGTGGGGACTGTTCGAACAACCTCCTCTATGGCCAGGACCAGCGATAGTAGCGCTTTTTATTATCGAGCGCTTTGGGTGGAAAATGCCTCTAATTCACTGGAGTTTGTAGCGATCCAAATTTACGGCCGGCGAACAACTTCGCCGGCCGTGTCTTTTTATACGATTTCTGCTACGATGACGCGGTACCTTATTTGATTTGAAAATTGAAATTGTTATGGAACTTAAAGATAAAAACGAATTACTCAACCAACTCGTCCCGATGGTGATCGAAAAGACCCAGATGGGTGAACGAGCCTTCGACATTTACTCGCGACTCTTAAAAGAGCGGATTATTTTCGTGACCGGTGGAATCGAGGATCATATGGCGAACCTCATTGTGGCGCAGCTGTTGTTTCTTGAAAGCGAAGATCCAAAAAAAGATATCTTTCTCTACGTGAACTCTCCCGGTGGGAGCGTGACCGCTGGCCTCTCGATTGTCGACACCATGAACCACATCAAGCCAGACGTAGCGACCGTGTGCGTTGGTATCGCGGCCTCAATGGGTTCAATCATTCTCTCGCAAGGCACGAAAGGTAAACGAGCCATTCTGCCGAACGCTGAAGTAATGATTCACCAGCCGATGGGGGGTGCATATGGCCAGGCTACTGACATTGAAATTACTGCCAAGCACATTCTTAAAACTCGAGAACGACTTAACAAAATGCTGGCTGATGCCACCGGTCAAAAGATGGCAAAAATTGAGCAGGATGTAGACCGAGACTTCTTTATGGACGCTCAAGAAGCCAAGAAATACGGTATCGTCGATACAATTTATAAGTAACGTATGAGTGAGCAGAGAAATTATTTCTCGAGCGCAGTATACCTAGCCCAAAAAACATTTGTATTTCGAGCTGACGGAAAATTTTTGACATTGCTACGCTCAGACATATCCCTAACAAGGCCAGGTGCTTGGGATCTGCCCGGTGGTGCATATGAACAAGGAGATACACCAAAAGAAAGTGCTCAAAGAGAGATCGTAGAAGAAACTGGTATTACTATCACTGAAATAAAACCTTTGGATGTCAGAGGACACAAAAATTCAGTTGGCGAATATGTCATTACCATCGCCTACAGGACACAAACAGCCTCTGAAGATGTCACTCTTAGTTCAGAGCATACCGATTATCGTTGGGTCACACCAGAAGAATTTCTCACTCTAGAATCTTCTGCCAAATGGCAATCTATCGTGAGGGATAACCTACTCTGAGAAACAGGGGCGCCGGCACAGCCGGCGCCCCTGTTTCTGTACTTTCCTCCCCCACTCTGGTAGAGTGCCACTACGAACCGCAACGAGAGTTTTGATTGATTAGGAGTTTAAAACAAGACTATGCCGCCATTGATGGTACTGGCCACGACAGGAGTGGCTCTCGCGCTCGGCATAGCAGCTGGATACTACCTTCGCTACCTACACGCCCTATCGAAGCAGTCATCCGTCGAACTGGATACCAAAGGAAAGATCCTCGCCGCCGAAGAACAAGCGATTAAAATCGTCGAAAAGGCTGAGGAAAAAGCTGAAAAATTCGAGCACGAGAAGAAAGGTGAACTAAAAGAAAAGGAGGAGGATATCAAGCGCAAAGAAGAGCGTCTGTTAAAGCGTGAGGAGATGATTGATGAACGTCAGATTGATATTGATTCTGAGAAAGAAGCCGTACGCAGCAAGATCGACGAAGTGAAAGAGATTAAGGGGCGTCTTGATGATAAAGCCACTGAGCTCGATGGCAAGCTCGAAGAGATCGCCGGCCTCTCTCAAGAAGAAGCGTTTGAACAATTAGTAAGCGAAGTGGAGAAGAGCCGGAGTGACGATTTGGTCACCCGCCTCCAGAAACTCGAGATGCTCGGTGAAGAACAATTTGAATCAAAAGCGACCAACATTCTTCTCTCCGCCATCCAGCGCATCGGCAATAACCTGCCCACCAGCGCCGTTACCTCACACATCGAACTCCCGAGCGATGAAATGAAGGGTAAGATCATTGGAAAAGAGGGACGAAATGTTCGCGCCTTTGAGCGTGCCACCGGGGTTGATGTTTTGATCGATGAGACACCTGGCTTTGTCGTGCTTTCTTCGTTTGACCCGATTCGCCGTGAGATTGCTCGCGTAGCGCTTGAGCTTCTCATCAAAGACGGTCGCATTCAGCCAGCCAAAATTGAAGAAGCGGTTGAGAAAGCTCGCCAAGAAACCGCCAAGACTATCAAAAAGATGGGTGAAAAGGCAGCGTATGACGCTGGTGTACCAAACTTACACCCTGAGCTCCTCACTATTTTGGGCCGCCTCCACTTCCGTACCAGCTACGGCCAGAATGTTCTCTGGCATTCAGTTGAAGTCGCCAACATTTCAGCAATTATCGCGGAAGAAACTGGTGCAGACGTCGCTACCGCTCGAGCCGGCGGCCTCTTGCACGACATTGGTAAGACAGTCAGTCATGAAGTACAGGGTTCACACGTAGACATTGGTATTCGTATTCTCCAGAAGTACAATGTGGGTGAAGAAGTGATTCTCGCCATGCGCTCACACCACGACGAGTATCCATACGAAACGCCAGAATCAGTCATCGTCCAGGTAGCCGATGCTATTTCTGGTGGTCGTCCTGGCGCGCGCCGCGACTCGATTGAGAATTACATCAAACGCCTCACTGAGCTTGAGAATATCGCTACGACCCTTGAAGGCGTCGAACGAGCATTTGCGATCGCCGCTGGCCGTGAGATTCGGGTATTGGTAAACCCAGAAACCCTCAACGAACTGCAAGCCAACTCCCTCGCCCGCACCATTGCCACCAACATCGAAGCTAACCTTCGCTACCCTGGGGAGATTAAAGTCCACGTTATCCGTGAGACTCGCGTGGTCAGTTACGCTCGATAACAATTGACGACCAAGAAGCAAATTACTATAGTGATCTTCGGAAAACCCTAAACGAGAGAAAACAGATGATTCGTTACGAAACTGACTGCGCTGAGCACCGGCGAGCACTATTTTGGATTGTGGTGACCATACTAATGTTCTGCTGGGCACTTTATGTTACGTCACAGGTACCGTATGTTCCAGCAATTGTCACCGGGATCCTAGCTCTTCGTAATTTACGACGAAGACCAGTTATTTCCTGATCGAGTAGCGAAGGCGGCCGCGGCATTTCATGTCGCGGCGCTTTTCTTTTCCTACCCTTTATACCGATCCCAGATCATTTTGTGCATACTTTCGTAGGTTTTGGCGACATCTTCATTGAAGATAAGTGTCGCTGAAGGGACTGGACGATACGTCATAATCAAGAGATGCTTGCCGTTCGTGATAAACCCGGCTGGTCGCGGATAGTCTTCCTCTGAGACAATCAAATACTCAATTTTTTCTTCTTTCTGCTTGTCGAGCCGCTCCTGCAGCCAAGGCGTCATCTCATACGATGGGTTAATTACTTTCGCTGCCATGTGCTTCTCTAACCGTTTCTCTCGATAATCATCAAACACCTCTTCCTTCCATTTCTCTAAAATAAGATTTACATGTTCAACACTGCTGAAAGTTGAACCAACTGGTGTGAGGTCAAAGAGAATATCAGCTGCGGTGAGTACACCATGTGCACCGCGAAAATGCCGTACCTCCATATTGTCTTGCGGCACACTGATACGCTGTTCAAGCTGCGCCGCTATTTGCTGAAGCAAGTTTTTATCTCGATCCAAAAGGAGCGAAAGTTGGTTCACCGGCAAAGCTTGATAGTGAGTACGCTTCCCTAGCTTTATCTCACTCACAAAACCACGTTCAATGAGCTTTTTAAGTGGTCCATACACAGCCGTACGAGGCATCTTGGCCGCAGTTGCCAGATCTGTGACCGTATTATGGTTTTTCTCCAACGCCACCAAATACAAGCTGGCTTCGGCTGGAGAAATATGAAGGCTAGAAATCAGCTCTTTTTTGATATCCATACCAGAACCATACGCTTTTTCATTAGATTGTCAAAAATATGACGTAGATAACGTCATATTTTAAATTAAAAATAGCTTTACTTTGAAACAAATTACGTTCTCAATTGGCACTCATTCTACGTAAAATTTGTCGTTTTTTACATGCGTGGTTTGCTGGTCCCAGACGCAACTTGAAAGGAAAAGCAATGCCGCCAAAATTCAAGCCCAAAGATACGGCCGCCTTTACCAACAAAAGCCTCACTGGCTTTACCGGCAACGATGGAACAATTGTCACTATCGTTGCCTACACGGGCGATGATTTGGCAGAACTAGCAGGCGAGCCCTGTTACCAAGTCGAAGGTCTCCCACACGCTGTGCGGGAGAGTGAACTGCAACTCATCGAAACTGAAGGAGAAGATGATGAAACATGTTGACCCAACTGAGTTCACAGAGGTAAAGCTAGAGTCGCAAAGTTTTGGTGACTTTAGGATAGATGTTGTCGATCATGACGTCTTACGTCTCCCAGCTAGAATCGATGCTCAAATTCTAGTTCCTGACGATGTTGACAGCCTCTATGTTCGAAAATCGGAAGTCAAGCAGCCACAGATCATTCTACTAAGAGACCTTCCCGATTACTCTTACAGTATGCGAGACAGCACCTGTATCTACTTTGGTGGGATGGACGAATCTCCATTTCTCGCAAGACTTGATCCTCACTTGGCTTTCAGGAAGAAAGACCAGTCTCTCCCGCACATCCTGAATGCAGGAGCACTAGACACCCAACTAAAACCAGATATTGCTCATCTATATGAGAAACGCACTGGCAAGAAAGCTCAGAGACAAGGCGATTGGTTCTTTTTCCCACTCACGTTAGGCGGCAAACAATTAACTGTCGATGAGTTGTTCTTCACAGCTACGTACGACCCTAACTCTCCTGACCGTGAAATTATTGAAGACGCTCAGCTTGGCCACACGAGGCATGTTCTCGCAGAAGGCCGGGCTTACGCGGAACGATGGGTAGATGGAATGCCCAAGCAGTACGTGGGTGAAGGTGTGTTGAAAGCCCCAGACCATGCTGATCGCGATGCTGAAAAAGCGTTTCTCTTCAGGCATATGGACGGTCTGTGGATGCCGAAAGACAGCAGAGCTGAGTATATGGCCCGGGTTGACTGAGTTCCCACCTTGCGCCGCGGCAGGAACTGCCGCGGTGCTTTTCTTTTTTATAATTAAAGCGTAAAGTGAAATAAGAGACATGAAGGAGAAAGATCATGAATAATTCGTGTGCTACAAGTAACTTCGTCTTGGTTCCCACACCGTTTGCATTCCCGGTCTTTACGATGAATCCAAGGGAGCAAACCTTTCCACCAATTCCACTTAAATGGTTTCCATTGGGATACATGCGTGTCCAACGTCATTCTGTATTTCCATGGGGGTAGTCAACAGCACGAAAGGGCCGGGCAGCTTATGCTGCACCGGCCCTTGTCTATGTTTGCGACTTCTTTTTTGTCACAAGGCGCTCCAGATCTGGCTGGATACAGGCAAATGCTGCAGCCAAAACAAGAATACCTGCAATAGCGTATGCTACGCTATCTCCTGCTTGTTTCAACACAGTCTCTTCGGCCTGGGAAGAGGCAAAGATCAAGAAAACAACCAATGCCAGAAAGAATGCACACCGAATCCAGTCATATACACGTTCTTTCATTTTAAATTCTCCAAGTGTTTCTCTTTCTACGCAGCAGCGTAGCAAACAGAGCTGGTTTGTAAAGCTAGTCAGCTTTTGTCGCGACGACAAACGTTGTGAAGTTGAACTTCAAGTCCTGAATTGATTCTTCAAGAATCTCAAGGCCATAGAGATCAGCACACCGTCGTGGCGCAATCACTGCTGTCGTACTGGAAAGCTCACCATCGTGTAATGCCTTGGCGGCAGCTGCTGTATCTTTATATTCTTCAATATCGACTTCTGGCCACGCTCGCTTTAAATACATGCGACATTGCTTTAAGGCCTGATCGTGAGAAGTAATAGTGGTAATATCAGAACTCTTCGTGCCGGGCTTTACCAACAACATATGATGCACATCATGATCAAACATTCGTTCGATGGTAAAGCGGTGTTCAGCCATGGCATGCACAGCTTCAATCACAATCCCACCATTACTGTTCTCAATCGGAAATAACCCTTTATCTACTTCACCATTTTCGACTGCACTCAACACTGCTTCAGCACTCACCAGTGGTACCAACTCACCAGCTGCTTGCTTTTCTTGGTCTAAATATACTTCGCCGGCTTGCTCCGAGAAGCTGCCCTTAGCACCCATAATTCCGATTTTCATCCCGTTAGAAATCTTAAAAAAATAATCACACCTTAGTTTCCCGCTTCATAATTGAGTCATTTCTAACGGGATTCATAGTGCTGTCATAGTAGCATAGACTTTTTACCCTGAACACTACACCACAGAAATTATCTTCCGGAAGTCGTTGCAGCCAGAAAGCCTTACTATATAATGTTTTCAAGCCATTTAATCGGCAACCGTGTCGGCACACCTGCCACACACATTATTCACCTTAGAACTTTAATTTCAGAAGCTATGAATAAAGCAGACATCATCAACAAAGTGCATGAAGAAATCGGCGTTACTAAAGCTGACGCTGAGCGCGCTGTTGAAGCGGTGTTCGGGGGCATCACCGACGCAATGAAGGATGGTACTCAGGTATCAATCGCCGGCTTTGGTATCTTTGAAGCAAAGATGCGTGCAGCTCGTGAAGCTCGCAACCCACGTACTGGTGAAAAGGTCCCAGTACCAGCTATGCGCGTACCTAAGTTCCGTGCTGCTAAGGCACTGAAGGACGCGGTGAAGTAGTCATTTCTCCTTATGCGGGCCGGTGGACAGTTGTCCACCGGCCCGCTGCCGTTTTGGGGATAACCCAATGTGATACACTTATACACGTAGCGGAGGTAATAACGCTATCGTGGAAATACACGGAGGCTTATTGTCCCGCTATTTCCCATCACACACGCAAAAGGGCCCCAGCCGGGCCCTTTTGCATTTGGAGAAGAATTCGTTAGTATATTTCCATGAACAAGAGCTGGACTGAGTATTATCAAGACAAAATTATCAAACACGGCTTTACTGCCTACTTCAACCAAAAGATTGCTAAAAACAAACCGTTCCTCGATTGCATTGAATCCTTCTTGCAACCCAACGAGCGACTCGTGGAAGCCGGTATGGGAACCAGCTTTTTTATCGCTTATTTTGCCAAGAAAGGCTACAACTGTGATGGCTTTGATATTGAGCCAGGAATTCTTGATTTTGGAAAAGAAGTTATGCAAAAATTGGATGTGGCTGGTCCAAATTTTTACCATGACGATATTTTTGAATCATCTTTCGCAGATAACTCTTACGGTGTTTCTTTTAACCTTGGTGTTATGGAACACTTTTCGGACGAAGAAATAATCAGCGCTCTAAAGGAACAAACCCGGATAGCTAAGCGATATATATTTGCTATCCCATCTGCCAATGTTCTGCGGCCAAACAGTGACTACTTTGGTGACGAACGTTATTTGCCAGCCAAGCACTGGGAAGAGCTAATACATGAGGCCAATCTCGTTTTAGAGAAACAAATTGGGTACCGATTTGAAGGCAGACCAATCATTAGCCTCATGAACCACCTAACTGGCCTCTTCTATCACCAGGCTACATTTTTTGTATACGTTGTGAGAGCTCAGTAGCGAACTGTTCGACATTCAATCGCGAATCAATATTTTATTGTTTTCTGTGCTTGATGTGCTAAAATCTTCGACACTAAATCACCTGCGGGATTAGTTAAATGGTATAACATCTGCCTTCCAAGCAGAGGTCAGGAGTTCGATTCCCCTATCCCGCACGAGTACAGTAAAGCGCGCCTTCAGGCGCCTTTTCTGTTCGTGCGGGATAAGTGAGTGCCTTGCGGCACTCATGTGGGGAATAGAAAGGCGGAGCGGTGTGAGAAAGTATGACGAACGAGCGAGCCAGGGTCGTGAGCGATATATTTTCATTTATGAAAATAATCGACTCCTGAACGATTCCCCTATCCCGCACACATGATAAAAGTGCCTTACAAGGCGCTTTTATCTTTTTGAAATACTCCAAAGGTTTTTAAAAATAACCTTGTGGTTGTCAGCTAGATTTTTGTTTGTAATCAAGATTCCTACAAGATGGTTTCTTTCCATCGACATTATGGCAACAGAGTCACCTAAAACATACATTGCATAGTCTTTGATCTGATCATTCTTAGGAAGGAAGCGGTAATCTAAACCTTTCTTCTTTTTATAAACATCAGCTGAGCTTCGTTCCGTTTTCGAATCATTTACTAGTAACATTGTCTTCAAAGACTTTTCCTGTTTTATTCGAGTAACTCGGTTACTCCAAGTTGTTTGAAAAATAAATGCCCAGTCTTTCTGCCACACAAACTCATCACGGAGCAGGAACAAAGTATCTCCCTTTTTAGACTGTCGCATCATTGCTAGATAGACCTTCTTCAATCCTTCCTGACCTTCAAAGAAAGATACGTCTGGTCTTGCTTCATCGTTATTAGTCACTGTTAGATCTGATTTCAAGTTCTTCAAAACAGAAAAACGATCATTGAGCTGGTTTTCTTGTTGTTGGAGCATTTCCTCAACAGCTGAGTAATCGTGTGCAATGTACTGCTTCACTTCACTTTTTTGAGAAACTGAAACGAGACCTTTTTCGATTAATCCCCGCAAACTCGTATACACGCTACTTCGTGAGAGACTACATTTTTTAGCGACTGCGCTTGCACCACTTGGCGTGTGCTTGAGTAAGTAAGCATAGATTACTGGTTCATGACCAGTAAGTCCTAATTGTGACAATGTGTCTTCAAAATCATCCATGTCGTCGTAATTGTACGACAGTTTGTACAATTTTGCTATTGTAACTACTATACATTTGAAACAAGCAACCAAGGAGACGAATCATGCTTGCTGTTCTTCAAAACATTGAGAAAGATCTGCCAGAGATGTTGCGAGACGGATCTGGTTGGCAGAGTCTGATGATTGACTATCATCCGCCTTTTGTCGAAAGATTATGGCGTCAGCACGGTGAATACCGTGCAATGTTACACAGGATTCATCCGTGTGATGTAGATGAGGCTCTGCTACATGCGCATCCATGGCCTTCAGCAGTGCGAGTTGTGAGTGGACTCTACGAAATGGGTATTGGTTTCAGTACTGATCAAGCTCCAAAACAGCTTGCAGCTACAGTACACCTCCCATCAGGTTCTGCCTATGAAATGGTTGAGAAAGATGGATGGCATTCCGTCCGACCAATCAATGTGCCTTCGCTATCTGTGATGGTGATTGGCAAACCTTGGTCAGATCACAAGGGGCCGCAAAGCACCAAAGAGTTACGTGCTCTTACTGACGTCAAAAAAGACGAGCTACTATCTCTTTTTAAAACTCACTACAGATGAAACATTTTGCCTACGCCGTGAGCGTAGGCCTTTTTTGGATGTAAAATAGTGCAAAACTTGGTATTTGTGTCTCGAACTGACTCCAATCAATAGTTCTGAACTCATCCCATTCTCTGCACAACTATCAAAAGGTTTTGAGAAAGAATTTTACTCACTTCAAGAATGCTATACTGCACCAACATGCATTTCCTTACCGATATTCTGGTTGCGATTCTTTCTGGCTATCTGGCGCTTACCAATGGGCTGGCTGATTTCATTAGTGGTGAGGCGCCGGCGGAGCCGGCGCCTCACTTTGAAGAATCGGCTCCCCTCTCCCCCATTCCATCGACCGTTGAAGGCGGCTTACCCCTCCCAGACATTCTTCTTAAGAACGCCGATTACCCAAAAGCCGCGCTT
>JBCCYW010000022.1:0-11781 GCA_039188945.1 Patescibacteria group bacterium
CCAAACCCCTTGAAAGACTACGCGATGGATTAACATAAAACCTAACCGCCCGGCCCCGACGGGCCCGGCCTTTTAGTTTTGGTCGCATTTATACCAGTTGCAGACGTCGTAGTTGCGGCATAACGATTTTCCACTGTACCGAGAGGGCGGTGAAAATCATGACGCCAACCATGGCAATCGTGAGCACTTCTCCTCGTGCAAACGCATTCCAAATAAACTGTGGGACGCCGCTTACCTTCATTTCCAGTAGATTATTAATAATACTGGCAACATGTACGAGTTCGGCAAAAATACCGAGACTGATACTAAAAGCCATGCCGTGTAACATCATTGGGTTCGTTACCACACTGATCCCATAGATGTAGTACACGCGTCGCATGATGGCTTTTCTTATATTGTTATGATTGTGTGTCATATATCTTCGTAGAGCACTTATTACTACTTACGTACACATAAAAAAGTTACGCGACGAGATACCCTCTATCCATTTGCTTTCAGTCGCCCAGCGAGCTGTTCTTTAGTTTCAGGATTGGTAAAGAGCTCAGCACAGCACTGATGATACACGTCAAGCCAAAACTCACGCACCTCTTTATCTGGATGATAATAGCCAATAATCTCAGCTGATTGATAAAAATGAGCAAACCAGTGATAGGGATACTGATCGACAACCTTTAAAAACTGTTTGAGCTCTTCAGGAGTACACCCAACGCCATCTACAATATAGGAGCTGCCACCTTTCGGTAGCGCGTTGTGTGAGAGAACCGAACGCATGGCGCGCACCAGGACTTTTGCTTCACTTTGACTAGAGACCCCGTCTGGGCCGCGCAGCCCCGATAAGAGCGCGCTTTGCATCTGCAGCGGCAACTCGTGAACCCATTCTTTAATAACGCATTTATTCATACTAGTTATGATAACAATTCAGCTTCATTACCATCAGTTTCCTTGCGAAACGCCGCCTTCGCGCGATGAATCCGCGCCTTAATCGTGCCAACACTCTCTCCAGTCTCGTCAGCAATATCTTTATGGCTCCAGCGTTCGAGGTAATGTAGTCGCAATACATATGAAAAATGTCCAGGCATCCGCTCCAGCACTCGCTCAATACCATCCCGCCGTTCTTCAAAACCTGAGTGGTCTTTGCGATCTCCGTACATCTGCTCAAACTCAGGATCAATGTTCACAAACCGCTCCCCTTCTTTGACGCGCTTTTGGTAGCGGGTAAACGCGGTGTTCATCAAAATCCGATACGCCCACGAAGAAAACTTTGCTCCTTCTTGTGGCTGAAACTTATCGGCGTTCATGTAGATCTTGGTAAACGCATCTTGCACAATCTCTTCAGCGTCGAGTTGGTTGTGGATGATGCTCATCGCCTTACGCATAAAAGCGTCCTGATACCGATCAAGAATCACCCCATAGAGCCACGGCTGCGCTTGCGAGCGAGCCAACACCTCCTCGTCTGTGAGCTCCCCTGCGTTATCGGTCGTGGTGAGTCCTAACATTGAATGAAATAATGAGCGTAGCGATTATATTGAATTTACGTCCCAATTTGCTCTTTCTAATGCAAATTGCTGGACGAAACTAATCAAACACTCAGAGAATTAGTATGTCTGGTAATGCCTTGCACCTTGATTGATATATAGTAGCACTCCCTCCCTTAAGAGAAAGTTGTATTTTTTGGCCTTTACGGTCTGGTGTGTTATAAAATTTGAGCTTATTTCTATAATTCTATTACCGTGGCAAAAGTTCAGTACAACGACGTTCTCCCAAAGCGAACAATCACTATTGAAGGCGATCCGTATTTGGTTTTATCGTCACAAATTTCTAAAAAAGATCGCCAAAAAGCAAGTAACACCGTGCGGGTTAAAAATCTCCGTACTGGTAATGTGGTTGAGAAAACTCTCCACCAATCAGATGTCTTCGAAGAAGCTGAGATGGAAAAACGAGACGTGAAGTTTCTCTACAGCAACCGTGGTGAATTTTGGTTCTGCCTGCCTGACAATCCACGCGAACGTTTCCAACTCGACGAAGAGACCGTTGGCAATATGGCCAAGTTTGTGAAAGAAAATTCAATCATTGAAGCGTATTACTTCAATAATGAATTGATGAGCGTCCTCACCCCAATCAAAGTCGAACTTACAGTCACCGAAGCTTCTGAAGCGGTGAAAGGAAACACCTCGAGTGGTGCTACCAAAGAAGTGGTTGTAGAAACTGGCCTTCTGTTACAAGCTCCTCAGTTTATTAACCAGGGCGATATCATTAGTATCAATACTGAAACTGGTCAGTACTCGGAACGAATTGAGAAGGCATAAAAAAGAGCCGGATACTCCGACTCCTGCTAATGGCCCCAGATTAGGCCATTAGTCTTTTTTTGACGAGCCCTTTCTCTTTATCCAGTTCAGCGGGTTAAGATATACGATCATTACCATGAAAAGAACCAGAAAAAGCATGGTCCAGGCTTGCCACCGATTACCTGTTGGTACGTGTGAAGCTGGAGATCTTGGTCTTACTGAGTGTGGAGGATGATCCGTTGGTTTCATTTTCTCACCACAAACTCCACGGACCACCAGTAAGTCTATATTCTCCTGGTGGCAGTCGTTTGTTGTCACATACGAAAACTCCGAAGAGTGCTCGCACAGCTGCTGGTAGGTCATACAGTAACACCGCCAGCAGAACAATGCCGGCACTGGTTGCAACGATGTAGACCACTACCCATGGGGCAAGGTACGCGATCAACACCCAAAACGTGATGCAAGCAATTGAGCTCATCATCAGATAGCGATTGAGCATATTCTCTCCCTTCTCTTTTCAAGGAAAATCTAACACTATTAAACAACACATGTACACAAATAACAAGAGCGACTCCCTGCAGGGAGCCGCTCTTGTCTATTCCACTTAGTGCTGAATGTATGGCAAAAGAGCCATAAAACGAGCGCGCTTGATTGCTCGAGCAAAGTCACGCTGCTGCTTAGCTGAAAAGCCCGTGCGGCGTCGACTCATCATACGAGCGTGTGGGTTGATGTGATTTTTGAGACGAGTCACGTCTTTATAATCAACATGATTGTGTGATTGTGTTTCTTCCATTAAGTGAAAAAATGAACGTAGTGATTATTTTGAACTTAGTTCCGAATTTTTGACTCTTTCCTGTCAAAAATTCCTGGAACCGGTACGTTCAACACTACAACGAATAATATTGAGTTTCTAGACCTGAGATTTGTTTGCTGACGAGGAAGGCAAGAAATCTGACACCAGACGTATAGGTGATACGGTGAATATCAGATTATCGCAAGCCTGAAAAGTCAGCGGACAACTATCTGTCTAGAAAGGGATATCTTCAGGATTGATCTCCTCTTCTGGATAGTCAGGTGCGGCAGGCGCTTTATCATCTGCGGGTGCAGCAGCATTATTAGCTGGTGCTCCACCACCACCTCCCTTCGGACCAAACTGTACTCGATCCGCAACAATTTCCGTGCGGTATTGTTTCTGTCCATCTTTCTCCCACGAGCGAGTTTGGATACGTCCTTCAACGTATGCGCTATTGCCTTTGGTGAGATACTTGGCAGAATTTTCTCCTTGCTTTCCGAACACGACAATATTGTGGTAATCGGTTGATTCTTGGCGGTTACCATCGCGGTCGTTGTAGACGCGGTTCGTCGCCAAGCTAAAGGAGCACACCTGCATCCCGCTCGGGAGCGCTTTTAGCTCCGGGTCACGGGTCAGGTTGCCGAAAATCATTGCTTTGTTTAGGTACATACCAGTGTTTATTAGAAGTTAGTAAGCCCTACTATACCCCAAATTGATAAAAGTTTCAGGATACCGTTTAGGCTTCGTCCTTCTTCAGCGCTTCATCGAGCTCCTTCTCATCAACCGCTTCCTTTTCACCTTCTTCAGTGGGTGCATCATCGGCTTGTGGAGCCTTGATGACTTCTTCAGCATTTACTTCAGTCACCTTCTTGTCATCTTTCGCAAGCGCTTCGTGGAAGTTGAATGGGTTTTCTTCTTCAACGCGAGTCAGGCGAATAATGAGGTAGCGAAGCAATCGCGTATCAGCTTCGATCTCTTCGGTAAGTCCTTCGAGTGCTTCTGGAGCAAGCGTAAAGCGTACCCACCCAAAGTAAGCGCTATTGAACTTACGATTCTTACCTTCTAGGTGCTTTACGATCTCGTACGCGAGATCAAAGCGTTGCGGCGCTTCTTCGCTGGTCGCTGAACCACCGGCTTTAGCAATGAGAGATTTGAGGTCTTCAAAGACCCCCGCTACTTCCCCTTCAGCAACCGTTGGAAGTACGTGGAAGGCGAATTCGTAGCTCCCGAGCTCATTGCTCTCAGTTGCTACAGCCGCCTCGGCTGCTGGCATTGTTGTGTCAGACACAATGTTTGAACTTATCTCTAATAAAGAACGCCGCAAAAGTACCACAAAAATCGAGCTGATTCAAGAAGCTGCAGCGTGCTACAATAGCCTGCACATGGACAAAGCTAGCCACCGCAACATCGACTGGCCACTGTGGGCGCTTATCGCCTCAACGGCTGTTCTCTTTATTGCAACTGGCTGGCTGGGCTACCAAAATCACCTGATGAAGGCTGAGATCGCAGCCCTCACTGCTTCTTCCACTATCCAAATCACCCAACTCTCACAACGCCTGGCGGAAGCCGACTTCATGATCACTGATCTCCAAGAAAAGCTTGGTCTCACTGAAGAAGAGCTCGAAGAACTTGAAGAAGACTACGAACGAGAACGAGAAAAAAACGAACGTTTCGAAGACCAGATTCGCGATATCTCCGGAACCGTGAATGATCTCGACAAACTCTCTAAAACCGATGAGGAACTATTGCAAAAATACTCTAGTGTTTCGTTCCTCAATGAAAACTACGTTCCGTCTGATCTCGACAAAATCCGTAGTCGCTACGTGGCTGAAGATCGTGACGACCAATACTTCCACGGTGACGCGATGAAATTCTTGGTTGATATGATCCAAGATGCCGAAGACGACAATATCGAACTCAAAGTAGCCTCGGCCTATCGCAGCTTTGAGGAACAAAATGCTATCAAAGGTGCCTTTACCCGCATTTATGGCGAAGGGGCCAATCAATTCTCTGCCGACCAAGGCTTTTCAGAGCATCAACTAGGTACCACCGTCGACTTCACTACACCGGAAGTCGTTTGTATCTGCGCCGCGTTTGGCGACACCGAAGCGTACCAATGGCTCCTTGATAACGCTCATGACTACGGCTTTACCCTCTCCTACCCACAAGGCAACCAATTTTTCATCTTTGAGCCGTGGCACTGGCGCTTTGTTGGTCGCGACCTAGCCCGTGACCTCGAGCGAGATAACGCCAGTTTTTATGATTGGGAACAGAGGGAGATTGATGAGTACTTGATCAAAATTTTCGACTAAATTAAATCTACTCAGCTTGCGACCATAATCGTTCAAAGAATTCGCGTTGGGTGTCAGCCAAGTTTCTTGAGTGAATCACGAGAGAGTTATATTTTTGACCACCGGTAAAGAGAACGACAATATCATCAACAATCGCTTCTTCAGTTACCACCGGATGGGTAGTTTCTTTAATTACTTTTATTTTGATATTGGGATTACCAGCTGCTTCGGTGCGTTTGATGTAATTATCAAGCAGCTGGTGAGTACCAAAGAGTAAAATTCTGGCTCGATACTTTTTATTTTTAATCAGCGAAAACCACTTATCCGAGGCATCGGTAGCCGTTTTAAAGAAGAACTCGGGATTACCAATGACTAACAATTCCTTTCCTTTCTTGGCCTCACCCCAAACAATATCACCCGTGTACTGATACCCCTCCATATCTTCATAGATAGCTACCGAAGGTTTCTCTTCATCGTTACGATACAAGGAAAGAATTTCTGGCATCAGCTCATCAGCCTGCTCCAGACTATTCTTAAGCTTCGTGACAATCTTTTTTGGATTGGCTGGTGAATACTTAATTGATTTACGGTCTTTGCGAGAAAGGACCAAGCCCCGCTTCGTGAGCTCTTCAAGTATTAAATATGCTGTTGGGCGCTTCACCTTAGCCTGCTTGGCGATCTGCAGCACTGTACCCTCGCCTTGCATTAGACAACCTAAATACACCGCTACCTCCTTATCATTCAGCCCAACTGACCCTAGAAATTCTTTTATATTATCCATGTTCCCACATTATCAAGTCAATTTTTTATGTCAATATTTTTGACAACATAATCTGCTATTACTTAGTAAATAAATATATTTAAAGCCCTATTTAATATAATTATTGAAATAATATTTGACACTATTTAACATACTTTGATACTTAATGTTAGAAACAACTGAAAGGAACCCGCGATGCTCAGTGAAAGTGAAGAAGTGGCTTTGATGAACCAAATCAAGACGAGTACTAAAATTGCTCAAAATTGGTACGAGCGTATCACCAGCTACGCTCGGGATGATCGGGAACACGATCACTTCTGCGTTGAATTCGGGATTGATCCTGGATCTATCTTGCATGCACTGATCGATTCCCCACACATCTCCATGTCTCAAATTATCGATTTCTACTTTTTGGAAATCGAAAATGATGGAGGGTTGTGTCTTGAGCTTGGAGACAGACTGTGTGAATCAGTTCACAAGATGAAACTGCTCAGCTTGCGGGAACAACTCACATTAGCTGAGACTACTATCCAGCGATCAGAGTTTACTTCTCGATCTCGTCACATACAGATGTTTGTTGCAAATACCATCTGCAGCGAGATCGACGCAGGGCCAGATTTAAACTGGATCTGGGATATTGAGACGTCATACCAAGATGGTCTACTTAGCCCAGAGCAATGCCTAAAGTTCATAGCACTCCAACGCAGATTATACTTGTGAGATAAGAAAACAGCCGTCGCGGCAACATTTGCCGCGACGCTTTTCTCTTTTACATTCCATACAATTTTTGGGCGTTCTTGAGCAGTTGTTCGCGGACTACCTCTTCATCCTCGTTGCGTAATTGAGCAATTTTTTTATATACCTCCTTCACCATCCACGGCTCACAGCGCTGGCCGCGGTGTGGCACTGGCGCTACATAGGGGCAATCGGTTTCAGCGTGGATCATATCGAGCGAAGCGGCTTTTACGACTTCTTCATAATCTTTGGCAAAGGTGATGACGCCGGTGAATGAAATGGTAAAACCAAGGTCGAAGAATTTTTTCGCTTGTTCGTACGTGCCGGCGTAGAAATGAATATTACCGGGCACTTTGGCGTACTGCTTCAAGACATCATACACATCATCGTAGGCACTCCGCCCGTTTGGGTTCGCACTCGCTTGGTTCCCTGCTGCGTCGCGGGTGTGAATCATGAGTGGTAATTGCAGTTCATTGGCTAGTTCAATTTGTTTAATAAATTGCTCTTCCTGAATCGCAAACGTGTCAGCATCACAACGATAAAAATCAAACCCGCATTCGCCGATCCCAACTACTTTCTTGTGCTTGGCTAGTTCGCGGTAGAAATCTTTATTAAAAACTTCGCCCTGACTGACAAATGGCTTACTTCCCTCCCCGATCTCTTCTGTGTCGTGATACTCCGGAGTGGTTTGGATCGGATGCAGGCCAACAATGGCGTAACAATTATCATGCCGCTCAGCTAGATCAACCGCCGTCTGACTGGTTGTCTCTTTGGTCCCAATATTAATCACCGCGACTCCTTCATCAACACACTGCTCTGCGACCACCACTCGATCTTCATCAAAAGCCCCGATGTTCAGATGAGCGTGGGTATCAATGTATTTATACATATTTAATGTGGTAAATCGTGACAACCGTAACGTAATTTTTTCGAGTGACTCAGACAATCTATTAATACTAAATGCCTCCAGTTACAGAGTTTAACGTACCAAATTTACCATAACCACTATCTGAGATATAGTGCACCTGATTATGCAAGATATTGACTAAATAAATATAGTATTGTATTTTTTGACCAGACGTAACTACACAATACAACTTAAACGGGAGTTTTCCGATGACAACGACTGACACCTGGCGTAACCTGGTCGGCGCTTTGACTGGTGCTGTTTCCGGTATTCTTTTGGTGCACTACCTCGCGCCACACAATTGGATCGAATCAGCTTTTTGGCTGCAAACAGCGAACTTCTTTATTACGACCGTTGCGGTCGTTATCGGAAGTATCGCCGGCTACTGGCACGACGCGATCTGGCAGCTGCTGAAGCATTCGGCCGCGCTCAGCTTGGACATCTCAACTGCATTTGCCAGACTGAAGCAAAGCCAATGGGTACTGCAAGTAAGCTACGCCTGGCGTCTGAACCGAGTTCGTCTCAAGCTCGGCATTCGAACGATCCGGCGAGCAGCGAGAGCTATCTGCTGGGGCATCGGTTGGTGCATCTACGCTCCATATTGGCTGGTATATACGCTTTACCATCAACAGGCAGCCCGTATGATCGCCGCCCTCAGCCTTTCGATCGCACTCTTCACGATCACCATCTTCGCTGTCGCTTTCCCGATCGTCGAGTGGTTGATCGGCCCCACCACAACAATCATCGAACACGGGCGTGTGGTGAGTGAGCGTTTGGCTACCCTGCTTGACTATGTTATCCCAACTGCATTTATTACCGTTGTGAGCACGTTAATCGCAGCAATGATATCGATCAGTATCCAAGTTGCAAACGGCGACACAAACTCGCTAGATCGCATGCTCACCAGCTTCCAGCAAAAGAACCTGCTGACCTTTGTCTTGCGGCAGTATCTCCTTCTGTGGTGTATGCTAGCGACCGCAGTCGGCGGAGTGATTCTGATGATGGTTTACTGGGTTTCTGGTGCTGGATTGATTATGGGTCTGGTCGTGTTCCCGATCGCGTTCTTATGTTGCTTGGTTCAGGGTTTCTACTGGATCGCGCGGCGGCAAGGGCACTGGCCGTGTGTGGTTGTGACCTTGGTGGTGACGCTGTGCGTCGTGGCCTATAACAACTTCGTGTACGACAACGATTTGTGGGCCTGGGCCTACGGACTGTTCGCCGGAGTGGTCTCAGGAGGGTTATTGCTCTTTCTGCAGGCCATTACGATGGTTGTGGTTGAAGGAACTAAGGCTGGCTACTACCTGATCAACCTTGGCCTCGAAGAACTGTTCACCAAAGCCAGCCGTGGATTCTGGGTGAGGCTTTCGAGTGTATCAGACAAAGCTCTCGACCTGGTCACTCCGAAAGTTGTTGCGGTCACACGCTAGCGAAGATGTTCTAAACAAGACTATACCCGGCGGCTCACTCCGCCGGGTATTCCTATTTTTAATTGTTTAATCCTCCAGACGATTAAACAGATTGTCAGGTTTTTTGTTGGCCAAGACTGCTTCTTTAATAATCACATTGGCTTCTGGCATGATTGGGTAGAGTAACTGAGCCACTCGATACAATCCTTCAACTAATTCAGCAATAATTTTCTGGGCCGCCGGCTTATCTTCTTTCACCAACTTAAATGGTTCGGTTTCGGTAATCTTCTCATCAAGCGCACCAATCATGCTCCACACATGATCACAGGCTTCATTGAAACGCATATCTTCGTAGAGCATAAAGTAATCTGAGAGATCAACTCGTTCTGGTTTTTCAATTGGTGCATCAAGATGTGTCTCGGCCATTTTCATAATCCGTGCAGTAAGATTACCGAGGCCATTTACTAAGTTCGCTGTGTACCATTCATCCATCTTCTCCCAGGTGAGATCGGAATCATCGACTGGGTGTACGTGACGAAGCAGCATATAGCGAGTCGCATCAGTGCCATACTTCTCTACCAACTCATACGGGGAAATAACATTACCAAGACTCTTACTCATTTTTTGTCCCCCGCTATTGATGAAGCCGTGATAAAAAACCGTGTCAGTTGCTTTTACACCAGCACTCTTGAGCATGGCTTGCCACATAATTGACTGAAACCGCACCTGGTCTTTCCCGGCCATCTGTACTACTTTTCCGTTTTGCCAATACTTCTCAAAATTACCTTCGGCATCATCAGGCCAGCCGGTGGTTGAGATGTAGTTAGTGAGCGCATCAAACCAGACATACATCACTTGTCCATCATCATCTGGCACGGGGATCCCCCAATCAAGGCGAGACTTTTCACGAGAAATACTAAAGTCTTCTAGTCCGGCTTTTACAAAAGTAAGCGCTTCTTGGCGTCGCCACTCTGGCTCAATCACTCCTGGCTGCGAAAGGTATTCTTCAAGATACTCCTGGTAATTTGAAAGTTTGAAAAAGTAGTTTTCTTCTTCTACCTCAATCGGCTTTTGGCCGGGTTGGTTGGGGCAATACCCATCAACCAAATCACTGTCTTTTACAAACGCCTCGTCGCCCACACAGTACAGGCCGCTATACTTCTTTTTGTAGATATCTCCATTCTCAAAGCAGCGCCGCCAGATTTCTTGCGCAGCCGCAATATGATGTGCGTCAGTGGTGCGGATGAATTTGTCGTAGGAAAGGTTAAGCGCTTCCTTAAGCTTGTTAAATTCACCCGCAAAGTGATCAACGTACTCCTGTCGATTCCTACCTTCACTGTCGGCCTTCTCAGCAATTTTTTGACCATGCTCGTCAGTACCCGTGTTAAAAAACACCTCCACATCAGCAAAATGCCGAGCGTAGCGAGCATACGCGTCAGCCTGTACCATCTCCAAACCAAACCCAATGTGTGGGTTGGCGTTTACGTACGGCAACGTGGTCGTTAAATATCGCGGTGTTTTCTCACTCATAGATGGTCACTGTAGCACATACCCATAAAAAAAGAATCGCCGGCCAGGGGCCGGCGGTGTGTCATGTCACTCTTTTCAACTATGGGTCGTACCGAACAGAAGTCTGCGCTTTAGATTAGAATGCGGCATCGACATGAGTTCTTTTAGTCGATTCTGTGAAAGCTGTCGTTGAAGCTTTTCATGTTGATGCGGCCATAAATGGCCAAAAAGCTTCAGACGACTTTCTTGAGAGACGCTCGGGCCTGAACGCAAATGAGCTTCTTTTGCTCGTAGGAGGTTATACCACTGCCTATCTTGCAGCGAATACCAAACTGGCTCATGTACGGTTCGACCTTTAAAAGTTCCTTTTCGTCTCATTTCGAATCCTCTTCTATGACTACATTCTGCTCGAAGTGTAGCTTATTTCAAAGATGACACAAGCTCAGTAATCGCTACTCGCTCCTGCTCGCCTGTATCGCGATGGCGAATGGTTACAGTGTCTTTATGTTCCGGCGCTTCTTCTCCCAAGGTATCAAAATCAATTACTACGCAATACGGTGTACCGATTTCATCTTGCCGACGGTAACGCTTCCCGACATTGCCATTATCATCCCACGCGACATTGCAAATTGATGATTTGAGCGTCGCAAATACCTCTCGAGCTTTCGCTACCAGCTCTGGCTTATTCTTCAATAGTGGAGAAACCGCTACTCGATATGGCGCCAAATGTGCCGGGAGACGCAAGAAGGTGCGCTCTTCCCCATTCATCTCGTCTTCCTGATACGCTTCGGCCAAAACCGCCATCAGTGACCGCCCCAGACCAAACGAAGGCTCAAGCACGTGCGGCACAAAGCGACTGCCGTCTGGCTCGATGTATTCAAGGTTTACACCACTGGCTTCCATGTGCGCTTTGAGGTCGTGATCGGTCCGATAGGCAAACCCGGCCAGCTCATCAAACCCCTTCCCAGGGTAGTTATACTCAAAATCAATCGTTCGCTTTGAGTAGTGAGCAAGGTCATTCTCAGGCACTTCATACTCCTTAATATTTTCTCGAGCCAAGCCAAGGTGATCAAACCACTCCCACATACTTTCTCG
>JBCCYW010000023.1:0-8937 GCA_039188945.1 Patescibacteria group bacterium
ACAAAATCAGTTTCACTGCCACCACCAAACAGCCAATCTGAAAGGTCGGTAAAGATACTGCTATCGTTGTTTGTCCCGGGTGGCCCGTAGTTAGGGAAATTTTGAGGTCCACTGTTTGAACCGGTTCCAAATGGCGCATCGCCAGTGACATACGTATCAACTTGTCGCTCGGTACCGGTTGGAGTTACACCAAAAGCATTTGATACAAACGTGACGATTCCCCAAAATCCAACAATAATCACAAAGGCCAAGATACTCCACAGCATAAATCGTCGCGCTTTCTCTCGCCCGTCAGATTCAGCTGCTTCGATCATGAAGTACCGTATGACGTTATAGATGAAAAATAGAACCGCTAGGGTAATGAGAAAGGGGATGATGAAATTGTTGAAGAGATTGTTAATCCCAGCCAGCAACGTGAATAATGTCTGGGCAGAAGCGACGGAGGGAAACAAAAAGAGGCCGAGAAATAGGTAGTGTTTCATATGTAGATATTGTACCGTTTCACCTCTAAACTACTACACAAGTACTAACATTGACTTTAATATTTTTTTGTGTTATTATAAAGCAAGGATGGCAAACCATCCAGATCTTCAACAAACGAGGAACGAGCAATGAAACAAGTTTTTGGAGTAATTTGCATGATCATAGCGGTCTTGATACTCCCTTTTCTGTGGGGAACCATGGACTACATTCCGATCGAATACAGTATCGTAATGATGATCGCCATGTTGATTCTGGGTTTCATCGGAGCGTGGTGCCTGGGAGGGTTTACTTCAGAAAACGATCACAAACCTATCTGGTATGTTGATCATACAAAGATCGACGTGAATGAATGAAACCTCCGCCGGGTGGCGGAAAAAGGGAGCGAACATGGAACAGATTGTTGTTGTCGGGACCCTTGTTGTTCTGGCAGTAGTCGTCGTTTACAAGGTGGCCATAATGCTCGACCGTCTTGTCTTGAAAGCGTTTAGTTTGCTAAGTCAAGCCGCAAATAGCCGATTTGTCGTTTTTGGCGCTTTTGCAATCATACTGCTGCTCGCACTTGAAAGTACGACAGTAGGTCTCGGAGATTGGTGGCGATACCATCTGACCGGTGTCGTCATCAATAATCCATAACGACCCAACCTTGCGCTTCCCGAGAATACCGGGGAGCGCAGTTTCTTTTTATATTGAATAAACCCTTTTAGTTTGGTAGTATTTGCGGACTTTTTACGCAGCTGTAGCTCAGGTGGTTAGAGCGCATCACTGATAATGATGAGGTCGTAGGTTCGAGTCCTACCAGCTGCACAATTGTAATTGTCTTGTAGACTAGATGTTATGCCTGATACTTCATTAAAACGAGCAACCTGGCTCGAACTCTTCTACGACCTCGCATTTGTGGCGTTGGTCGCTCAACTCACCTATTTGGTAGCTGATTATCACACCACTGTTACCGACTGGCTTAATATTCTTATCATTGGCTACGCGATCTTTATTGCTTGGTGGATGACTACAGCTGGGCGTAATCTCCAAGATAGTGAAACGCCACGTGACAAGCTCCTGATCCAAGTTCAGATGGTCGGTGCGTTTTTGATGAGTATCACGATGCCCGCGGTGTTTGAAGGAGAGTATTTAGGGTTCTTTGGAACACTAGCGGTTATGCGTCTCCTGCAGGTCTCGATGATACTGCGGATGTATCGATTGGCCCCTGAGCACCGACCAAAAACACTCAATATAGTGCAAGGAGTTACCGTGGGGGCAATACTGTGGCTCGCTTCAGCGCTAGCTCCTGATCCGTACCATTTCATTTTGGCTCTGATGGCGCTCTCGCTCGACATTCTTACCCCACAGACAACCGGAAAGGGAAATACTCGAAGAATGCTGAATGTAAGCCACCTGCAAGAGCGACTCGGCCTCTTTCTCATGCTGGTATTGGGTGAGAGTATGTTGGTAGTGGCTTTAGCTAACACAGCGGTAGAAGTTGATTTAGCTCAACCGATCATCGTATTCTCAGGGCTCTTTATTGTGATTTGTGTGTGGTGGGTGTATTTCAGACATCTCGAACGCTGTGGTGAAGGGGTGCGCCCCCGAAATCTGTTTCTTTATCTGCAGGCGCATGGCTGGCTCTTTGGTAGTATTATTTTGCTTGCAGCCAGCTTCAAAAATATGCTGAAGCACGGCGTACCAACCACTGGCGACTTGTTCCTATACGGGCTCGGCATGATTGGGATCGTGGTAACGATCATGGTCATCCGCTACACCTTGCATGGCTGGGTCCGTTCATTTGTTGTGACAGCACTGATTTTCCTGGCCTTAAACGCAGCTATCTTTTGGTACGTAGGGGTTGTCCTAGAGCAGACACTACTCTTGTTGGTGCTCAGCGTGATTTCAGCAATTATCGTCACTGTGGACGATATGTTCAATGTATGGCGATTCTCAAAACAGCAGCATGAAGATGTTAGTGGCGCCGTAGGCTAGAGCGGTCTGGTTGATGGTATTGCCGAGAATTAAGGCGAACAATAAGTTACGATACCCACAACCAAGCAGAGCGAGCGGAATGACAATTGCTTCATTGGGAAAGGGAACTACTGCTGCATAGAGAACAACCACCGGGAGCACCCACTCGCGGTGTTGGTTGTGGAAGGTCTCTATCTTGGTGACGATTTTCGGATATCGGGCATGCACGTAGTCGCGACTTAGTGAGCCGAACACATAGCCAATCGAGTCAGCGATGGTAGTACCGATAATCAGCATGAGAATGATGAGGTGGAGTTCGAGTCCGGCTTCAGTGAACACAGGTACAAAGCTGGCGGCTGGCACTGGCACAATGGCATTCAGGCCTGAGATGATTGCCAGGACAAGTACTGAGAAATAGCCGTACTGCCCTAGAAACGAGAGTAGGGCTTCATTTTGAGTCACTTGTTGGGCGAAATAAAACGCCCCGATAACTACTACAATAAACAGCGTGGCTACTAGTATAGCTTTGCCAATCTGAGTTTTTTGTGCGCACGACATAACAGCTTGTGTTCAATACTACCAAGCTTCGTGCTTTAATTCCTAATTTCGAAGTCTTCTACTTCCGACAGGTTTGAATCGACCACCGTTTGTAGTCGCTTCGTAGACTCACTGAGATTGACGGTCGCTTCGTTGAGTTGGACGGTGATGCCATAGACAAAAATAGCAAAGCCAACAAAGGTCGCCCAGGCAACGTAAGGAAAAATTGAATATTTTTCTAACGTTCGCTCACCGGTTGTGTGTAAGGTCATGTCCAAAGTATAGCGCGCCAGTATTGCGTTGCGTACTGTATGTGTGTATTGTGCGTTTAGAAACATTAAGGAGGGTCTGATGGGATTCAGTCTTACCTGCGCTGTATACAGCCCAGTTCAACGTGATGATATAGCTATGGGAGTCGTCTTTTGGTATATGGACGAAATTCTCTCATGTGGGTATGTCGATCGCACAATTCAAGGCGCGTTGAGTGAAAACAGTGAGTTACCTGACTATGCGAAGTACTCACCGCAAAACCTTGCGGGTACCGCGCTTATCAGTCTGTTGTTTAAACGTGTCTTATCTTACGAACGATCAGTGGGCACTGAGTACAAAGCACCACCGTTTCGAACTCGAAAGGGTCTTGAAACGTTTAGACAAATTCAAGACTGGCGCAGTCTGCGTTTATTGGCGCGACCAGACTTGCCTTGGGAAGACATAAGCTCAGGAGATCAGCGCCTGATTCCAAAGCGAATTGAGTATCGCTACGAGTGGCCAGAGTTGTTAGATCAACATAAGCATAACGAAGCACAAACTATAGATCATCAGAAGTCTGATGACTTTATCAGTGAGCCATGGACATGGATTCCGGCTGCTTTGTTGGCAGAGTGGATCGACGAGTTTTGGTCACTGCAGTCTTCGTCACGGTTAGTGCTTGAGAAGTATGCTCGGGCACAGGCTCGAATGCGAGGTTGGCAGGGTCAACTTGAAGCTTATGGCAAGGTCGGTGCCAAGGTGGTGTTAGTCGCAGAAGAGTTTCCGATCAATCTCTAAGAGGTGCGGGCAGCTGCGGCTGCTCGTTTTCTTTTTTGTAAATTAACGTATCATGTCTCAACATGAAAACTGACTTTTTTAAAGATAAAAAGGTGACGGTGATGCGGATCGGTCTCTTAGGTCGAGGCGTTGGTGATACTAAGTATCTTGCCGAAGCTGGCGCAGAGATTTTGGTAGTTGATAGTGCACCACAAGAGCAAATGCAGGCTTCGGTAGATGCTCTCGCTGAATATGGGAATGTGTCATTCAAATTTGGACCGTATGATTTTGTTGATTTCAAGGATGCTGATTTTGTTTTGGTTGGTGCCGGCGCCCCAATTGATGAACCTGTCTTGGTAAAGTGTCGTGAGGCTGGAGTACCACTCAAGCAAAGCGCGGCTCTTTTCGCTGAACTGGCAACTATTCCGGTCATAGGTGTTACCGGCACGCGCGGCAAAAGTACAGTGACCCACATGATCCACCACGTGCTTTCTGTTGTCACCGGCGAAGAAGTTCTCCTCGGTGGCAATATCCGGGGAGTGTCTAATCTCCAACTCTTAAAAGATGTTAAAGAAGATTCGCTCGCAGTGATGGAGCTCGATAGCTGGCAGTTGCAGGGTTGGGGTTGGAGTGAGATGAGTCCGCAGATTGCGGTCTTTACCAACTTCATGGAAGATCATCTTAACTACTACGAACAGAATGGTCGCTCACGAGAGGAGGCGATGAAGATTTACTTTGCTGATAAAGCAAACATATTTAAGTATCAAGAGGAGAGTGGAACACTCATTACAACCCCAGAGATTTTCAAGCGAGCTAAGTCACTGGAAAATATGTCGTTGGGGCAGGAAGTGGTGTTGATTGATGGCTCGGAGTTCCCAGAAGACGCACATCTTTCGATGCCAGGTGAGCATAATCGTATTAATGCTGCTTTAGCGACCGCTGCACTCAAAGCCGTCAGTCTCACCGAAGAAGAGATTTTTGAAGGTCTGGCTAGTTTTTCTGGTGTGCCGGGGCGAATGGAATATTTGGGTGATCATAATGGCGTCAGTATCTACAACGACAATAATGCCACCACACCCCAGGCTGCTATCGCTGGTCTTAAAGCGGTAGGAGACGAAACCAAACGCAACGTCGTCCTCTTGGCTGGTGGGGCATACAAAGAAGTCGATCCAGCACCGCTAGTTGAGTACATCAATCAATACTGTCGAGCGGTATTTCTGTTACTGGGTACGGGTACTGATCGTCTCGCACCACTTCTCGATAAAACTGTAGCCGCCGGTATTCATGTTGAGCAGGTAGAAACCATGTATGGCGGCATCGCCTCTAGCTTCAGTGTGGCGGAGCCGGGAGATGTATTGCTCTTCAGCCCAGGCTTTGCCTCGTTTGGGATGTTTGTAAATGAATACGACCGCAACGATCAGTTTGTCGCTGCGGTCAATGAGGTTTCCAAATAAAGATTTTTATTGACTTTTATATTTTTAATGTTTTAATAGTACTCTCATCAACCAAAGAGAAAGGAGGTACTGATGAGTGTTCTCTATTGTCCTGATCAAGTTGATCTACGGGGTAGGCGTGTACTATTTCTGGCTGGTCCCAACCGGCATTCGCCATTATGGCGTGCCAGGGGAATAGACTATCTGCTCCCAAAGATCCCACCAGATGTGGTGATCTGTTCACCTGAGCGATTGGATGATCGTAAATGTGGCCCTTATTCAGCTCAACAGAAAATTGAGCAAATGAATTGGGAGCGCGATCATCTTTTGGCTGCTCTGCCAAAAGTCGATATGCAAGCAGGAGTTTGGCTGTTCTGGTTGCCACACCCTGAACAGGTGGTCCCCACGGGTCGTAACTATGGACAGCGAACCTGTCACGAGCTAGGCATTTCTGCTGCACTGATTCCACAAGGGTTGCAAGTGGCGATTGGTGCTGAGACAGGCTATCCCGGCCTGCAGAGCACAATGCACACTTACGAGTGGTTCGGAGAGTCAGCGCCTAAGCTTCATAGTTCGCTCAAAGAAGTTTGCGACGAAGCGCTCAGATTGCTGAGCTGACTATATTGAATACATAAATCAAATCATGCTATCGCAGTGTCGGTTTGATTCGCATAAAAAAATATGCACAAGGAGTCGTTCAAATATGTTCGACTCTTTTGCTGTATATAAAAATTATGACCGCAACGATCAGTTTGTCGTTGCGGTCAATGAGGTTTCGAAGTAATCAGGCGTTAATCTGAGTGGGTGTGTCGGCAATCGCCGCATCAAGAGCAGCTTTCAGATTTGGATCAGTGACATGATCATGTACTTCCTCGAGTAAGCACCTACTCAAATCACGGGGTATTCCGTTGCCAGCTTCCCAACTTTCCATTACTTGATCAAAAGTATTCATCTGTTTCCTCCTCTTGCTCCACGTAGTATAGCATATGCGCTATATAGATTGAATAGAAAAGACTGGCCCGTAAGGGGCCAGCCAGCTTATCTCTACCGGAGTTGCGCGACCGTGAGATTCTTTCCAGGTTTTCCCCCTCGCAGGCTCCCACACTCCGGGTGTCTAAATGTGTTGATTGAGTCATCAACGACAATATTACATTTAGCCACACCAGATCGCATCAGTGCTTGCTTAGCCGCTAGGGCAATGTTGATTCTCCCGGAAGGAAAGATTGCGTTAGGATACTCTCGGCCATAATGGTCTACAGCTTCTTTCCAGGTGTTGTTATAGTTACCATGACCAATGCCACCTAAGATATACGCTTGCACATCTTCCATGGCCGTGAAATTTGACATCTCACGTAGCGCCGACCCAATTAGACCATGACGTGGGTACTCGTGTGGCGATCCCTCCGGGTGTAAACTTTCGCGACTGAGGTGGAGTAGGGCAAATATAGCACCGCTGTTTGTGCTTGGTGCAAAAAGTACTGCTGACCAACAGTCACGAGTTTGTAGTGTTACGGGTGTCTTTACCCACCCAACGAAGCCATTAGCGAAAGTTCTGTATCGATGGCTTGGAACGTTACGAATACCACCACCATACAACTTTGCTGTCCAACGAGATGGATCGGTTGGGTCAGCGGGTACTTCGATCTGATGGGTGTCCTCGATCAGGGATGAGAGATCATGCTTGTGACCACCATAGAACTTGATCGTGAGTCGATGGTCACCCACCTTTAACTCTTCGTTAATAAGGGCTTCACCAATCGGGGTTACGGTTGCTGTTTTTGACAACATCTCCTCCTGCGTTTTCTTTGAACATTTACTAAAACTGATAGTATGTCAGGACATAGATATGTCAATGGCAGAAGTAAAAAATATTCATTTTATAGGCATTGGTGGTATTGGGATGTCAGCACTGGCTCGTTTGGCGAAGTTTGAGAAAATTAGTGTTAGTGGTTCAGACGTTGTCGATTCAGATTTGTTGGCTGCACTAGAGGCTGAGGGCATGACTATTTTTAGAGAGCAAGGAGCTGAGAATATTGATCCTAATGTCGATCTGTTTGTGTATACCGAAGCGATGTCGCAGCATCATCCAGAGCTGTTGGCAGCGCGGGCGACTGGCAAGCGGGTGGTTAATTATTTTGAAGCGCTCGGAGAGTTTGTGAACCCGTACTATTTAATTGCCGTTGCGGGCACGCACGGCAAGACCACCACCACCGCTATGCTCACTGATGTGTTTGAGGCGGCCGAGCAAGATCCAACCGCCATCATTGGTTCACTCCGAGCGAGTACCAAAAAGAATTTCAGGCCAGGGAAAAGTAAGTATGCGATTGTTGAGGCGTGTGAGTATAAGCGGGATTTTCTCACCCTTACGCCAGATGTCTTGGTGATACTTAATATTGAGCATGAACATGTTGATTTCTATCGATCAACTGAGGAAGTGATCCAAGCATTTAAAGAATTGGTGGCGAAGGTGCATGAGACAGGGGTGGTGATTGCTAATCTGCAAGATAAGAACGTGGTTGCCGCGGTAGCAGAAGCACAGGTGCCGGTGATTGATTACAACGAATTACTTGATCTGCAGCTGCCAATGCAACAACCTGGCTTGCACACCAGAATGAATGCTGCCGCGGCTTTAGCGGTTGCAAAGCATGAAAAACTCTCATTAGAAGTTGCAAGAAAAGCGCTCAGTAGTTTTGCGGGTACCTGGCGCCGCTTTGAATATAAAGCTGAAGTAAATGGGGCGCCAGTCTACGATGATTACGGCCATCACCCAACCGAGATTGCTGCGACTCTTGCCGGAGCTAAGGAGCTGCATCCAGATAAAGAGTTGACTGTGGTATTTCAACCACATACGTACAGTCGCACGAAAGAACTGTTCAATGATTTTGCTAAGTCATTTAAGGGCGCCGATCACGTAGTGTTTGTGCCTATCTACGCTGCTCGTGAAGAACTTGATCCAGATGTATCGAGCCGAGAGTTGGCGGTCCGAACCATAGAGTATTGCACCGATAGTCAATATGCAGATTCACTTGAGACTGCTGAGGTTATGTTGAGAGAAAGGATTGGTCCGCACGATGTTGTACTGGTGATGGGGGCGGGTGATGTTACTGCGCTAGCTACTAAACTCGTAAGTTAATTATATGGAACAGGGAATACTATCAGTTGTAGCAACGCCAATTGGGAATTTGGAAGATATTACGTTTCGAGCAGTTCGTTTGCTTAAAGAGTGTGACTATATATTGTGCGAAGACACTCGGGTAACGGGAAAATTGCTGAAGAACTATGATATCGATACTTCAACCAAGCGGTATGACGCTCACTCGAGTGAGCAGGTGCATCAGTCGATCATCAATGACTTAGAGGCTGGTAAGCATATATGTTTGGTATCTGACGCGGGAACACCAGGAGTGAGTGATCCGGGGGTGTTGTTGGTAGCTCAGGCGGGGGCCCCCCGGCCGCGCCCCGGGCGCAAAGCAGGGCCCAAAACACAGAAGGGCCCCCCTTGAAA
>JBCCYW010000024.1:0-8538 GCA_039188945.1 Patescibacteria group bacterium
GAGCTAAAAGAATCTTGGTTTACGATGGTTCTTCAAAAACAATAATTTGCTGCTTTGGCGCTTTTCCAATAAACTTTAATTGCTATGAAAAAGGTAATTGGTGTCATGGGAGCGAGTAGTGCGACAGAACAAGATGTCGCAATGGCCAAAGAGCTGGGTACAGCGATTGCGAAAGCTGGGTGGGTGACCCTCAGTGGTGGAGCTAACGAGGGTGTAATGGATGCGGTGAGTAAAGGTGCTCGCTCAGAGAACGGATTGGTTATTGGCATCTTAAACTCCAAAGACAAAGCAGAAGCCTCAGAAAATCTCGATATAGCCGTGCCTACTGGTATGGGCAATGCTCGTAATAACATCAACGTTCTCTCAAGTGATGTGGTGGTAGCGTGCGGGACACTGTCCATTGGCACACTCTCAGAAGTGTGTTTGGCACTCTCAGCTGGACGACCAGTAATTCTCTTAGGGGAAGAGACAACGCTTAAGCAAGAATTACAAGCGTTAAAGCCAGAAGCAGTTAGTCTCGTGGAGACCGTTGAAGAAACGATTAGTACGATTGAAAAGCTCAGTTAACAACCTATGATCACCTACTACTTCCGCACGCTTAAAGATGAAAGCCTGAAAACGATTGATGAAGTTCGTAATGGGGTGTGGGTGCACGTGGAGTCACCAACCGATGAAGAGATGGAGACGTTGGTGGGGGAGTTTGGCCTCGATGACGGTATTTTGGAGGATGCGCGGGACTTCTTTGAAGTCCCGCGCCTCGAGCGCTCAGGCAACGCCACTTACTTCTTCACCCGCTATCCGTATGAAGAAGAAAAAGAAGACACCGACACCGCACCACTTCTCATTGTGATGAGTGAATCGTTTGTGCTGACGCTCGCCCAGCGAAAAGTCCCTTTGTTTGAAAGCTATATTGAGGGTAAGGAAGAGGTAATTACCACCCAGAAGGCGAAGTTTTTCATCCAGATTATGACTGGGGTGACAGCTGCGTTTGAGAAGGAGTTGGTGCGGTTGCGTCGAGCGGTGCACCGCGATCGGGCGAAGTTGCGCAAGATTGGGAACCGCGAGATCGTCCGCTTCGTCAATTACGAGCATCGCCTCAACGACATGGTGGCTGCGGTGGTACCGACCAACACCTGGCTCCAGCAGGTACCAAACGGGAACTACATGCAGCTCTTTAATGACGATATCGAACTCATGGAGGACCTGATGATCGCTAATTCTCAGTTGGTTGATTCGGCTCGCTCGGTTTTGAAAACTATCCAAAATGTCCGCAACGCTACCGAAGCGATTCTCACCAACAACCTCAACGCCACCATTAAAACCCTCACGGCGATCACCATTATTCTCACCGTGCCGACGATGCTGTCTTCACTCTATGGCATGAACATTGGCTTACCACTCTCAGAGCACCCAAATGCGTTTTGGCTTCTCCTGACCTTTGTGTTTATGATCGTCTCGCTCCTGGTGTGGTACTTTAGACGAAAAGATTGGATTTAGTATGGAAGAGAATCTTGGCTACATCGATGAATACGGTCTTCGGGGCACTAATTTTTATTGGCATAAGTATGAAGCCAAAGGGCTCTCTAAGGAGGATATTCTCAACGCCGGCCTTACGAGTGATCGTGTACAGCTGCACAAAGACTTGATCGAACCGCTTCAAACAGTGAATCAAGCTTTTAAAGGGCGTGGTTTTGAGATGTTTATTAAAGAGGGTTATCGTTCAAAAGCTTTATACGAGATTATCTACCAACGCCGAGTTGAAAAGTTTGGTCAAGAAGAAACTGATCGATTACTCAACATGCAAGACATGCCACACGCCGAGGGAAAGTCTGTTGATGTTGCTTTGTGGGATCCTGAGTCAGATAAAGAAGTATATATGCGCAATGGCGAGGATGGCACAGACGCTCTGTTTGTAGATTTTTATAAAGACCACAGCGATGAGGAGGGGAAACAATATCAAGAGTTACAAGAGTGGGTGATTGGCCTTATGCAAGAACAGGGATTCAGGCTTGGGACCAAGCGAGAGTATTTTCATTTTGATTACCGACCTAATGAACCAATAAATTACCCAACTAGTTAAGTGTATGGCTAAAGAAACAAACAAGCAGCAGGTATTTTATATTCATGGCGGTGAGGCGTACTCGAACTATGAGGCTTTTCTTAGTGAACTTAAGACAAGAGAAATCAGGAATCTACCGAACTCTGAAAGTCTAAAAAAGTGGAGCTCTTCCTTAGCTGAAGACCTCGGTGAAGATTTTGAGGTATTCTCACCCCAGATGCCAAATGCAATGAACGCCAAGTATGAGGAATGGAAGATTTGGTTTGAGCGTCATTTTGAGTATTTGAAGAATGAGGTGATTTTGGTTGGATGGTCTTTAGGGGCGATGTTTTTTGTGCGGTACTTAAGTGAAAATGAAACACCTTTTACCATAAAACACTTGTTTCTTATTGCGGGAGCGTATCAGAATATCGACGCTGGAAAAATGAAAGAGGACGGCGGTGATTTTTTTACTGATTCTGATGTGATACCTAATATACAATATAAAGTTGATGGGATTTCGATTTTTCACTCCAAGGATGACTTTGTCGTTACTTTTGAGCATGCAGAGAAGTACAAATCAGCTTTGCCCGAAGCCACCTTGCATGCCTTTGAAACTCGCAACCACTTCCTGATAGAGGAGTTTCCAGAGCTTTTGGAACTCATAAAATCAGTGGCTAAATAAAGATCGCGCTAAAAGGGTCGAAAAGCTTTGCTTTTCGACCCTTTTAGTTAATGTGCTCCACCATGTGGATAACTTGAAAGAAACTGCCACTTCGATCGTCTTCGAGTATAATGGTCTCCACATGGCAGGGAAAGGAAAGACAGGCCCCATAGATGCTGGAAGCCAGGACGATCGTTTTTTGAAAGCCTTCGAAGACTATAGCGATGCCTTATTTCGGCACGCTTCAATGCGTCTCTCGGATCGAGAGCGAGCGATCGATGTCGTGCATGACACCTACACCAAGGTATGGACCTATGTCCGCAATGGTCATGAGATCGATAATTTCCGTCCGTTCTTATACAAAGTCCTCAACAACCTCATTATCGATGAGTATCGCAAGCGAAAAGAAGGTTCGCTTGATGAACTCTTAGAGCAAGAAGGGGTTGATGAAGGAAACTTTGATGAGCTGTCGGAAAGTTCGATGGAGGCATTGGCGGCGACGATTGATGGCCGCAAAGCCTTTACGGTCTTGGAAGCATTACCGGATGTGTATCGGGAAGTCATTATTCTTCGTTTCGTTGATGAGCTTGGTCCCAAGGAGATCAGCGAGCTTATCGAGGAGACTGAGAATGTGGTATCGGTGAGAATTCACCGCGGGCTCGCGATGCTCCGCAAGAAAATTGAGGCAGAGGCAGAGGCAAGAGAAGAACAGCGCTTGATGAAGCAAGCGAAAGCAAAAACAGCATAATGAAACGATTTGGCCAACAACTAAAGAAAAAATCTGAAACCATCCGCCTCCGCGCGAGCGAGCGGGCTGATTTGCGTGAGCGCCTCGTTTCATACATGGAGTACCATCCACTGCCAGAGTCTATGAAGCAGCAGAAGCAGGCTGTAGCACCACAACTGGTGACTGAAGCGTATCGCACCATTTCGCTTACCGCATCAGTCTATTTCCGCGGCGCAGTGGGAGCGATAGTGCTCTTTGTTGTTGTTGGCGTGCCACTGATTGCGGAGCGATCTTTGCCGGGTGATGTACTGTATCCAATTAAGGTGCAGTTTAATGAAGAGGTGCGCAGTACGCTGACGCTCTCGCCGTATCAGAAGGTGGAGTGGGAGACTGAGCGCTTGGGGCGCCGCATCGCTGAGGCGCGCCTGTTGGCGAGTGAAGGGAAGCTGACTGAAGAATTTGAAGCGGAAGTGGCCGAGGCAGTGAAGGCGCACAGCGATGCGGCGCAAGAAAGCATCGAAGAAATTCGCGAGACCGATGCCGAAGAAGCCGCGATTGCCGAAATTGCGTTCTCATCAGCACTTGAGGTGCAGACAGCGGTAATTCAAGCCGAAGGTGATGTGAGCAGCACAACAGTAGCGGTGATTGCTGAGGTGGTGGAAGAAGAGTCAGCTGAAGCGAACGAGAACCGCACCGAGAGTGAGAATATCCCATCCATTGATCTATTGCTCGCGCGCGTAGAAATCGAAACTACTCGGGCGTACGAACTCCTTGAATCAGTGCGCAGTATCGCTACACCAAGCGAAATTATTGATATTGAACGACGCCTTTCAGATATTGAACGAAATGTTGGTGCAGCGATTGGCGAACGAGAAGCTGATGACCCAGATGAGCCAGGTGTACGCAACCTGCTTCGTGATGCCCTCCAGAACACTCAGAAGCTCATTTCATTCATGACTGACATCAATGTGCGTGAGACGTTGGTGGTGCAAGACTTAGTGCCGGTAGAACTAACCATCGAAGAACGGACACAGGTAGTGCTGCTAACACTGGACCAAACTGCTGTGCTTGAAAATGGTGTCCGGGCAGCGTTGAATTCACTTGAAGACGAGGCAGTGGTAGAGAAAGTAGTGTTTGGTCTAGGAATTATTGAAGAACAAACTAACGCAGCTAGCTCTTCGCTTCAAAATGGCGAAATTGAGAGTGCTGAAGCGGCATCCTCTGAAGCGCTTGCCGTAGCAGAAGATCTCGCTAATGTGGTTGGATTTGAGCCTAACGCCGTGGTACCTGAACCAGAAATCATCGAAGAAGCAGCGACGTCTACTGAAGAGACAGCAGAAGAGGAAGTAAATACAGAAGAGACCGGAACGGAGGAATCAGAGGAAGAAGACACTGAAGAGGCGGAGGAAGAGATTGTAGAAGAAGTCTCTCAGCCAGTGACTGAAGAGATTATTGAAACTGAGACTCAGGAGGCGGTGGCGCCAGAAACAACTTAAGAAGAGCCAGTGATCTAACTATAAATATAAAAAAAGATGCCCAGGGCGTGTGGCCACACGCCCGGGGCTTTTTTGTTTTTCAACAGCGTCTTGCAATTACGCAGCTGGTTAGCGGCGGAGGCCTTGCTGACTTGATGTCGTGTTTTGACGCGGCATCTCAGAACAGCGTAACATCCTCCTCCCCGTTGGATCGGCGGGTCGCCTAGCACCCTTGGCGATAATGTTGGGATCAAAGGGTGGGGGCGTTATTGTCCTTCCCCCACCTTTTGTTTTAGCACTTTTTTGCTCGAGTCGGGTGCTTTCGATCGTCATTCATTCCCTCGTTTCTTTAAAAGGGTTGCTGTCTCTCAAAAACCAACACAATTCATTCGCGCTGACCAGGAGACAAGTGAAATAGTACGCCTATTCTTTAAAACGTCAATTATCAATGATCCACAACCAGAAAACAGAAATACACAACTCGCTAGGGTATTTTCGTTGACATATTTTCTCCTGGCGTTATATTCACTAGTAATGCAGTTTGCATATACACCAGAGAGCATCAAAGCAGCATCCGCGATGTGGATTCTCTTTGTGCTCGTCCTCCTCATTCTCGCGAATGGGCCGGTTGGTGTATAAGCAAGCGCATATACTCCAAACAAGAAACGGCCCATCCCAGGATGGGCCGTTTCGTGTTTGGGGGCCGAAATAGTTCTTTACAACATGAAATAAAACCCGTGCGAGTCGCTGTTGGTAGCCAACGATTGAATCTTTGGCTGCCGCCACCGGCTCGTGAGGATATCTCGCACCGGGCTGCTTTTTGGCAGCATTGTAGCGACATGAAAACGAAAGGAAAGAAGCGCATGTCGGAAAATCAAGGAGGTGCCGGTGGTGACGCCGGCGAAGGTCTCGCAACCAGTTTAGACCCCGAGCTTACGGCAGGAGGCTTGCATGGAGATTATGATCTTGAGCCTCCAAAATCTGAGCCAGATCCTGAAAAAACCAGAGCATTTCTCGAATGGTTGGATTCTCCAGGAACACCAGAGAATCTGGGTGGTGTGAAGTAGTTGATTTCAAAACTTGAGAGGAGCGTGTCGGTCACGTTCCTCTCCCGAAATCAGGATTCAATACGATTGAGTCTTGATTCCGGGAGAAACGCTTCATGGTGAAGCGTACCGGCTGCAGATAATTGCAGAGCACCTTAGAGAGAGGAAATATGTGCAAATGTGCTGAAAATGGACAGAAGACACAACAGATCTGCAGAGGATTGCAACGATGTGGCAAAAACATGGCTGCTGCTGCAGAAGATGCGATCATTTTCAGTCGTCTTGATCCCACTGAGGATGAAATTGCGCGATATCTTGCTGATGTTCAAAATGACATATCTCCACCAGTTGCTATGGCCGCAATTATGAGTAATCGTCCAGTTACATCACGTCGACGGTCGTTATGTTAAATCAACCGTCGGAGGATAGCTGTCGTGTTCGCTCACAAGCTCATATGCGATGTTGGCAGTTCATAATGATGAATTGTCTCGCCAGACATCGCCCTGGCGGCTGCTGTGTGGCACTCGATGAAGAGCGGCTAGTGGTACTGTGTGACACGGTAATTGAACGGCTAGACGTTCACGAACTTAACACTGCTTTGCAACAATTTGGTTCCAATAATGGTCAAGTAAAGGACTGGCTGGTGTGGCAACAAAATCGTCATGCGATCACTTCAGTATTGCGGAGAGTATTTTCTACTGGTCAGTTTTTCGAACCAATGAGAATGGGGTAAGCGGCAGTGCTGGTTACCCCAACAAATTTTATGAAAACAACAAATACATGTATGTGGTTTTGGTACTACAGCGCGACTCGCGGGTGGTTATCTTAATGCATGCATGTGTTTGACCAGGCCGCGAGGAGACTCGCGGCTGTTTTGTTTCTGGTTCGAGACGAGGGTCACTTCTACTCGGATCGGAAGCGATTCGAATCGTCGCTGCGCATGGGGCGCAGAAGGGCAAGTACAGGGAGAAGAGAGATGGATCTCGAAGCATTTAAAGCAGCGTTAGCCGAACGAAACGTCTGCGCTGTAGGCAGAGCATCAAATGCACAAGGTTGGCTTTATGAAGTCGAGGCTCTCATCAATGAAGGGAAGACCACCATGGCGCAGTATCTTGACTTGGTAGATTGCCGTCAAGATACTGGTGGCAGCAAAATGCTTCATGGTTGTGCTCTCAGGGCTATTGAAGCTGATGCTAAGAAGCCTCAACCAGTCGGAGGTTGGGCAGTTCTCGACTGAGTATAAAAACAAGAGGCGTGTTCGCAGAACGCGCCTTTTCTTCATATAAAATGCAGAAAGCCGCTGGTCGACCAGCGGCGTCCCAACATCTTCGAAGTGAAAGAAGAACTATTTCCGCCACTATTCCAAATTGACGGAATCACTATCATACGACCAGTGTCACTCAATGAGAAGCAAATGCCTGTGCATATTGTGATTTCGGGTGGTTTTGATAGGGTAGAAGCGTTAATTAATTTGTTATATGGACTATGTATCTGCTGGAGCGATTCTCGCTCTCTTACCAGAAATGAACTACACCTTTCCACTGGCAGGCGAGGTAGACCTGCGTATCTACATTGCAGCTCTCGGTGTATTTGTGGTTTTAAACATTCTGTTTTGGCTGCTACGGATGGTCATTATTGAGCGCTTGAAGGCAATTTCTGGCAAAACTAAGACCGATATTGATGATGTGGTGATTGACGCAGTGCGCGGTATTCGGCCCTGGGTGTACACGATTGTTTCAATCTACGCAGCGTTGCAATTCTTTGCTTTACCAGAGACGGTTGGTCTGATTGCGACTGGCGTTTTCTTGTTTGCGGTAGTGTGGCAATTGATTGAAATCGCAGCCTGTTTCGTCGACTACTTTGCGATGCGTTTTTTGGAGAAGGATGAAGATGGCGATGGAGTTGTCGACCCGAACGCTGCCACCGCTTCAAACATGGTAACGCTTATCTCTCGCATTATTCTCTGGGCCTTGGGTGGTATCTTTGTCCTTTCAAACTTAGGGATCGAAGTTACCTCACTCATCGCTGGACTTGGTATTGGAGGTATTGCTATCGCCTTTGCGTTGCAGGGCATTCTCTCAGACCTGTTTGCTTCGTTCTCACTCTACTTTGACCGACCGTTCCGGATTGGTGATTACATTGTGATCGGGACTGACTCAGGAACGGTAGAGCGGATTGGTATCAAAAGTACGCGCATTCGCACGCTGCAAGGTGAAGAGTTGGTGGTTTCAAACGCTGAGCTTACGGCCGCTCGCGTGCAGAACTTCAAGAAGATGGATGAACGTCGGATTGTAAACACGATCGGTATTACCTACGAAACGCCGCAGGAACAGGCGAAAGAGGTGCCAGGCATTGTGACCCGTATTTTTGAAGATCTAGAAGGTGCGAAGCTTGATCGGGTACATTTCACTACCTTTGGTGATTTTTCACTCAATTTTGAAATTGTCTTCTACGTGCACTCTTCAAACTATGCGAAGTATCTTGATATTCAACAGGAGTTTAACTTCAAGTTAATGGAGCGGTTTGCAGAAATTGGTATTGAATTTGCGTATACAACGCAGGTGATCTATTCGAAGCCGTAGACGAGC
>JBCCYW010000025.1:0-7944 GCA_039188945.1 Patescibacteria group bacterium
GGTATTTGCGATACAGCGCTGTATGGGTTTCGGACATAACTCTATTTGTTTACCAAACGGCCGGCGGATGCAGAGCTTCCGCCGGCCGTTTGTCTATTGGCTACTACTACTTTTTCTTAGCTACTTTCTTAGCTGTCTTTTTAACAGATTTCTTAGCGGTCTTCTTAGTCACCTTCTTACTAACGCGTCCAGCTGCTTTCTTCACCACTCTGGTGGCCGCTTTCTTCACTGGCTTGGCTGTTTTTTCAATCTCTTTCCAATGCAACTTCATTTCTTTTTTAAATGCTGCAATATCATTCTTTGAAGCTGACTTTACTGCAGTGTAGGTTTTAGCCACACTTTCAATCAATGCCTCGTATTCTTCTTGCGTCATCTCTTTGGCATCTTCTAAACTCTCTAGTACTTCGGCTTTTGCCATCAACATCCAACTTTTTACCGCCTTGCGATTTCTAGCGGCGTTCTTGCTGCCGTAGAGAAAGTACGCCCCAGCTGCAGTCACAGCTGCAGCCGTTAGACCAACACCAATACCGATTTGCTGATTAGTTGAAAGAGATTTTTTGTTTTGTTTCTTTGCTGCCATATTTAATCTTCTTTTTTAGACTTAGTTTTGCGTGTACGTTTACGGGTTGGTGTGGACTCCATCATTCCTCCACCCATAAAGAAACGAATAATTTGCGACATAAGGCTACCCTCCAATACAAACGAACGAATATGCTCAATATCTTCCGCAATCACCTCACTTCCCTCATCAACGCGTTCGACAATTCGACGAATTGATTTAAGGATTTTGATAACATGGTAGAGCGCAACACAGAGCAAAATAGTAAAGAGCACTGTGGCAACACTGGTGATTAGAAAAAATATATTGGCGTGTAGCACCTCATTCATCACTAGTAAGTGTAACAACATTTTTTGCTTGTCATTTTGGTAATACACAACGATACACGTAAAAAGCGCCTGTCATAAATTAGGCGCTTTTTGAATCAAGAGCTATTTCCCTAAATAACGGAAAGGTACTCTTTTCGATAGCTCGTATATATGCATAGTACCTTCTTCGTTCCTGGTAACGCACTGTATACCAAGGTAATCCAACCGTGAGTCGTTGTGCATTGTGAATCAAGCGAGACACTCGACCATTACCATCCGAGAATGGATGAATACACAACAAGAGTGCGTGGAGCAAATTTGCTCTACCGACAAGCTCTTTATTATCCAGATCTCCTTGCTGATATGGCGTAAACAGCAGCTCATCACTGGCAACTGCCCACTCTTCCAATAAAGCTGGCACATCGAGTGAGTGTGGTAAAACTTGCTTACGTCGATTTTTACCAACACCAATCCATACCGGTTGCTTACGTAAACGTCCGCGATCTTTCCAAAACTGAATGTTGCCAAAACACATCCGATGTACCAAACATGGATCGGCCTTGAACTTTGCTGGATTTAGCGCCACCGCTCTAGCAGCGTAAAAATGGTTGTCGTACAGCGGGCCAGATCGTGTTCTGATTCCCTCTATTGCATTGCTGTTAAGTATGTGGAAGCGCATTCGCGCAATAGTAACCATGGAACACCTCCTGTTTCTGAGATCAGCTTAAGTCAATTATTTTTGATTGACAAGAAATGAATTTACAACCTGCTCTACCCCAGTAGCATTATTTTGATTCATTAATTCATTACGCAGCTCGGCGGCACCAGGAAATCCATTTACATATGCCTTGAAGTGCTTCTTCATCACGGCAAAGTTTTTAAACGAAAGCAGTTCTTCAAACAGCTTTGTATGCTCAACCATTACTTGCAGCCGTTCCTCAAGGGAAACAATTTCAATTCCCTCTTCTTGCGACACCTCTTCAATAATTGATTCTCGATTCACTCCCTTGGTCGGTAGAGCATTGAGGCGAATTGGCAACCGTTTCGTTGGGTGAAAAAACCACGGGTTACCAAAGAGCGCTCTTCCTACCATCACCCCGTCAGCGCCGGAAAGCTTCGCTTTCCGGCGCCCATCTTCCGCCGACAACACATCACCATTACCAAGGACAATTGTTTCTGGAGACAATTCATCTCGCAGCTTCACCACTCGAGCCAACTTCTCCCACTGCGCTGGCACCTTACTCATTTCTTTGCGTGTCCGGAGATGGACCGTGAGCGCTGCCGGTTGCTCTGCTAGCAAGTTCGGAATCCAGTCGTCAATCTGATCTTCAAGGTACCCAATGCGGGTTTTCACACTCACCGGCACATCGCCAGCTCCTCGCTTAGCAGCTCGAATAATCGCTCGCGCTACCTCTGGTGTTTTAATCATCGCTGAGCCACACCCCTGCTTCTCGATCGTTCGGTCCGGACAACCCATATTGATATCAATCCCATCAAACCCAAGCCCTCGGCACAGCTTAGCTGCCGCTTCCATATGTTCTTCATTGCTGGTAAAGAGCTGCGCTACGATGGGTCGCTCTTCATTCGTGTAAATCAAATCTGCCATCAACTTCTCCTTGCCTTCAGGTGTCGCTCGCAACAAACCATCAGCGGCCACAAACTCAGTCCACATCACTGCTGATTCTTGTTTCTCCCACTCCGAGTATTTGGCAATCAGACGCCGAAACGGCGCGTCGGTGACATCAGCCATCGGCGCTACAGCCATGACTGGTTTTGGAAGCTGTTGCCAGAAATTCATATCGGTAGTACTTTACCTAAAGGGAGCACAGAAGCAAGAGGACTAGATAATGACTACAGACAGCCCGATTGGCTACCTGATGGCTGCCGTTGCTGCCGTGATGTTTCAACACTGGTTCTGCGGTCAGTCGATTTCTCACGAAACTGTTTTGGGCTTCACGCTCAGCTTGAGTATCATGACACCGGCCTACGTCGGAGCGCTGCTCATCCAGACCTATATCTCACCCCGTGTCGCCGGCCTTCTGGCCGGCGCTTTGCTTTTTACGAGATACAAGGTAATCTCGTTATTAGAACAGTTAAGGAGAAAAGAGATGAGGCTATTAAGGTTTCTATCCTGCAGCATAGTTGGTTTTCTTCTTCTTGGTATTTGTCTCGGTATCTGCTACTTTTTACCAAATCTGACCGCACAATTAATCTCTGGGTTAGTTGGGTTAGCGCTATGGTGTCTTTTCAACACGATCGCAGTCATCCTATTGATCTGTGAACCTTATGAACTAAGACTAGGAAACAAACAATGAGACCACTGCCACCTGATAACTATGAAGATCTCCACAACGACAACGATTCGCAGTTCCCAGAAGGAGTCAAAATCGCTGTTAGACTTATGGTTCTTGCAGTTCTGGGCTGGTTAGCTTGGGAGAACTTCTAGAAGCAACATCACTCAAACGAAACCGCGATCGCCCCACCCGGGGCGATTTTGACTTTCGCTTTCAGATGTGTTTAATGAGAGCAGACATACAAGGAGATTCCGATGGAAATCACAGGCACCGTTCTTCCGCTCACCAAATATAGCTGGCTTGTAATTGCGTTGTACTGTTTGTATTCACTCACTTACAAGCTCGAGCTATGGAGAGGCTTCAAATTACTGCTCGGTCTAGGTGGGTGTATATCCGCCATCGCTGCATTGTTTGTATTCAAGGCATTCAAAAGTCTTGATCTACAGAATGTCGACATGTTGGATGCTCTTTTGCTGACATTCACACTCCTGGCTGGTGCGTGTTTCCTCGGAGTGGAACACAGTCACCGGAAACAGTGGGTTGGCTTTAGAGCTACTGTATGTACAATTGCCTTCGGCCAGATCATGTACCCCATGTTGCTTCTACTGTCTTACTGCTCAATTTACACTCAAGCCTCTGGCTGAAACCTGAGCTCAACCGCCTCGCTTGTCGAGGCGGTTTCTACTTGTTCCGGCTCCTCATTGACATACACCTTATTCCCAAATCGTAAGTCGATGTATTGAAAATTTCCGGGCTTTAAGTGTGAAAAGGCCTCAGACTGTAAGATGGTGATCAGATTCTCAATCACCTCCTCACTAGAGTTATTCAAACCTGCCTTTAATTCACCGCCACCAGCCAAGGTATAGTACACATCATCTTCTGAATCAATTTCTATATGCGTAACAAAAAAACCAAGCTCACTCTCAAGAATTGCCCTGAAGAGTTCGGTTTCGGCAAGTTGCTCCCTGGTGAGACCAATCTTTCCCACTGCTGGTGCTACACCAATAGTGAGGTAGCGGACAAAACCACCACCACTCAAGCTTGGTGCTGGCGCAAAGGTATATCCTGTACGCTCGATGAAATAGCAATTGTCTGAACCTTTCTCGGCGCACCACAGCGCAAACGGAACAAATTCTTCAAATGCCACCACAATGTCAGTACCAGACACTCGTTCCACCTCTACCGCCTTCACCCGCTCGACACCCTCAACCGCCGCTTGAATATCTTTCCTGGGGTAGGTCCACGCAAACGTACGAGGGACTAAGCGAAAATAGTCACCAAGAAGCTGCTCGCTCGCCAAACCACGAACTTCCTCGTGATTGATGGTCGTACCACCAATTACTTCAATATTTTTTATGGTAAGTGACTCTACTCGCGAGCCATACCAGACCCCAGTCCCAATCAGTCCTAAAACAATAATAATAACCAATCCAATCACAAACTGCCTGACGATAAACAGTTTTTGTGGATCGACGGCTCGTCGCTTTCGTTTTCGTAGCGGCATATCGTATGACGCTATGCTAGCATATGAGAATGATCGATGTCCCAGAATGTTTTTACAGGATAAGTGTCAAAGCATTAATTCTGAATGAAGAGAGAGACAGGTTCCTTGTAATAAAAGAAAATGAGGAGTGGGAACTACCGGGTGGCGGACTTGATTGGGGAGAATCTGTCGAGTCTGAATTGAAAAGGGAGATAATGGAGGAAATGGGCTTGGGAGTAGAATGGATATCTAAAATACCAGCTTACTTTACCGTTAGCGAAATGAGAAAACATCCCGGTAGATGGGCCGCTAACATTTTATATGAAACTAAATTAGAAAGTTTAAATTTCACTCCTACGTCTGAATGTTCAGCTGTTGCTTTTGTAAATAAAGAGCAAGCAAATGGAATGTCTTTGTTTCCAAATGTTGAATCTCTTCTGGAACAATTCGATCCCCGCAATCACGACCTCGTCTAGCCAATCTGTGTTCGTCCGCCCATATACTTCTGGAGTGGTTCAGGGAGCTTGATGGTACCGTCTGCTTGTTGGAAATTTTCTACCAGTGATACAAGGATACGCGGTGTAGGAATTGCTGTGCAGTTCAGTGAGTGGGCGTAGCGCATCTTCCCCTCTGCATCTTTATAGCGAATATTGAAGCGTCGGGTTTGGAAGTCGTGGAAGTACGAGGCAGAGCTGATCTCCCGATACTTCTCTTCGCCTGGCACCCATAGCTCGATATCATATTTCTTTACCTGTCCCTGACCGATATCTGCGCCACAATTGAGCACAGTGTGATACGGAATCCCCAGACTTTCAATAAACTCCTCGGTATTACGATTGATCTCTTCGTGCCATTTCACACTCTCTTCGTGGGAAGCTTCACAGAGAATCACCTGCTCAACTTTATAAAATTCATGCACGCGAATCAGGCCCTTGGTGTCTTTGCCATGCGAACCAGCCTCTCGTCGATAACATGGAGAGAAACCAAGATACTTAATCGGAAACTCGCTCACATCAAGCACCTCATCACTGTGATAGCCCATTACTGACACTTCGCTGGTACCAATCAAATAATCTTCGTCCTGGGTGTGATACACATCGTCAGCTTCATTTGGTAAGTGGCCAGTGCCGAAGAGATTCTCTTTACGCACAATCGTCGGTGGCAGAATTGGGGTAAAGCCTTTTTGTACGAAAAATTCTTGCGCGTAATTCCAAATTGCGTACGAAAGGAGCGCTCCGTCACCAGTAAGATAGTAGCCACGAAAACCGTGCACCTTCGTGCCGCGTTCAAAGTCAGCCATCTTATGACGTTGCATTAAATCGATATGATCGCGCGCGTCAAAATTGAAGGTTGGTGGATCGCCACCGTCACCCGCCTCGGGTGTCCAGCGCTTCACCTCAACGTTATCTTCATCACTCTCCCCGTCGGGAACGGTCATATCAGGAATTTGTGGCACCTGGAGCATCAAGGCTTGCCACTCTTCCATGATTGGCTTGAGCTTTTCTTCGTTGGCTTGCATTTCAGACTTAAGGGTTTGCATCGCTGCGATGAGGTTTTCGCGCGTTGACTGATCGGCGCTTTGAATATCGGTTGATACTTTATTCTGCTCGGCGCGTTGTGCTTCTACTGCCTGCATCATTTCCCGGCGCGAGTCATCCACTGCAATTAACCGATCAAGATCAACGTCCATCTTCTTTTTGACGGCCGCTGCTTTGACGAGATCAAGGTTCTCGCGAATGAATTTGATGTCTAACACAAGCTATAAATTACCTCCTGAAATAAATGTGATTATACCGTACTCTTTTTTAGGAAAAAGGAAAAGCCCAGCCCACACTGCAATACATCTGAGTCCCTTTATTTAGTACACAGGAATCAACAATTATAAATTTCTTTACCAAACCATTACATTGTGCTAAAAAATATTTAGGAGCACCACGACAGGAGGATATCGATGAAAGCTCGGAAGAAAAAGGCCAATGGCAATACTGCCGTTCTATCTGACGAGGATATTGGGCAAGTACTTGTTGCTTATCTCAATGGTCACGCAGACCATGACCACACCCTGCTTCCATATGCTTTGAAGATGATCAAGAAGCGGATGCGCGACCGACGCAAGACACTACTCGGACGAATCAGGTCTGATCCAGCTAGTGTCTGGCGTGAGCCAGATGCGAAGCCGCTTCTTGAGCAGACCGTCACACAACACTTCGAGAAAATGCGTCCGAAGCTGCTCAACCGCTGGGATGATGCGATTGAGGCCTGCTCAGAACTCGCAGAGGCCTATGAACAAGCCGTGAAGTTTAAGCGCGACTTGAACAAGGCTCATCCCTCAAGGCGGATGCATCATCGTGCAGAACAGCGAGTGCGAATCAATGCATTGAAGAGTTGCGCCATGCACCCACACGCACTGGGCAAACTGGAGACACTTCTCTTCGACAAGACCATCTATGGCATTCCACCAAAATCGCATCTGCGCCTCGTGCGCTGACAGTCACCCCTCCAAGTGTTAAGGCCCGCTCCGGCGGGCCTTTGTTATACTCGAAGTTATGTCCTTTCCTATTAAAGAGCTTCCATCGGCGGAATTTCCACCGCTCCTGCGGGAAATTCCGCAGCCTCCTAAGTCTCTCAATTATCGCGGCTCGCTCCCCTCTCCCGAGATTAGACTTCTCTCCATCGTTGGCTCACGTAAATACACCACCTACGGCAAAGAAGTAGTCGATCATTTGGTTGGTGGACTCAAGGGGTATCCTGTCGGTATCGTCTCTGGCCTCGCGCTTGGCATCGACTCGCTCGCCCATGAAGCAGCTCTGAAGAATGATTTGTATACCCTGGCTATTCCCGGCGGCGGTCTTGATGATACCGCGCTCTATCCACCAAGCCACAAGCGTCTCGCTCATCGTATTCTCGAAGCTGGCGGAGGCTTACTATCGGAATTTGAGCCAACCTTCAAAGCCACTAAGTGGTCATTCCCACAACGCAACCGACTGGTAGCTGGCGTCAGCCACGCCACACTTCTTATCGAGGCAGCAGAAAAAAGCGGCACACTGATCACCGCCAAACTCGCCACCGACTACAACCGTGAACTCTTAGTAGTACCAGGTAGTATTTTCTCCCAAACTTCAAAAGGTACCCATCAATTTATGAAGCTTGGTGCCACACCTGTTACTTCCCCAGAAGATATTTTGGATATTTTACAGATTGAAAAAGAGGCGCCGGGGGGGGGGGATCAGACCCCCCCCCGGCCAAACCCCACCCCAAAAAAAAAATATCGACACGAATATGACAAACAAACAAAAAGAA
>JBCCYW010000026.1:0-6718 GCA_039188945.1 Patescibacteria group bacterium
CCCATAATTATTTTTTTTATTTTTTAATTTTTTAAAACGGGGCGCGGGGGGCGCCAACCCCCCCCCCGGCGCTCAAACCCATCGAGCAAAAAGTCATTGACCTCCTTCATGAACCTCTCCAGAAAGATGAACTCATTCGCCAGTTAGAACTCCCAACCGCTGAAGCCAGTATGTTGCTGATGCATATGGAGATGAGTGACCTGATTGTTGAGAGTAGTGGCATTTACCGTACCAACTTATAAACAGACGCATTCCCTTCTGGTTCCAGCAATTTCTCCTAGGAATAAGGAGAAATTGGGAACTAAATTCAAAATAATCGCTACGCTCATTTTTTCATTCATTGACATATATAGGTAAAGCTAGTATTTCTTAGGGGCAATGAGTACCACACTCGTCATTGTAGAGTCACCAGCCAAGGCGAAGACTATCGAAAAATATCTCGGCAAGGGATACAAGGTAATGTCTTCAGTTGGACACGTGCGTGACCTACCCAAAAGCAATAAAGACGCGGTCGATATCGACGGCGGTTTTGTGCCGCGCTATATCGTCTCACCCGGTAAAGAAAAAGTGATTAAAGAGCTGCAAGAAGCGGCTAAAAAAGCTGATGAAGTCCTCCTGGCCTCTGACCCCGACCGTGAAGGAGAAGCGATTGCTTGGCATGTGGCCGAGCTGATTAAGAAAGACAATAAGAACCTCAAGCGAGTCGTATTTAACGAAATTACCGAACCGGCCGTCAAAGAAGCGATTGAGAAACCACGCAAGATCGACACTCACCTCAAGGAAGCCCAGGAAGCCCGGCGTGTTCTTGATCGCCTGGTTGGGTATGACCTCTCTGGTTTGATTTGGAAGAAAGTTCGCTACGGTCTTTCTGCCGGCCGCGTACAATCGCCCGCTTTGCGAATCGTGATGGAACGCGAGCGAGAAATTCGCGCCTTTGTGCCTGATGATTATTTTGTCCTCACCGCTAACACTAATGCCAAGGGACAGGCAGTACCGTTTGTGTGTGTAGAAGAGCCAGGCGAAAAAGCGGAAGCCGAACGCATTAAAAAAGTTGGTGAAGCTGGCTCGTGGATTGTGAAGAAGATTAAAGAAACTGAAGCGAAACGAGCGCCGCGCCCACCGTTTACCACCTCAACCATGCAGCAAACCGCCTCAACCCGCCTTGGCTTTGCTCCATCACGCACCATGGGCGCGGCACAAAAGCTCTACGAAGCTGGTCACATTACCTACATGCGTACCGATAGCACCAATATGAGTGAGATTGCTCAGAAGCAAATCATCGCTCTCTTGCACGACGAGTACGGCAAAGAGTACGTGGCGCCAAAGCAATTCAAGACCAAGAGTAAATCTGCGCAAGAAGCCCATGAAGCTATCCGACCAACCAACTTCGCCAAACACTCAGCCGGTGCTACTGGTGATCAAAAGGCGCTTTATGAATTGATCTGGAAGCGTGCAGTTGCCTCGCAAATGGCCGACGCTCAACTCTTGCGTACCAAGGTAAGCACAAACGTTACCGACGCCAAGGAAGCAATTCCAGACTTTGCGGTGAATGGTTCCCGGGTGACATTTCCTGGTTGGCTTAAGGTAGACACGGCCGCTCGCGGCGAAGATACTGAGGTACCAAAACTCTCTGAAGGTGACGCCGTCAAAGTAAAAGATATCGAGGTTGAAGAAAAACAAACCCAGCCACCCCACCGCTACACTGAAGCTGGGCTCATTAAAGAGCTCGAAAAGCGCGGCATTGGGCGCCCATCAACCTACGCTTCAATCATGAAGACAATCATTGATCGTGGCTATGTCGACAAAGAAGGACGTACGCTTATCCCGACTGACACAGGTGATGTGGTTTCCTCATTCCTTGAAGAGCATTTCAATGAGTATATCGATGATGATTTCACCAGTGAGATGGAAGATCAGCTCGATGACATTGCCATCGGTGAACGTGAATATGAAAAGACCCTCAAAGAATTCTACAAACCATTTCATAAAGCTATCCTAGCTAAAGAAGACATTGAAAAACTCACCAACCTCGGGCCAGGACCAAAAGAATTCCCCTGCCCAGTGTGTGGCAAAGACATGGTGCGCAAACTTGGCCGTAACGGTACCTTCTTATCCTGTATCGACTTTCCAAACTGTGACGGCGCACGCTTAATTGATGGTTCAGAACTAAAGCCAGAAGAACCGCTTGGTATGCACCCAGAAACCAACGAGCCAGTATATGTGCTGACTGGTCGTTACGGGCCTTATGTACAAATGGGTGAGTCACCAAAAAAGGGTGAGAAGAAGGCACCAAAGCCGCGGCGTTCTCCGCTCCCTGAAGGGATCGACACGGAAGCAGTAACCCTTAAAGAAGCGGTGAAATACCTCACCCTCCCCCGTGAACTTGGTGAGCATCCAAAAACTGGCGAACCGGTAGTCGCGAGTCTAGGACAATTTGGCCCATACGTTGTTCATGCTGGTGACTACCGCTCCCTCACTGGAGACGACAATCCGTATGATGTGACCTACGAGCGAGCGATGGAAATTTTGAGTGAACCAAAGAAACTCCGAAAGGGTGAAAAAATTGTCAAAGACCTGGGTGTACACCCAAAGACTCGTAAGCTGGTATATGTATTTGAATCGAAGTCCGGCAAGTACCTCCGCAAAGGTTTCAAGCGCATCAACCTGCCTGATGATGTGAATATGAAAAAGTTCACCATCGACGACGCGGTTGAGCTACTTAAATAAACCTTGACGTCTTGCCATAAGCACTGCCTGGCCGTAGAATGCGCTAATGGTTACGGCTAAAGAGATCGTCAGCAAGATGCACTCGACCAACGAGGCAGATCAATCGCTTATTCAAAAAGCGTATGATTTTGCTGAGAAAGCACACGAAGGTCATAAACGCTACTCGGGTGAGCCTTACATGCTCCATATCGCCACCGTTGGCCTCAGACTCGCTGAAATGGGGATGGGCCCGCGTACCATCGCGGCTGGACTCCTTCATGACACCATTGAAGATACTGAGGTGACCGCTGAAGATATCACCAAGCACTTCTCAGACGAAATTCTTTTTTTAGTTGAAGGTGTTACCAAACTGAGTTCTGTTCGTTACTACGGGACCGATCGACATAATGAAAGCTTACGAAAGTTGTTTGTGGCCACCAGTCAGGATATCCGTGTCTTGATTATCAAGCTGGTCGATCGTTTGCATAACATGCAGACCCTCGAGTATGTGCCAGCTGAGAAACAACTTCGAATTGCTCGCGAAACACTCGAGATCTATGTGCCGGTTGCTCACCGTTTGGGAATGGGACGGATTCGAAAAGAACTCGAAGACCTAGCTTTTCCGTACGTATACCCCAAGGAACATGAGGAAGTGTGTCGCTTGCTGGCGAAGCGCGCCGGGAACACCGACGTAGTACTAGAACGAGAACGAAAGCTGTTGCAAAAACGTCTAGCGGACGCCCAGCTACTTGATTTCAATACCTCATTTAGAGTCAAAGGTCTGTTTAGTCTCTATCATAAGCTGCAACGAAAAGAGTGGGATATCGATCGGGTGTACGACCTCTTAGCCATGCGCGTTGTTGTGCAGTCAGTTGAAGATTGTTACCGAGCATTAGGGATCATTCATGAGCTATGGCGCCCTTTGCCAGGACGTGTAAAAGACTACATCGCCTTCCCCAAACCGAATGGTTACCAATCAATTCATACGACAGTCACTACCCAAAACGGCGTCATTCTTGAGATCCAAATCCGAACCCGCAAAATGCACCATGAATCTGAATTTGGTGTGGCTTCTCACATTATTTATAAGCAAGTTGATAACAACGGTAAGACTGAATCGAGTTCACGATTTAGCACACTTATTCCTTCGTTATTTCGACCCTTCTCTAAACGGGCAACTGAATCAGCTACACCCGCCGAATACACGAAAGACACCCCTGACAAAGAAAAGATTCCTCGCTGGATTAGTGAAATCGGAGAAATGTACACCCGAGACAAAAGCACTGGTGAAGAGTTTGTCGAAGACATGCGCAAGGACTTCTTCAGTAACCGAATTTTTGTTTTTACCCCCAACGGTGACGTGGTTGACCTGCCGGTTGGTGCGACAACGATTGATTTTGCCTATGCGATTCACTCTGAGGTAGGTAACCAAACTTCAGGTGCTCGGGTGAATCAGAAAATGGTTCAGCTCGACTCGGTGCTGCGGAATGGCGATATGGTTGAAATTATCACTAACAAAAACTCCAAACCAACCTTGAAGTGGTTGGAATTTGCGAAAACGACACTAGCCAGACGACGAATCCGTGCGACCATGGAGGCGGAAACAAAGTAGATACACTAGATACCGAAGTTTTTCATTGAGTAGAGATTGCTGTCGTCAGGTTTTTCTTCTTTTTGTTCTTCAGGTTGCGACGCTGCTTCTACCTGTTCGTAAGCGCGTACTGAATGCTCTGATTGCGGCTCATCTGTTTGTGTAAAACTATTGCTAGAGATTTCATCATGCGGTTGCTGTATTTCTTGAGCGACCTCAGTCGGAGTTTCCTGAGACTGTTCTGCAGCCGGTTCTTGTTCCATCAGTCGTGGAGAGGGTGGTTCGGTTTCTCCTAATGTTGACCCACCCTCTGGAACCACTCCGTCAACTTCAAGTGGTGTATGCTCACTTATGTGTGCTGCCGCACTAGCTACTCCGGCAGCAGATTGCTCAGCTCGGTCTGCCCGCAAGCGCTCAAGCATTGCCTCTAGATCTTCATCTGAGAAATAATCGATAGTGAGCTTACCACCATAATCAGTCTTTTGAATCTGCACTCGAGTGCCAAGTGTTTCAGTAAACCGCTTCTCCATTTCAATCAGTTCTGGGTTGGTGTCTTGCCAATCTTTCTTGCGAACTTTATCGGTAGCAATCTTACGCGTAATCCGCTCTACTTCCCGAACTGACAATTTCTTTAGGAGCACCTCCCGATAGACCGTGTCGAGTTCTTCTGGCCGGTCGATCAACATCAGGAGCGAACGTGCATGACCTTCACTAATATCTTTGCGACGCAGTGAGTCGAGCATGTAGTCAGGTAGCTGAAGTAAGCGAATTGAGTTGGAGACATACTCCCGACTTCGTCCAACCTTCTTCCCTACTTCAACGTGTGAAAGATTGAATTGATCGGCCAGTTGTTTAAAGGCTAGCGCTCGGTCAACGGCATTAAGGTCTTCGCGTTGGAGGTTTTCAATAATCGCCAGTTCGAGCTTTTCTTGCTCAGAATCTTCTCCTTCGCGGATAATGACTGGCACCTGTGCCAAGCCCGCCAAGCGACTCGCTCGCAAACGCCTCTCACCAGCGATCAGCTCGTACTCAGTATAAAAGGTGCCGTCTTCGCGGCTCATTTCCTTCCGCGTGACGGTCAGCGGCTGCAACACGCCATACATCCGAATTGACTCAGATAATTCTTGCAATTTTTCGTCATCAAATTCCCGCCGTGGCTGAAACGGGTTTGGAACGATCTTTTCTACCTCCACCCAAAAGATGGAATCACCTTGAAATGCCATACAGTTAAAAGCTCCGAACGTTTTACCTCCCTTGTTCGTAGAGCCATTTTACCACGCCACTAAAAATGAAGTGTTTATAACTTTTTTGTTTTCTGTTAGACTCTTAGCCACTTGCCGAAGTGGCGGAATTGGTAGACGCGCACGACTCAAAATCGTGTTCCGCAAGGAGTGAGGGTTCGATTCCCTCCTTCGGCACAAAGTTTGCTATACTACTTATCTAGAACAGCTCCCTCACAAAAGGATACACTCATGCTTTCCAATCCCTATTGGAATACGAGACCCAAAACCAAAAAAGATCTCCTAAAGATGATCGAAGCAGCCAGGACCATTCACTACTCCGAGAAACTGATACCACTCTCGCACCTCGGCAACAGCAACTTTTACGTTGAAGCGCGTGAAGAAGTAACTGATAGACCAATCTACGCAAACAGCTTGCTTCAGCCGATTTTTCATCAGGTCTTTCAGCGAGAAGATCACAGATTCCCAATTGCAATCGGGATTCCATTCTCAGGCAACATGTTAGCTGGCTGTATGCAAGGCATGCATGGTACTGCCAATGCATTGATCGGGTGTAGACTTACCCGATCACAGAAAAAAGATCACGGAAATACTGACGGCCTGCTTCCAACTCCAGATCATGATAGTCACTGGTATTTCACCATCGACAATACGATCAGTAGCGGTGGTTCTTTCCTCAAAGCAATGAAGCAAATGGAGTCACTCGGTTACGAAACAAAGGAAATGCTGCATTGCTTTCTGTTTGACCGAGGTCTGGGTGGACTAGAGCATCTTCAGCGCAAAGGGTACAAAGTGTTTGCTGCCTACCACGTACCAACTATTATCCGTACGTTTGTTGAGCTTGATCTATGGCCCCAAGAAAGACTGGCGCTACTGGAACAAGAGATTGAGAGTATGAAAGTGTAACGCCTAACCGAGCGCGACATGCGCTCGGTTAACTTTTTTGCTACATTGCTCTCATGAACACTAAGCCGAAGATAGTAGCAGTAGTAGGACCAACTGCGTCTGGGAAAACTGGATTAGCAATTGAGATCGCCAAGCAATTTTCTGGTGAGGTAATTTCGGCTGATTCACGGCAAGTATATCGAGAGTTAGATATCGGTACAGCCAAAGTTACCGAAAAAGAAATGCAGGGTGTACCACATCATCTTATAGACGTAGCTGATGTTGATGAAATTTA
>JBCCYW010000027.1:0-6416 GCA_039188945.1 Patescibacteria group bacterium
CCCCCCCGCTACTATCCCCTCCTCATCTACCGCTTCGTTAAAATCGCTCGTTTATACGTATCTAAATGTTCGAGCGCGGTACCGGTTCCTTTAGCAACACAAAAAAGTGCTTGGTCGGCAAGTTGTGCCTTTACCCCGGTGCGACGTTTTACTAATTCTGGGAAATTTCGTAATTGCGACGTACCACCAGTCATAATTATACCACCGTCAATAATGTCGGCTGCCAGCTCCGGTGGTGTCTGCTGAAATACATCTCTAATCGCTTTCACCATCTCACGCAGCTCGCGAGAAATAGCCCGTACAATCTCGTTCGTCTTCACCTCGGTCGTTCTGGGTAAGCCAGTCAAGACATCACGACCTTTAATATCCATCGTGAGTTCTTCTTCAAGTGGTAGCGCAGACCCAACGGTAATCTTTACTTCTTCTGCTGTTTTCTCACCAATTGAGAGGTTTCTGGTTTTTTTGATGTAATCGACAATTGCTGCGTCAATCCGGTTACCGGCACATTTGACTGAGTTGGCGGCCACGATTCCTCCGAGCGAAATCACCGCCACATCGATGGTGCCACCCCCACAATCAACGATCATGTGTCCTTGTGCATCATAAATTGGCACACCCGCTCCAATCGCCGCTAAAATTGGCTCTTTTACCACGTAGGCGTTCTTGGCTCCGGCTTTTACGGTTGCTTCTACCACCGCTCGACGCTCAGTAGAGGTCACTCCCGCCGGTACCGACACCATCACATCTGGTTTTAAAATATTGTATTTCGAGAGCGCTTTACGAAGAAAGTAACGAAGCATTGCTTCGGTTACACGGTAATCAGCAATGACACCGTCTTTCATGGGCCGATAGGCGCGAATGTTCTCAGGTGTACGACCGATCATCCGCTTGGCTTCGCTCCCCACCGCCAGTACATCACTCTGGTCAGACACCGCGACCACTGACGGCTCATTGAGTACAATTCCCTCGCCTGGCACAAAGACCAAAATATTTGTCGTTCCAAGGTCAATGCCTATTTTTGGAGTAAACCGGGCCAACATAGTGCACCTATACTACGCTCTTTAGGAAAAATGAAAAGGATCCTCACAAAAAATATGTTTGGGGATAGCGTGCTTACTATATAGCATATATGCTATATTACTAGCGTATGGAAAATATCGGATCACGAGTGGCTGACCTACGCGAATCGCAAGGTCTCACCCAAGCACAGTTAGCTAAAAAGATTGGCACCACCCAAAGCGCAGTCGCGCGCCTTGAAAGTGGTAAACAAAACGTCAGTGCTGATACACTACGCAAGATCTCACACGCCCTGAAGAAAAACCTTATTACCCTATCTCCAGGTACGGTCAATCTCTCAATTGATGGTGGCCATAAACTATCAGGAACGATCAAGACAAACACTTCTAAAAATGGGGCGGTTGGTCTCTTGTGCGCCTCGCTGCTTAACAAAGGCAAAACTACCTTGCGCCATATGCCGCGCATTGAAGAGGTACATCGCTTGATCGAAGTGCTCGAAAGTATTGGGGTCAAAATTGACTGGCACGATAGCGGCGTAGTGATTCAGCCCCCCAAGAAATTTGACCTTAAAAACATTAATGAAGAAGCGGCCAAGCGAACCCGCAGTATTGTGATGTTTATTGGCCCGCTGATTCATCACCTTAACTCTTTTTCCCTTCCCCAGTCTGGCGGTTGCAAGCTCGGTAGCCGCACAGTAAGGCCTCACTTTTATGCCTTGGAGCATTTTGGGGTTGATATTGAAGCTACCGACGACGCATTTGTTGTAAAAACTACTCCCAAGCAGCCTGAAGAAATTATCCTCTATGAATCAGGTGATACGGTAACCGAAAACGTCCTGTTTGCTGCTGCACTACGGCCTCATACGACAGTTATTAAATATGCTTCAGCTAACTACATGGTCCAGGAAATGTGTGCCTTTCTCCAAACACTTGGTGTCACCATAGAAGGTGTTGGCACTACCACCTTGACCGTAACTGGGGTCTCGACCATCAACCAAGATGTCGAGTACACCCTCTCGGAGGACCCAACCGATTCAATGTTTTTCTTGGCTGCAGCGATTGTGACCAACTCAAAAATTACCATTACCCGCTGTCCAATCGATTTCTTAGAACTCGAACTCCTAAAACTCCAGAAAATGGGTTTTAAGTACAAACAATCCAAACCCTACCTTAGCCACAATGGGCTGACGAGACTAGTAGACATCACGACCCAACCCTCAAAACTCACTTCGCTCCATGAGAAGGTGTACGCCCGACCTTATCCGGGCCTTAATATCGACAACCTCCCCTTCTTTGCCGTGATTGCTACGCAAGCAGAAGGACAAACCCTGATTCACGATTGGGTCTATGAAAAGCGCGCCATTTATTTCACTGAGCTCGATAAGCTTGGTGCCGATACCGTGCTCGCTGACCCACATCGGATTTACATCAATGGCCCTACAGCTCTACGTGCGACCGAGTTGATTTGCCCGCCCGCTCTTCGACCTGCCACTATTCTTCTTATTGCTATGCTCAGTGCCAATGGTCACTCAGTACTACGCAACATCTATAGCATCAATCGCGGCTATGAGAAGTTAGTCGAGCGCCTCGCTTCGCTCGGCGCCAAAATTAGTTATTTGGAGGAATTTTAACTTGACTTGCCTACCTAAATAACTATAGTGCCCTTAGGACTGAAAAACAAATGGAGATTTTGATGCCGAAGAAAAAACTAACTCCAGAGCAACGTCAGTGCAGAGACACCGTTGCCAGACTCTGCGAACAAATTCAAGCCATCGCTGCAGAGATAGGTGTTGAGGTCACGACATCTTCAGGCAATCTTTATATAGGGCGCAGACCGGTAAAGTCTGCCCCTGTCGTTCATGTAATGGCTGGAAGTTCAATCTACGATACTATTTACATAGGTCCAAAGGGTGACTGGGAGAAAGTTACACCTGAAGCAACTGGCCTGGAATTTTTCGAAACTTATAATCCCTATAAAAAGGAAAATGGTGGTGTATGGGTTGAACTAGAAGAGTTAGATCTTCGAGAGCTACTGGAAAAAATCAAAGAGAAAATTGAAATTCCAGCCTAAGATTTTCTCAGAAATTGTTTACAGCCACCCATAACAGGGTGGCTGCGACTTTTTATGCGTTTAGGAAACGGTTTGCTAAAATAGCCTGATGTTCGTCATTGAGGTAGTGCCATTGCAGCGTGGGGTTCAGATCGAGTCTTTATCGTATTTCTCTTCCACCACCTATGACATTGGGACATTTCTAAAAATTCCCGTCCGCGGTAAGCAGATTTCAGCGGTCGTCATGGAGTGCAAGCCAGTATCTACCACTAAAACTGCCCTCAAAGCCGCCACCTTCTCACTTCGAAAACTCCCCCAGCAAACTGCCTTTGGTCGTGTTCCTGCATCGCTTCTCAAGACAGTTGAAGAGCTAACTAACGTAGTACCGGCTAAATCAGGGGCAATTCTCTACTCCCTCCTCCCACCAGATATTCGCGACGGCAGTATTCCCTATCCGCAAGTAAAAGAGCATATTGGTACCGAAGATCCAACACCCCAAATCTTGCAAGCACCCTCTCATGAACGCTATGTGCAGTATCGGAGTCATATTAGAAGCAGCTTTGCACACCGTGGTTCGGTAATGTTTGTGGTACCCACTTCGGCAGACGTGGTGGTGGCTAAAGAAGCACTCAAAAGTGGGATTGAAGATCGAATGATCAGCTTCTCCCCGGCTCAAACCAAAAAGAAACGAGTTGACGCCTACAAAGCCTTTGATGATCTCTCTGCTTCTAAGCTCATTATCTGTACGCCATCTCATGCCTATCTAGAGCGCGAAGACCTGACCTCAATCATCGTTGAACAATCTGCCAGCTCATACTACCTGCCTCGCTTTCGCCCTTACCTCGATCACCGAACTATTTTGACCACCTACGCTCGGATCACCAATCGATCGTTATTATTTGGAGACATTGTCGCTCGTAGCGAAGACGAACATCGTCGTCGTACTGACGAATATCACACCTTCGGTGAGCCTCCAAAACGATTCGCTATTGATGCCAAACTCACGATTGTTAAGCAAAATGACAAACCAACCATTGAAACCCCCTTCACACTTTTCTCCAAGGAACTAGTCAAAACGATGAGTACAACACTCGAATCACGTTCCAACATTTTCTTACTGGCTGCCCGGCGGGGTTTGGCTCCGGTGGTGGCTTGTTTTGATTGTGGACATATTTTTCGTTGCCCTGATTCAGGTACCCCTTATTCACTCATGCGAACCTATGAGAACGGTGAGGAACAACGCTGGTTTCTCTCCAGTACCTCAGGCAAACGAGTCCCGGCAGCAGATGTGTGTGAGCAGTGTGGTTCGTGGCGATTGCGAGAACGCGGGATTGGCATCCAGCAAGTGTTTGACGAGTGCAAACGCCACTTCCCTGACACACCAATTCTCCTATTTGATCACTCGACTGCCAAGACCTATAAGCGAGCAACAGACTTAACAAAATCATTTTATAGCCACAAAGGAGCGATCATGATCGGCACCACCATGGCGTTCAACTACCTCAAAAAACCCGTCGCCCTCTCCGCTATTGTTTCACTTGATGCCACCCGCTCCATTCCAACCTGGAAAGCTGATGAGCAACTCTTTCATACGCTGCTTGACCTGCGAGATCGGACTGAAAAAGAGGTGGTAGTGCAGACCAGAAGCGAGACTGATGATTTATTGGTATATGCTACGAGAGGTGCGATTGAACGATTTTTTGACGATGAAATTAAGTTGAGAGAAATGGTTGGCTATCCACCGTTCACTGAGTTTGTCTTACTAACCTGGACTGGTAGCCCGGAAGCAATCAAAACCACTGAAGCGCTTGTGAAATCAACTATCCCAACTGGCAAAGCTCGCTTCTACCAAAGTCCACTCTCCCAACCCAAAAAGATAATTCGACACTGCTTGATCCGGATTGAGAAAGATCAGTGGCCGCACCCCGGCCTGATTGAAGCTCTGCGCAGCTTGCCACCACAAATTAAAATTGAGGTAAATCCAGAACGTATTGTCTAGCCACCAGTTGGTGAGTTTGGTATAGTGCCGGCAAGACGTATGGGAAAACTAGTTGCACAAAATCATCCAGCCTTGCACACCATCGCTGAGGAAGTGACTCAGGAGGAATTTACTGATGGCACCGTACAAAAAATTCTCAAATCCATGCGAGACGCGCTTAAAGAATACAATGTAGGTGGCTTTGTAGCGGTCGCTATCGCGGCGCCACAAGTTGGTATTAGTAAGCGAATTTTTTTAATTGAAGATCAGGGTGAAGATCGAGACGAACCATTGCCAAGCATTGTCGCTATCAACCCAAAGATTGTAAAAACCTCTAAGAAAACGCATCTAGTGGGTGAGGGTTGTCTCTCAGTACCTGATCAGTATGGAGAGGTACGACGAGCGACCAATGTCACCATTCAAGCTACTGATGAGCAGGGCAATACATATGAGCGTGGAGCGGGTGGCCTCTTAGCACAAATCTTTCAACACGAATACGACCACTTGGACGGAATCCTCTTTATCGACAAGGCAGAGAACGTTATTCATAAAGACGAGCTCGATAAGGCTCATCAGGAAGCTTCTCATGAATCCTAAGATTGCCTATTTTGGTGGAGAGCCACTATCAGTTCCAGTTCTTAATGAACTTAAACAAGCAGGTATTTTGCCAGAGCTGGTTGTCTGTAGCCCTGATCGTCCGGTCGGCCGCAAGCAAGCACTTACTCCCCCGCCGACGAAAGTCTGGGCTCAGAAGCATGGAATCGAGGCGTTTCAACCAGTTTCTTATAAAGAAAAAGCTGAGATTGAGAAAGTGCTCGATGATGATTTTGATCTCTTTGTAGTAGTCGCTTACAACTTCATTCTTCCCGAGTGGGTGTTGGAACTGCCAAAGCATAAAACCATTAACGTCCACCCTTCCCTATTACCAAAGCTCCGGGGACCAAGCCCAATTCGTAGTGCTATTGCCAATGATGATCGTGAAGCAATTGGCGTCTCAGTGATGCTGCTTGATAACGAGATGGATCATGGGCCACTTTTAGCCCAACAGGTTATGCCTATCGCTGATGAGTACTGGCCGATTGATGGCCAAGAACTCGATAAAGGTCTGGCTAACTTAGGTGGCGCTCTATTGGCAGATACTATTCCTCAGTGGCTAACCGGAAAAATTGAACCAACTGAACAAGCTCACGACGCTGCTACCTACACCGAGAAACTCACTCGAGCTGATGGTGAACTCGCTCTTAACCCACACAACCTACCTACTAGCGACGCAGCCTTCCAGGCACTGCTTAAGATTCGGGCGTTTTCTGGCTGGCCAGAAACCTTTTTTGTGCATGAAGGTAAGCGGGTGAAAATTAAAGAGGCGGAGCTC
>JBCCYW010000028.1:0-5752 GCA_039188945.1 Patescibacteria group bacterium
CCCACTCCATGGCGACCTTGGTGCCGGCAAAACCACCTTCACCCAACAGCTCGCAGCGGTCCTGGGAGTGAGTGAAACCGTCACCAGCCCTACCTTTGTAGTGATGAAACACTACAACACTGAGCATGAGCAGATCTCTCAGCTCACACACATCGATGCCTATCGAATTGAGGACGTTGACGAAATGCGGGTTCTACGGTTTCCCGAGTTACTTAGTGAAAAAGGAACTATCATGTGTATTGAGTGGGCGGAGCGAATTGAGCCGCTACTACCTGCAACCACCATTCACCTCACGTTTACTATTGGCGATAACGATCAACGACTCATAACCAGACATGGCGGAGAAGCAAGCTAAAACTGCAAAGAAGAAAACTCTTGTGCTTCTCGATGCGCACGCGATTTTACATCGGGCGTATCATGCGCTGCCCGATTTTACGTCACCCAACGGTGAACCAACCGGTGCGCTCTACGGCGTGACCGCAATGATCTTGCGGATTGTTGAAGACCTCAAGCCAGACTACATCGCTGCCTGTTACGATCTTCCAGAACCAACCTACCGTCACGAAGCTTATGAAGACTACAAAGCCGGCCGCTCTAAAACCGACGACTCGTTGGTTGAGCAAATTAATCGCTCGCGGGATTTGATGGCCGCGTTTGGTATTCCGATCTATGAACATCCCGGCTTTGAAGCCGACGATATGCTTGGCACCATCGCTCATCAAATGAAACCCGAGAAAGATATTGATGTCGTGATCGCCTCTGGCGATATGGATACCTTCCAACTAATCGATAAAAAGAAGGTGCGGGTGTACACCCAGCGTAAGGGCTCTGAGGTGGTGATGTATGACGAAGCAGCTATTAAAGAGCGGTTTGGGTTTGGTCCAAAACTTACCATCGACTATAAGGGAATTCGTGGTGATACCTCCGATAATATTCCGGGAGTGAAGGGGGTAGGCGAAACATCGGCCTTAAAACTCGTTGGTACCTACGGGCCAATTGAAAAAATTTACACCGCCATCAAGAAGAAGGGGGTAGAGGAAGTGGCTAAAGAATCAGGCGTACAAAAGCGCTTCATTCAGCTCGTGGCAGATAACCGGGAAGAGGCCGAATTCTCCAAGATGCTCGCCACTATCCGGCTTGATGCACCGATTACGTTTGCACTCCCGGAACAGACCTGGCAAGAGAAGCTAGACCTTGAGCAACTACTGACTTTGTTTGCTGAGCTTGGCTTTCGCACACTCGGAAATCGAGTACAGCTTCTCTTTGGTGACTCTGATAGCCACGATGAAATCACCGAAACTGGCGAGAACGTACCGGAGCAAGACATTAAAGAAGCCGCTATGGCTTTGTGGCTATTGGAGAGTGATACCACCAATCCAACCTTTGAAGACATTCTTTCGTATGGACGAGCTGAGGGTATTGGAGGTGGGTTTGCTGAGATTAAAAAACACCTACTCCAAGAACTTAAAAAAGAAGACTTAGAGAAAATCTATACAGAGATCGAATTACCACTGATTCCTGTCCTGGAAGAGATGAAAGCAACCGGCATTAAGCTGGATGTCGCCTATCTTAAAAAACTATCGAAGAAACTTCATAAAGAACTCTCTGGTATTGAAAAGCGGATCTACAAACACGCTGGCGGTGAATTTAATATTAATTCACCGAAGCAGTTGGGAGAAGTTCTCTTTGATACACTGGAGCTCAAACCCAAGAACGCTAAAAAGACTGCCGGCGGACAGCGCTCGACCAAAGAATCGGAACTTGAGAAACTCAAAGATGATCACGAGATCATTCCTGAGGTGCTGCGTTACCGGGAACTCCAAAAGCTCCTCTCCACCTACATTGATAACCTACCCGACATGGTCGGCAAGGACGGTCGCTTGCACCCAACGTTCCTGCAATCAGGAGCGGTAACCGGGCGGATGGCTACCAAAGACCCTAGCATTCAAAATATACCGGTCCGAACTGAGGAGGGTCGGTTAGTGCGCGGTGCGTTTGTGGCAGAGCCGGGCTTTAAACTAGTCGCGATTGATTATTCGCAGGTAGAGCTGCGGATAGCCGCTTTTCTCTCTGAAGACCCGAAGCTGATTGATATCTTCAAGCGTGGCGAAGACGTCCATCGTGGGGTAGCGCTGCGGGTATTTGGGGTAAACGCTGAAGAGGTGACTGATAACATGCGCCGCAAAGCCAAGGTCATCAACTTCGGTATTCTCTACGGCATGGGTGTCAACGCACTGCGGACTAATTTGGGTGATGATACACCTCGGGCTGAAGCGCAAGAATTTCTTAATGCTTACTTTAATACCTTTACTCACCTAGCTGAGTACCTGGAAGAGACCAAAGGGTTTGCCCGGCAACATGGCTACACCACCACGTTCTTTGGCCGGAAGCGTCATTTCCCCGGTATTACTTCTTCGGCGCCGTTTATTCGCGCGCAGGCAGAGCGCATGGCGATCAACGCGCCGATTCAGGGTACCTCGGCTGACTTTACTCGGATCGCGATGGTCAAGATTGCCGCGTACCTCAAAGAGATGAAGCTGGAGAAAGATGTGCGGATGTTGTTGCAGGTGCATGACGAGTTGGTGTTTGAAATTAATGAAAAGAAATTGGAGGTTGTCGTGCCAGAGCTTGAGAAACTCATGACCTCGATGGTGAGCGAAAAAGATACTCATGGTGTACCAATTTTGGTTGACGCCAAAGTGGGGGAGAATTGGCTTGAGATGGAGGAGTGGCAATAAAAAAGCCGCGACCCACTTCTAGGTCGCAGCGATTTGCTTGGTATGTCGTGAGATGAAATCTCAACTAAGGAGTCCTAAGATCGCAAAGATACAGCCAAAAAACCCTAGTATCAGTAACCCCCACTCGTACGGCTCATCCCCAAAGTCTATTTCATTCATTTCGGTCAAACTTACACCTTTGGGATAAGGCACTGAAAGTCGGGTTGAACATTTCCAAGCAAAAATCATCATAATGATGCTGATAGCTACGAGCATTACTGATCCTGTCACTGTTGGTGCTTACTGCTTTAAACCTCTCACTCAGCGGTATTTTTGTCAATGATTCAACGATCAAATATAATAGTCTAATGCTACATATCTACTGCGGAAACGATACGATTCAGGTGCGCGAGAAAGCGTTTGCTCATGTGCAGCAAGCGGAAGTGGGTGGGGTGCGAGTGCACCGAGTAGACGCTGAGAATTTTGTGTCTGGGATGCTGGCTGATGCTTTGGGAGCCGTGTCGCTCTTTGGTGAAGCAGAGTTGTATCTCCTTGATATCCCTTCGACCAATAAAGACTTTGCTGCTGAAGTAAAAGAGGCTCTCCCAGCGATGGCAGAGTCGAGTAATCAGTTTGTGGTGATAGAGGGAGCGTTATTGGCGGCTGACAAGAAGCCGTACCAAAAGCACGCGAGTGAGTTTGAAGAACTAAAAGCTGCAGCTGGGGAACGGTTTAATACCTTTGCGATGGCTGATGCGCTAGCCAGAAAAGATAAGAAGTCTCTTTGGCTTTTGCTGCAGCAAGCCAAGCTTTCCGGAATAGTAGAGGAGGAAATTATTGGTACCTTGTGGTGGCAGCTCAAGGCACTGCGCTTAGCAGCTAAAACCAGCAGTGCCGCTGAAGCTGGCATGAAAGATTTTCCCTACAACAAAGCCAAGCGGGCGCTGAGTAAATTTAAAGATGGTGAAGTGAACTCGCTCGCTCAGTCACTTCTGATGGTGTATCACGATGGTCACAATGGCACCAGAGAAATCGACCTAGCATTGGAGAAGTGGTGTTTGACTATATAGATACGTATGAAAAAAGTCGGCGATATTGCTATTAGATTCAAAGAATATAAAGACGGGATTTATTACAGTGATGTGCAGGTGGACATACTCGGCCAGCAGAAGAACATATGTCTCCCGCGCTACCATCAGTTTTTAGGCTGGATAGAAATTTTTGGTTTACCACCACAACAGGAATGGGTAGTGCTTGATACGTTGCCCAACTTTTCTAAAGCAGCCGAGTTGTTTATTGATGGTGAAAAATTTACGGAGACCATGGAGTATGAACATCAATTGGAGAAAAAACAGCATCACATTACGCTCACCAGAACCAACGGCTCTACTCAAGAGGAGGCGACGTGGATACAAAACTACCAGGAGGCTCCAGACAATATACAAAGCACGGTCACTTTCGAGGGGGCTGATGGTAATTACATAACTTCATGGACCACTAACGTTATCAGTGACGAAACTACTTTAACTAACACAGAAACAAATTTCTTAAATCGGTTTTCCTCGAACTCAAGAAAACCAGACGTACTGATCCGAAAAGATTTTACCGCAGAAGGTGTTGTCCCAGATTTGTATTATCAATTGTTTCCCATCGATAACATGCTTTCCTTAGAGCAAATTGATGGGAGTATTTTTGAAGTTGGTTTCTTACAAAAGGACAGCAAACACAAGATAGATACGCTGCATGGAGATTGGTTTAAGCTGTTTTCAGCTCACGGAAAGACGTTTGAGATTCACGAACATGGCTATAGCTCAAAAGAAATTGAGGTTGAAGGAGAGAGAAAAATAGTTAAAGACACGTATCGAAAAGAACTATTTGAGGTTGAATAGCTTTTATTTATCGAGTCGGCATCCTTGGTTAAGTGCAGTGTCCGCCCACCAGGGCTCGAACCTGGGACCCTCAGCTTAAAAGGCTGCTGCTCTACCAACTGAGCTATGGGCGGACACTATGCTTAACTCCTTAAAAGGCGTAGAACTGTTTCCCAAACAGTTCTACCTCTCCCACCTGAGCGTTGGTGGAAGGACGGTGGATTCCACCGCAAGTGGCAAAAACTATAGCATTTTGGGTTGGTAAATCAATAACTTGATCGATGCTATAGTGGAGCACATATGTTTGAAACAGTCATTGTGTGGGCAACTGAAGATATCCTGGGCACAGCTATTCAGTTGTACTTTGCAGCGGCTACAGCGATTGCGCTGGTTTCGATTCAAAAACCCCCAGTTGCAACCAGTGTCATGATGGGGGTGGGCCTTATTTTACTCGGAAGTTTTGGTTCTTTTGTTGCTTCGGCAACAGCTACTGCCGCTATTGTTGGCGGTGTCGTGTGGCTTTTGGTGGCGCTGCAAGTGCTCTTAAATCGGTAAATCAATCGCTGGAGCGCCGGCGCCAGTGATAAAAAGCGACAGACAAATACCAAGTACTAACCAGTAGAACAATCGAGGCGGTAAGCTGTGGTGAGTGAACCAATGCCGCACCAGGAGCATTTCGATGGCGTGCAGTCCCAAAAGCAGGACAGCATATTGGGTGTAGTAACCCAGCAAGATAAATATCGCTACACCGATTTCAAAAACTCCCAGCACAATACCAATCCATGATCCAGTTGGCAGCCAGGAGACATGACTGATAATTTCTCTTCGGTATTTCAGATGTCTAACGCCTAGATAGAGTAGGGCGATACCCAAAAATACCCGCAACAAGAAATAGGCAATGAGGGCTAGGAACTGGATAGGAAATGGATTCAGCATGACTTATTTGCTAGTCTAGCACGATGAAAATTGTCATCCTCGACAACATAAGAAGTGCGCATAACGTCGGCTCTATCTTTCGGACCGCTGATGGTGCCGGAGTCGATAAGATATTTCTGTGTGGCTATACGCCAGCGCCAATCGATCGCTTTGGACGTGAGGTGGCTGAGATCAAGAAGACATCACTGGGGGCAACTGAGACGGTGGCGTGGGAGGCGGGGGGGGGGGGGG
>JBCCYW010000029.1:0-5606 GCA_039188945.1 Patescibacteria group bacterium
CCGGGATGAACTGACCTCTGGTCTATCGGTTGTCGCGCCAGCGGCACTGCCGAGTAGCTATGTCGGGAATGGATAACCGCTGAAAGCATCTAAGCGGGAAGCCAACTTGAAGATTAGGTATCATTAAGTCTCCTGAGAGATGATCAGGTTGATAGGCACTAGGTGGAAGCGTGGCGACACGTGCAGCCAAGGTGTACTAATTGGACGTTATTTCCTGCGAGGAATGTTGTACACGGCAAAAAGCCGTACATTGTAAAATGTGAATGTTTGAAAATTACCTGTAATTTGTGAATTTTGAAGAGGAAGGAGGGTCATATGACCGACGTTGAAAGCGCGCGCGGTGACTGGTTCTGGAAACTAGTCGGACTAAAAAACCACATGAGCAATCTAAAGCACAAGAATAATGTGCTTCTGATTGCGCTCATTGGTTCGGTTGTTCTAAATATTGCGCTGGTTGCGCTCGTTCTTTTCCTTGGCTTTATGCTGAGGCAAGCGGACAGTAATGTGGACTGTATCGGTGGCACAGACTTTCCGGTGCAGGTCGCGGTCTGCGAATAGAATCCTGAGGGGCTCCGGCGTGCTCGGGTCCTCTTCAAAATTCACAAACAATGTTGTAAGTCGTGAAATGGTTCGATTAACCATGTTCATTTGGAATGCGAGGCCCGGGGACAATGAGAGATGCCGGGAAGTTAGTGGCGACAGAATTGTACAGTTCTATCGTCACTGGCGCCATTTCACGGCTTACAAAAGCTTTATGGATATGCAGGTTTGTAGATAGTGAGATGGAGCAGGGTGTAGCTCAGCCTGGTAGAGCACTGTCTTTGGGAGGCAGAGGCCGCAGGTTCGAATCCTGCCATCTCGACCATCCCTGACTATTTGTCAGGTCTCTCTCACTATCTGTAAACAAACTGTAAACAAACGCGCAGTTCACACTGCCACAAATCAGCCTTTAATGTTGGTGATTCAGCGAGTGGGGTCCACCCGATCTCATTCCGAACTCGGAAGTTAAGCCACTTCGCGCCGATGGTACTCGCAAGGGAAGAGTAGGTCATCGCCAACATTAAGGGCTGATTTTCTTTTTATTTAAAATCGCATAGGTTCGGTTTATTATTTTTTGTAACGGTACTCAACCGTGCGCCACTTCGCGCCGATGGTACTCGTAAGGGACTACAGCAGTTTGGGAAACTGTTGTAGAAGGTTATCGTCAGTCCAAGAATCTTCTTTAGGAAAAAAGAAGATTCGGACATACATTCAGAATAGTCGCTTCACTCGTTTCTTCATGTAACTTTGGGCGCTTTTTTATTTTTATTAAGTACCCAGTGCTATACTTTCTCCATGAAGGACAAATATGGTTTTTCTCTGGTCGAACTGATTGTGGTAATTGGCATTATTGGTCTTTTGGTGACGTTTACCGTTATCTGGGGCGTTCGCGCGCGCTTAGAAGCGGCGGCGCTTAAAACCATTAAAGACTTTGAGGCCTTTGAGACTGCCTTGGTTTCGTATGGCATTGAGAATCTCGAAAGCTGGCCGACCCATGCCGCTGCTGATTATGGTGACTATACTATTCAGCGTATGGTCAATCAAACCGGAGCTGCCGCGACAGATTTTCCTGGCTTCAATGATTTTCTCACCCAAGACATTACACCGATCAGAAATAATAGTAATTTCGCTTACACCTATTACTACCCAGTTGGGAATCCGGCTGTCTCTTGCGGTGCAAGTGATTCATACAGCAGTGGCGTCAGTGTTCGTTTAGGATGTCTTGATTGTGTCCTTGGGCCGTTTGTGGATCTCACTGATATACATCCACGGATTGACGAAATCGTTGACGGAGCGATTGATGCAGATTGTGGAAAAATTCGCTATGGCGGTACCGACAATTCGCTGTACTACCTAATTGCTGATAACGCTAACAATTTCTTTGGTACTCGTGGTCTGCAAAACTAGGCTAAATACCATCTTTACCCACTAAGACTTGGTATGATTAGAGTATGAGTACGTTTCGCTACTGGGCATTCTATCGACGACTGCAATATGGTGTTGGTTATGGCACCATAGTGTTTCTGCTGCTGGTTTTTGGATACTACAATTTTATCTATGTAGCACCAAGCTGTTTTGACGGTCAACAAAGTTCTGGTGAAACGGGAGTCGACTGTGGTGGTGTTTGTGTGCGGATTTGTACGGTAGATGTAATTCAGCCATCAATTCAGTGGGCGGAGCATTTCCGGATTGTAGACGGACAATACAACGCTTTGGCGTATGTAGAAAATCGTAATGATGTGGCTTCAACGCCAGCTCTTGACTACACATTCCGATTTTTCGACGCTGGGGGAGAGGTGGTGACTGAACGCTCCGGAACCACTATTCTGCCACCAGATAGTGTCTACCCAATTTTCGAAGGCAGAATCTTTACTGGTGAGCAAGTAATTGCTCGCACTGAGATCATCCTTGAGCCCGCTGAGTTGTGGTTGCCAGCCACGGTTGGGCGGGATCAGTTTGTGAGCTCGGCTATTAATTTGATTGGTGCAGATATCCGTCCCCGGCTCAATGCTCAAGTAGAAAATACTGAACTTACCGAAGCGCAAGATGTCGAAATTGTAGCGACTATCTTCGACCGATCAGGCCAGCCACTCACCGCCTCGCAAACATTTGTCGATATTTTTGCTCCGGAAACACGAGAACAGGTTGTGTTTACGTGGCCAGAGCCAATTGCTAAAACCTTGCGTAGTTGTGAAGTACCGACCGACGCAGTCATTGCCATTGATCTTTCGGGCAGTATGAATAATGATGGAGGCGATCCACCAGAACCAATTACTTCAGTATTACAAGCAGCTAGCTCTTTTGCTCAGCAGTTTCGATCACAAGACCAACTAAGTGTTGTGACATTTGCTACGGAAGCGTTCACCAACCTGCAGCTCACCAATCGAGCGAATGATGTGGTCGGGGTGATTCGAGCGCTTACCATCAGTCCACAAGAAGAAACCGGTAGTACCAATACCGGAGCAGCCTTTGAGTTTGCCAGGCAGGAGTTGGCGAGTAATCGCCATAGTACGGACGCGCGAAAGGTTTTGGTACTGCTCACCGATGGCTTGGCCACAGCCCCGGATCCAGATCCAGAAGCGTTTGCTCTTACAAAAGCTGAACAGGTAAAATCTGAACAGATTGATGTCTATACGATTGGCTTGGGAAGTGAGGTCAACATGGATTTCTTACGTGCGGTTGCGGATCAACCCAGTCAAGCATTTAATGCTCTAGAGACAGGAGATCTTGAGCAAATCTATAGCAATATTACGTCCGCGATCTGCGAAGAAGGTCCCGCCCGAATCGACATTATTCCGAAGACTGACGCGAATTTTGCTGAACTTCGCTAGTCATTAGGATTTTTGGTATTCTGTCGTGATGCGGACGGTGCGGACGTTATTCTCTGGGTTTGACCCAGTACTGTTTAGTGGAGTATTGTTCCTGACGTTTTTAGGTTTGGTAACGATGTACTCCTACCAAGGCAATAATGTTTTCTTTGATCGACAGATCATCTGGATTGCGGTAGCAACTGGAGCTCTTCTGCTAGCCTTAATTCCAGACTATCGATTCTTGCGGGTCGGCAATATCACTTTTTACGTCTTTCTTTTTATTGTAACGCTCTTGGTCCTGGTTCTTTTTTTTGGTGAAATTACATTAGGCGCGCAAAGTCGATTTAACCTAGGATTTTTTTCCATTCAACCATCAGATCCAGCCAAGCTTATCTTAATTGCGGTGCTGGCGAAATATTTTTCAAAACGTCATGAGTTGATAGGAGATTTTAGGCATATCCTGGTGTCGGGCGCCTATGCGCTGATTGTGTTTGGGTTGGTGTTTATTCAGCCTGACTTTGGTTCGGCGATTATCTTATTCTTTGTCTGGCTCGGAATGGTGTTGGTCGCTGGTATTAGAATCCAACATCTTCTTACGGTATTTCTCCTGGGGGCGGTGGCGTTTGCTGGCATGTGGCAGTTTGCCTTGCAAGACTATCAAAAGGAACGTATTGGTACGTTTCTCGACCCGCTCTCTGATATTCAAGGTGCTGGCTATAATGCGTATCAATCAACCATCGCCGTTGGCTCAGGACAAATTACCGGGAAGGGAATTGGGTATGGTACCCAGTCAAAACTACTCTTCTTACCAGAATATGAAACTGACTTTATCTTTGCGGCGTATGCTGAGGAGTGGGGGTTGATTGGAGTGCTCTTGCTCTTTGCTGGTTTTGCGTTAGTGGTGTGGCGGCTGTTGTATCATGCGACCCAGGGTGCCTCAAACTTCGAAACTCTTTTCACGAGTGGGGTAGCGATTCTTATTATCAGTCATTTCTTTGTCCATATTGGTATGAACATTGGCCTCTTACCGGTAACTGGGACCACAGTGCCTTTCTTGAGTTATGGAGGTTCACATTTGATAACTGAATTCATCGGCATCGGTATGGTGATGGCGATGAGTCGTTATACCGCGGCTCGCTATGAAGGGAGAGATTTGTTGGCTGAGTAGAGGGTAAGGGTCTTTTCAATCATTCGATCAAGCGAGAAGGTTTTTGATCGTTCATACGCTTGAGCAGCCAGGGTGGCGCGTAGTTCTGGTGTTGTGATGAGACGCTCAAGTTGTTTGGTTAGTTCGTAGACGCTGTCACTTGTAAATATGAGTCCCGTCTCTTCGTTGATAACCACCTCTGGTAATCCGCCTACATTACTTACGACCATTGGTCGCTCAGCCTGCGCCGCCTCTACTGCGGTGTAAGCTAACGCTTCTGAGCGAGAGGTTAGGGTAAAAATATCAAACGCTTTGAGTAAGCTAGCTGCTTCGTGAATTGGTCCCAGTAAAAAGATATGCTCACGCAAATCTGCTGCTGCGATTTTTTTCTCAAGTTCAGTGTGTAGTTCGCCACCACCAATAATAATGTGCCGGACAATATGACCCGACTCAGTCAGTCTTTTTACTGCTTCGATCATAAGATCGTGACGTTTAATGGGATGAAGCTCAGCTATAGTACCTGTCCACAAATCGTCTAGGTATTGCTGAAGTGTAGGATTATGCTCTACGAGGCTTTGTCGGGCCTCTTCCTTGGTTAGGTGAGCAACTGCTGACCGGCCGTTATATATAACAACCATTTTGTTCTGTACACCTGGCCAATCCATCTGTTCGTAAATTGCTCTTGATACAGCAATCGTGTGATGTGACAGTACGACCGTCAGCCAGTGCAGATATTTAATTAAGATTTTGCTGATGAGGCTGCGATCTTCGTTAAAGGCCCAGCCGTGCGCTGTGAATATAATCCTCGGGATAAATGCTGTTCGCCCAAGAAGTGCGCCAATGCCACCAGCTTTTGAGCTGTTGACGTGTAGGATATCCGGCTTTTCTTGCTTGATGATTTTATATATGTGAGCGCTGGCTAGTAGTTCTTTGGTGAAGGAAATATCTCGTTGTAGTCCAGGAATACTGATTACTTTGATGTGATGTTCCAGTAGCTTGTGTTTTAATTCGCCATCACCACCGAGCATCACTACTGGTTCGAACTCTGGAGGAAGATTGGTGGCAATGTCGAAGACGTAGCGCTGGGCGCGCCCCAGTTCGATTTGGTA